>CP000700.1 GCA_000016765.1 Rhizorhabdus wittichii RW1
TTGCGTCGAGCCGGCTGATGCCGGCCAGCGGAAGATGTCAGGCGGTGGGCGGCCTCAGCCCAGGATCGACCAAGCGCGATGCGATGGCCGCGTCGGAACCGGCAAATGGGCGCATACCGCCGGCACGGGCCATCGCCGCCAGCTCATCGGTTGCGGGAAGGTTCAGCGACGGCCCATGGCATGTGCCGTGGTGGTGCGGAACGGCCTTATCAGAATCGCCCTGCGACTGATCGGCATCGCCTTCGCTATGCACGGCGCCGCTGCACTCGATCGTGATAGCGCCCGGTCTCTCCTGCGCGTGCACGGTTCCCGTCACCACCAGGGATGACGCGATCATGACAAGCAAAAGGGACCACAACTTACGCAGCATTGAGATTCGTTTAAGTGAAATGGCGCGCAAAGTCATCGTAGAACTTCCGGAGGAACCGATCGCGCCTCGCGCCACGCCGGGATGGCCTCCGTGATTTCGTCGCTGATGGTGGAGAGCGTCAGCGCAGCCAGCAGCAGCCATCCCCATCCCCGTCGAAATCTGAATGTCATCATGGAGCTTTCATGGCGGCTCAGCGCCAGAGGCGAAACCGCAATCGTGCCGCGCGGGATTCACGCCACATTCTATGTATGATAAAGGACATTATCACACATTCAGGGGACCATGATCGCCATGCCCGAGACGGCCTCGACACCGCCGCAGCGCCGCCCTGTCATCCGGACCGTAAGCTTCGATGAGGCCGGCGCGGCGATCGGCCGCTTGCTGCCGATCGCGCTGCCGCCCACGCGCGCGGCCGAGACCGGCGCGTCGGCCAAGGTCGCGGATTTTCTGTTGGCCTGGTGGAATGGCGACGAGTGCGGGCATTTCCCGATCCTGCATCTTTGCAACGTCGATGCCGTCATTGCCGAGGATATGCTGACGGTCATGGCCTATCTGGCGCAGGAGTCGACCACCTATGCCGATGCCTGGGGTTACCGCGACGCGATGCACGACCTTTGGGTGCGCTATCGCGGCGACCCCGCCGAGAGCGTTTAAACGTCTCCGAAGATCCACCGTAAAAAGGGATGCCGGCATGATCGAAAATGACGACGAGGCTTTTGCCGACAACTGCGCCGAGCGCGACCAGGCCAAGGCGCTGCGCGAGCAGGCGCGCGGGGGCGGGCTGCGTTTCGAGGTGTATCTACCCGGCGACATGGCCGATTGGCTGTTGGCGCAGGTCGAGCGGGGCCATTTCGTTGATCCGTCCGAGGCGGTGTTCGCGATCGTCCAGAACTTCATCGAGATGGAGCCGCACCGCGATTTGCGCGACGAGCTGTTGCGCCGGATATTGGACGAGTCGGTTGGACGCGGGCTTGAGGACGTGAAGGCGGGCCGCGTTCGTCCCGCCGATGAGGTGTTTGACGAATTGCGCCGGGAGCTGGCGAAGCCCCGCCGCGAGCCGGCCCGCTGGCAGAAGATCGCACGATGAACCAGCTCGCCCTCCTACCCTCGCCCGCGCTGGCGTTGCCGGCCTTGATCGCGGCGGCCGACGACGCCACGCGGCTGCGCTTCCTTGAGTTCTTCGCCGTCACCATCCGCAATCCGCATACGCGCCGTGCCTATGCGCGCGCGGCGGGCGACTTCCTGGCCTGGTGCGAGGCGCGCGGCGTTGCCTCTCTCGCTGGCGTGCAACCGCTCCACGTCGCGGCCTGGGTCGAGGCGCTGGGGCGCGAGCTGGCCGCGCCCAGCGTCAAGCAGCAGCTCGCCGGCGTGCGCCACCTGTTCGACTGGCTGGTAACGGGCCATATCGTGCCGGTGAATCCTGCCGGATCGGTGCGCGGGCCGGCGCATAGCCAGCGGCGCGGCAAGACGCCGGTGCTCGCCCCCGACGAGGCGCGGCGGCTGCTCGATACCATCGACGTGACGACGCCGGCGGGCCTGCGCGACCGCGCCCTGATTGGATTGATGGTCTATTCATTCGCACGGATCGGCGCGGCGCTCGCGATGCGGGTGGAGGACGTGTTCGTGCAGAATCGCAGGCTTTGGGTGCGCCTGCACGAGAAGGGCGGCAAGCGCCATGAAATGCCCTGCCACCACAACCTTGAGCATTATCTCGCTGAATATCTCGACGGGTGCGAGTTGCGCGAAGACCGCAAAGGGCCGCTGTTCCGCACGATCGCGCGCGGCACTAAGCGCCTCAGCGATACCCCCCTGCCCCAAGCCAATGCGTTCGCGATGGTGCGCCGGCGCGCGGGCGCGGCCGAGATCGGGACGGCGATCGGCAACCATTCGTTCCGCGCGACCGGGATCACCACCTATCTGAAAAACGGCGGCACGTTGGAGACGGCCGCGACGATGGCAAACCACAGCTCGACGCGCACCACCCAGCTTTACGACCGGAGACCCGATGACGTGACGCTGGACGAGGTGGAGCGGGTGTTGATCTAGGCGGCGATCGCCGGCGCACACGCCCAGCGGTCGCCATCCCAATGAAACCCTAGCCGCTGCGCGTTGCTGATCGCGGGCGGCTCGCCCTTGCGCCAGAAGGCGCGCATCTTGGCGCGCTCGTCCAGATCGGCGTCGGCGACGATCGCGCGCGCGGCCTGGATGAACTGCCCATGTCCGAACACATAGACGAGCGAAGCGGGCGGCATGGCCGCGAGGCGGGCCAGCGCCGCCTCGCAGCGCCCGAGCAAGGCGCGGAAACTCTCCGCCCCTTCCCCGTCGCAATAGTCCGGATCGGCCGCGCTCCAATAGCGTTCGAGGTGCGGCATCCGTTCGGCGCTGCGCGTGCCGTTCCAGCGCGCCGGTTGCAGATAGGTAAATTCTTCGATCGGCCACACTTCGACCGGCACGCCAGGAAAGCGCGCTATCGTCGGCGCGGCCGTCTGCCGGGTGCGGGTATAGGGCGACGTGACGATGAGCGCGGGCGCTTGCGTCCAGCTCGCCGCGACCTGGCGCGCTTGTTCGTGGCCGCGCTCCGTCAGCTCGATCGCCGCGAGATCATGGCACGGCACGCCGGCGTTGCCGGTGGATTCGCCGTGGCGGATGAAGATCGCCCGCATGTGCGTCATCTATCCGAATACCTCGCTATGCGAGCCAAGGCGCGCGAGGCGCAGCGTTTCGTCGTCGGGCTTGGCGTAGATCAGCACCAGATCGGGCTTGACGTGGCAATCGCGGTAGCCCGCCCAATCGCCGCTCAGATCATGGTCGCGGTATTTGGGATCAAGCGGCGTGTCGGTCGCGAGCGCGGCCAGGACAGGCAGAAGATCGGCATCGAGGGTCGCTCGATGCCGGCCCTTTGATTCCCGCTTGTAGTCGCGCTTGAACCGGGTCGAACGATCAATCGTCCGCACGGAGGTCCGCCATCAGCGCATCGACGCTGGCGAACTTGGTCCCCTTCCCCGCCGCCAGCTCTGCCATTGCCTCGCGTGTCGCGGCGTTCGGAACCTTGACCTCGAAAGGCAAGCGCCGTTCGTCGGCGATACGCAGCATCAACAGTCGGATAGCGTCGGAGATCGAAAGGCCCATCGCGCCCAGCGCGGCGGTGGCGCGTTCCTTCGTCGTATTGTCGATCCTGGCGCGGACATAGGTGTCGGAAACAGCCATTGGGATTTCCTTCTGAAAACGTAGTCCCAACGTAGTCACAAAATCTGATTTTGGCAATGGGTGCGGTGATTATGCGCCTGCCGCTGACGCGGCATCGTGGCTCTAGTCGCTCACGCTCCCCAAGCCCGCAAGCGGTCTTGGCCCAAGGTGACGATCCACATGGCGGAAGCGAGATCGCTGCGCGGATCTCGCGCAGCAATGCCGGCGTGCGCCGGCGCCGATCCTGTTTGAAGGGGGAAAGGCGGTCCCGGCCGCCTCTCCCCCGCAACGGGATAGACGGGCCGTGCCTCGCTACGCTGCGGCCGCTCCACCCCGTCGATTCCCGCTGCCCCCCTCTCCCGCCGGCGTTCTTGGGCGTCCGTGTTCCGGCCGATGGCATGGCCATCGCCGGACAGGCGATTTGAAGGGAGTAAAGACGATGACCCACGAAACCCGCGAAAGCTGGCTCAATGCCGTGGCGCAGGGCATGGCTCCGCTGTTCGAGGCGCTGGACGCCCCCCTGCCCGACCGCGTGCGCGTGGCGATCGGCTTCACCAGTAGAGGCGCGAAGGGCAAGGCGATCGGTGAGTGCTGGGACAACCGGCTCAGCGCGGACGGGCATTTTGAAATCTTCATCCGCCCGGACCTAGCGCATGCGCCTGACGCCATGCCCGCGCAGATCGCCGCCATCCTCGCCCACGAGCTGGTCCATGCCGCTGTCGGCATCCCGGCAGGGCATGGGAAGGCGTTTAAACGGGTCGCGCTTGGGCTGGGCCTTGTCGGGCCGATGCGCGCCACCACTCCCGGCGACGCCTTACTTGCGGCCATCGCACCGATCCTTGAGGCCGCTGGCTCCCTCCCCCATGCCCATCTCGACACCGGCGGGGAGTCGACCGCGCCCAAGAAGCAGAAAACCCGGATGCTGAAATGCGAGTGCGCGACGTGCGGCTATACTGTGAGGACCGCGCGCAAGTGGCTGGAATTGGCCGGAGCGCCGCTTTGCCCGATTGAAGGGCACGGGATCATGCAGCATGAGCCGCTGGACGCCGACGATGACGAGGGTGGTTAAGCGTCCTCCCCCTGCCCCTTTCATTCAGGCACGGCTTGCACTATGCCCACATGCAAACATGCGGTCATGTAAGGATATTCACATGCCAACAATCGCCATTATCAGCCAGAAGGGTGGTGCGGGGAAAACCACCCTCGCCCTGCATCTGGCCGCCGCCGCCGAGGATGCTGGCCATACCGCGCTGGTGATCGACCTCGACCCGCAGGCGACAGCGAGCCAGTGGGCGGCGTGGCGCAAGGATGCGCCCCCGGTCGTGATCGACAGCGCCCCCCCTCGCCTTGCCGCCAAGATCGAGCAGGCGAGGGCGCAAGGCGCAGCGTTCATCGTGATCGACACCCCGCCCCATGCCGACAGCGCCGCCAGCGCCGCCGTCGAGGCGGCCGACCTGGTGCTGATCCCATGTCGGCCGAGCGCGTTCGACCTGGCCGCGATCAAGACGACCGCCAGCCTTGTGAAGATGCGCGGCAAGCCCGCTTTCGTGATCTTCACGGCGGGAAGCCCGACCGCGCCGCGCATGTATGAGGAAGCGACGCAGCTTGTGCAGGATTATGGGCTGGACGCCTGCCCGCACCGTGTTGCGGATCGTGCCGCGTTCCGTCACGCGGCGGCCGAGGGGAAAACCGCGATGGAGATCGAGCCGGACGGCAAGGCGGCAGACGAGGTGCGCCAGCTTTACAAGTGGACATGCGAGCATGTAAACATGCAAGCATCAACGAAGCGGAGGGCCAGCGCATGAGCCGGAAGGGATCATTGCTTGCATTGCGGGATCGCGATCCCGCACCAACGCCGGCGTCGACCGAGCCGGAGGGAAGGGCGGCCGCGCTGACCGCCCGCAGCACTGGCGTAGGCACCGGCAGCAGTTCGAGCAGCAGCCCGGTTGCGCCGAGCCGTCAGGGCAAGAAGGCGATGACGGGCTATTTCAGCCCGGAAATGTCGTTCGCCATGCACATGACCGCCCGCAAGCACGGCATGAGCTTGCAGGACGCGATGGCCGAGGCGTTCAACGACTGGCTCCGAAAGATGGGGGAAAGTCCTGTAGGCAAGTGAGCATGTTCACATGCAAACATATAGCTTAGGGGAAAACTCATGCCGTGCTAATCGTGTCCGCCATCTTCGCACTGGTGATGATCGGATTGTCCATCCGGGCAAACGCCCGTTTCCGGCAGGAAAGGAACTGCCGATGCAATAGCGGCTTTCACGATCAGAGCCGCTTTCCAATTTGGTGAATTGGTCCGCACCTCGCGTTCTAGCTCTCAGCTTCACGCCCTTCCTTGCGATCTGTGTGCTGGGGCTGTTCAATGTTGCAGCGATGACCCTAACGCCGAGGCCGGGGCAGGAGGGGATGCTGTTACCGTCCCTGATCTTTATTGGAGGCGCGTTCGTGGCGGCCCATGTTTTCCACCTTTGGTTGATCGGAAGGAGCCTGGGCCGAAGTTAAACTCAATGTCGTCATGTTCACATGCAAACATGGCAGTTAACGCCACGACACTGTCCTATTGCCGCCACGATTTTCGGCGAAGCAATCACGCCATGGTAGTTATTAGGCCCAGTCGGCCCGAAGCTGCGATTTTGGCCAGGTTGAAGAACGAACACTGAACGCTTGATTGATTCTACCAGGACCGTTGCTGACCACCGACCTCGTAGATATCGGCTTCCATGGAGCAATTGTAGCTCTCTGCGATGTTGAACATCTCGGAGAGGAGGCTTTGGATTTCCTCATCAAGGGAAATGCCATCCGGATCGGGGTCATAGGCGACGGTCAGTTTGTAATCACAATTGCCGTTTTTTACCATGGCGTAGTCGCGTTCCAGCATCGCCTCAATCCGCTCCCGAGCGGGTTTTCTACCTCTTCCACGCTTGTTGAAGTTCTCGATAATCAGATGCAGGGCGATGCTGGCAGTGGGCGGCTTTTCCGGCAGTTTGGTCTGTGACGGAATAATGTCGAGCGCCCGATAGACGGTCATTCGTGAGACCTTCAGGTCGCGGGCAACGCGGGCCTTGCTGGCGCCGGCGGCAAGGCGACGGCGGATTTCATCGTCATCGACGTTCTTCTTCCGGCCTTTGTAAACGCCTTCGGCGCGCGCCGCTTCGATCCCGGCGCGCTGACGATCCTTGATGAACTTCAGCTCCATATCGGCGACCATGCCGAGTATGGTGATGACCATTCGCCCCATGTCGCCCGCCGTCGTCACCTCTGGCTCAAGGATGCGCAGCGAAGCTCCCTTTTCATCAAGCTCATGCACCAGGTTCAGGACATCGCGCGTGGAGCGGCCGAGCCGGTCGAGCCGCAGCACGACCAGCTCGTCGCCGGTGTGCATAAACTGCATGATCGTTTCCAGTTCCGTGCGCCCGCTCCGCGAGGCCCCCGATCCGGTCTCGGAACGGATAATTTCGCAACCTGCATTCTTGAGGCGGCCAATCTGGATATCCAGATCCTGGTCCGTGGTGCTGACGCGGGCATATCCGATACGAGCCAAGTGCAAAATCCGTCACATTAGGGTGGCTCTTGCAGTGTATCGTCACATTGAGCGCAAACCCACCCTTTTGTGACAGACGAATGGTGTCACTCGGCCCTATCACTCTGGGGTGTACCCAAATGTTATAGGCCGATCAGCCGCCTCACGCTGCAAGCCGTCCAAAATCAATCCGGTCGTTCAGGTCGAGGTCGAAGCGGCCATAAGGGTTCACATGACTGTAGATCAACGGCGTGAGACCACGATAATCTTCCGGCGTCATCCGCCCCGCCCACTTCGGCTCAACCAGTACGGTCTGAAGCATGCGGGTGTTCACATACACCAGCGACGCTTGCAGGAGGTGTAGCGCCAGAACGGAGATTTCCTGCTCATGGATGCGGTTGGTGGCGATCTCGCCGCCCTTGCCGAAGAACACGAAACCATTAGCGCCGTTCCAGTTCTCAACCTATTTTGTTGAAAAACTTGCGCTTGAAGTGGCGCTGAAGGTCTGATTCACTCTGCATAGGCGAGCGGAGATGATCCGATGATGGGCGAGCGGACGGTGGCGCAGGAAGCGCTGTTCTACAGCTTCAATCTGGAGCGGCATGTGCCGCCGGATCATCTGCTACGCTCGATCGACCGGTTCGTGGACCTGTCGGATATCCGCGAGCACCTGCGGCCTTATTATAGCGAGACGGGTCGGCCATCGATCGACCCAGAGTTGATGATCCGGATGCTGATCATCGGCTATTGCATGGGCATCCGGTCGGAGCGACGGCTGTGTGACGAGGTGCATCTCAACCTCGCCTATCGCTGGTTCTGCCGGCTGGGGCTGGAGGGCGACGTGCCCGATCACTCGACGTTCTCGAAGAACCGGCATGGACGCTTCCGCGACAGCGATCTGCTGCGGCAACTGTTCGAGATGACGGTGGCGCGCTGCATGGCCGAAGGACTGGTCGGCGGCGAAGGCTTTGCGGTCGATGCGAGCCTGATCCGGGCGGATGTCCACCGGCAACGGTCGGTGCCGGGTGAAGAGGGCTTGCCGCCGGAAGCGGTCGGTCGTGCGGTCGCTGAGTATCTGGACGTGCTGGACGATGCGGCGTTCGGCGGTGCAACGCCGGTGACACCCAAGCGGATCAATCTCACCGATCCAGCCTCGCGCTGGACCGCCGCCACGCGCGAGGCGGCCTTTTACGCCTACAGCACCAACTATCTGATCGACCTCGATCATGCGGTCATCGTCGATGTCGAGGCGACCACCTCGGTGCGGCAGGCGGAGGTGACCGCCCAGCGCAGGATGATCGAGCGAACGCAGGATCGCTTCGGCATCTGGCCCGAGCGCCTCGTGGCCGATACCGCCTATGGCTCTGCCCCCAACCTGGCCTGGCTGGTCGAAGAGATGAGCATCGAGCCGCATATTCCGGTGTTCGACAAGTCCGCTCGGACTGACGGCAGCTTCGAGCGCGCCGACTTCGTCTATGACCATGATGACGACAGCTACATCTGCCCGGTCGGCAACCGCCTACGGCGTTCCAACCGCAACTTCAGCACGCCCCGTGATCGCGTCGATAAGGACGGTTCGATCCGCTACCGCGCGCGTCAGCAGGACTGCCAGAGCTGTGCTCTGCGCCAGCGATGCACGCCCAACATGCCCGCTCGCAAGGTCACCCGATCGATCCACGAAGGCGCGCGCGATCTGGCCCGCGACATCGCCACCACCGACGCGTATCTCGTCTCACGTCGCCAGCGCAAGAAGGTCGAGATGCTGTTCGCCCACCTCAAGCGCATCCTGAAGCTGGATCGCTTGCGCCTGCGCGGCCCCAATGGCGCAAGAGACGAGTTCCACCTCGCCGCAGCGGCACAGAACCTCCGCAAAATGGCAAAGATCATCCCGATGGCCAGGCCCGCACCGGCCTGATCGGCAAAGGACGTCGCTCGCGTCCATCGCGAAGCGCAGTCAAACGGTCTCGCAGCTGACTTCTTCAACAGAATACAACCACATTCAGCCCTTCGTGGATCTCGCGGCGGAATGCCTCCTGACGCAAATACCGGCATAGGAAGATTGTTTTGACCGCGCGGCCGAGTTCACTCAGCGCCTTGTAGGTCGGGTGCATCACTTCGGCTCTGGCAAACCGGAGCAGGATCGCTTCCGGATCGGCGGTGCGCGATTGCATGGCAGCGGCATATTTGACCATTTCGTCATATTGTTGCTCGATCTCGTCCCAGTCGATCGGGCTGGAGAGGATCGGCAGTAAATTGGAAAGCCGCGTGCGCATGCCGGCTTGGGGAAGGGCCAGTTTCTGGCGTGCCACTGCTTTCAGCCGCGGGGCAAGCTCAAATCCAAGGAGTCGGCAGAACGCAAAGCCGACTGCGCTCTGGCCGTGGCTATCGACGTACTGGCGCTGGATTTCCATGTCGGTGCAATGGCGTAGCACGCCTTCGATCATGGAGGCGACCTCCGAGGAAGAGCACCGCTTGAGCTGGGAATAAACGCAGGTCGCGCGCTTCTCCACATGCCAGTAGATCATGACGCCACGGCCGCCATAGCGGGCGTGCCATTCCGTCATCAGGTTGCGGTCCCACGCGCCGAACTTCGTTGAATCGGACGCGCATGCCGTGCCCGCATCTCCCCATACTGCGGCATTGCGGATTGCCAGTGTCGCGTTTGCTACCCGCGCGCACGCCTCCCTCAGCGCTGGCGCGTGGATGAAACGGCGATGGACATGCAGCAATTCCTCGTAACTGACATCGGGTGTTGCGCCAGCGACCCGCTTGAGCCCGGCGTTCGTGCCCAAGCCATAGAGACACAGCAAAAGACGCTGAGCCAAGGCTGCTTTCGACAGGGTAACCCGCGAGGCCGACGTTTCGAAAGCATCCATCAATCCCGTGTCCAGAGCAGCCTCTTTCAACACGTCCAGCAGTCCGGTCATCGGCCAGCGCTGACCGATCTCGCTTTTGATCGAAGCGAGACCCTTCGGTTCGGGCAAGGGCTTGAACGGTGTAATCGATATCCGGTTGTCGCCGCGCCACAGGAGCCGGACCTTGTCGTTTTGTGGAATATTGGCATTGAGGAGCAACAGTTCCCGTTCAAGCTCCTCCCGGATCGAGGCGCAAAACGCCTGCGCATCTGGCGTCAGGCTGAGGCCGGAATAGTACGCATCTCGCCTGATCTCGAAGTCCTTGGGAAGATCGTCATCGGGATTGCGATAGCGATCCGCCCCGACCACCCAGATTTCTTTGGAGCGGATGCGGTCGCGCAGTTGCGTCAGGACGCAAAGCTCATAGCTGATCCGGTTTACCCGCCCATCGTCATCAATGACGGAACTGCGCCATCGCGCTGGAATCACCTCATCGATCGGAACATCCTGCAATGGCACGAAGCGGCATCCGCCATCCACCTTGCTCCTGATCCAGTCGAGGGCCGCCAGGACCGGCCGCCACACCGCGTTGTTCGACCGGAACTCAAGTACGGAAAGCAGGCTTGGCAGCATGCGCCGGTAATGATTGGCCCAGGAACCACGCATCACCTTGTAGATGCGCCGGTCCAGAGCGCCCTTCGCATGGCTCTCCTTGACGATCGCCGCCAGCTTGGCCTTACCGGCGATCGGGAAAATGACATCGCAGATGCGCCCCGATGGTTCATTGATCGAGGCGCTGGCGATCTCGACCAGCAGGCGCTCCTTTCCATAGACCCGCTCGATGTCTTTCGCGATATCGCCCACCACCTTGCGTTTCGAGCGCGTTCCGATCTTGTGAACGGTTTCGATCAGCAGGTCGATCATCGCGTCAGTGAGTTGCGCCTCCCGCGACATTAGATAAATCGCATAAAGGCCGAGCTGTCGCGCCGGCGCATGCCGGCGCATCTCCGAGGCCTTTTCACCGGCAACGCGGCGAACAATCTGATCGACCCATGGCTTGCCCGTAGCCGTCAGGAGATCATGGGGAAGATCAAGTCTCTGGATAAAGGCGAGTTTCTCGGTCACGTCGAGAATGTTGTCGAGCGTTGCCTGTCCGGCGTCACCCTTCATCCTGTTGAATCCGGTCGAGCTGTCCGGATCGGCAAGCGAGGCTTCCAATAACGCCACCGCATCTGACGAAAGCCGATCACTGGTTCCGATCAGCCAGGTGTCCAGATAATCTTGCCGTTGTGAGCGAACGACACGTTCAAGCTCCTTGCGCGACGGCCCATAAATACGCCGGTCCCGGCACCACAGGAAAACATGCTCAAGCATGGCATTGATCGACTGGCCGCCCGGGCACAGCTCGCCAGCAATCCATTCCGTCAATTGCGCGCGATCCACCCGCTTCATGCGGTGATATCCAAGATGGATCAGGATCTCCGCACAATGCCGTCGTGCTGTCCGACTGGAAAAGTCATAACCGGCTATCTCGCCAGCCTCGACACCGAGTTGCTCGGCCAGATACGAGAGGCCATCGGTAGGGATTGAGCCGGGATCGATCGCGAAAAACCCCAGGGAAGCGAAGAATTTCAGCTGCGCGGCGAGGCCAAGGCGCGTCAGGGCCGGCTTCGAATTTACAAAATCAATATCGGCAAAGCTCAGGCTCCATCGTCCGATCAAATCCCCGCCCGGAATACTCCGATCCATCAACCCACTCCCTATGATGGAGCGAACTGTCCTCTTCTATGATTTCCATCGTCAATACCGAATGCCACGTTCCCAAAACGTTCTCCGACTTGGCCAAAATCGCAGCTTGGGGCCGACTGGGCCTATATGGGACCGGCTGGAAAGCCGCAGCCTGCTATGGGGCGCACCGTGCAGCCCGAACCTGCGGATCGATTTTCCCGGCATGCCCTGGCTTGGCCTGTGGCAGAAGCCCGGCGCCCATTATCTGTGCATAGAACCTTGGGCAGGCATGGCCGATCCGGTCAACTTCGACGGCGAAATCTGGGATAAGCCCGGCATCATGCGTCTTGATCCCGGTGACCAGCGTTCCTTCCACATGAACGTGACGCTTCAGGCGGGCTGAAAGCTGGCGTTTATCGCGATTTGTGCTTAGGGAGCCGCCCCATGACCATTCCATCCCGCCGCACTTTCGCGATCATTTCCCACCCTGACGCCGGCAAGACCACGCTTACCGAAAAACTGCTGCTGGAGGGCGGAGCGATCCACCTTGCCGGCGAGGTCAAGGCGCGTGGCGCCAACCGCCGCGCCCGTTCGGACTGGATGAAGATCGAGCAGCAGCGCGGCATTTCGGTCACCAGTTCGGTGATGACGTTCGAGCGGGACGGCGTCACCTTCAACCTGCTCGACACGCCGGGGCACGAGGATTTCAGCGAGGATACCTATCGCACGCTGACCGCCGTCGACAGCGCCGTGATGGTGATCGACGCGGCCAAGGGCATCGAGCCGCAGACACGCAAGCTGTTCGAGGTATGCCGCCTGCGCAACGTGCCGATCATCACCTTCGTCAACAAGGTGGACCGGGAGGGGCGCGACCCCTTCGCACTGCTGGACGAAGTGGCCGATGCGCTGGCGCTCGACGTATGCCCGATGAGCTGGCCGGTCGGCATGGGCGGCACGTTCGAAGGCATCTACGACTTTGCGAAGAACCGGCTGCGGCAGCCCACGGGAGCAAGCAAGGAGTTCGAGGGCAAGGAAACGCATGTCTCCGGCCTTGCCGATCCCGCGCTGGCCGACGTGTTGAGCGAGGATGGCCTGGCGCTGCTGCGCGAGGAGGCGGAACTGGCCCAGGGTGGCTACGCCAGTTTCGATCTTGCCGCCTATCGCCATGGCGACCTGACCCCGGTCTATTTCGGATCGGCGCTGAAGCTGTTCGGCGTGAACGAACTGATCGACGCGCTCGCCGCCTATGCGCCGCCGCCGCGCGCGCAACCCGCCGAACCGGCAGCCATCGAACCGGAACAGGGCGAGGTTACCGGCTTCATCTTCAAGGTGCAGGCGAACATGGACCCGCAGCACCGGGACCGTATCGCATTCATGCGGCTATGTTCCGGCAAATTCCGGCGCGGCATGAAGCTGACGCCGTCGGGATCGGGAAAGCCGATCGCCGTGCATTCGCCCATCCTGTTCTTCGCGCAGGACCGCGAGATCGCCGATGAGGCATTTCCCGGCGACATCATCGGCATTCCCAATCACGGCACGCTGCGCGTGGGCGATACGCTGTCGGAAAAGAACGATGTGCGCTTCACCGGCCTGCCCAATTTCGCGCCGGAAATCCTGCGCCGTGTCGTGTTGAAGGACCCGACCAAGACCAAGCAGCTGCGCAAGGCGCTGGACGATCTGTCGGAAGAAGGCGTGATCCAGGTTTTCTACCCGGAAATCGGCAGCCAGTGGGTCGTCGGCGTGGTCGGCCAGCTGCAGCTGGACGTGCTGATTTCCCGGCTGGAGGCGGAATATAAGGTCGGCGCCATGCTGGAACCTGCGCCGTTCGAGACCGCCCGCTGGATCGGCGGCCCGGATGCCGCGATCAAGGGACTGGTGGAGTTCAACCGGTCCAACCTGGCGCGCGACCGCGACGGCAATCTGGTGTTCATGGCGAAAAGCGCGTGGGACGTGAACTATCAGCAGGAACGCAATCCCGACGTGACGTTCAGCGCCACCAAGGAACGTTAGGACTGGGACGCGTCAGGCGCTCACCCAGTCCTTGCGCAGCGACTTTCCGGCGAGCGCCATGAACAGGCCAGCGAGCAGGTAGAAGCCGAGCGCGGCCACAATGGCATAGCGCAGTGCCTCCACACCGAAAGCGGGCGTCAGCGCATCGGACAGGCTGCCCACGGCCCAGCTTCCCAAGCCCAATCCCACAAGATTGTTGATCAGCAGGAAGCTGGCCGAGGCGCTGGCGCGCATCTGCGGCGGCACCAGATGCTGCACCGCGGTCAGCACCGGGCCGAGCCAGACATAGACCAGCGCCTGCGGCACGATGAACATCATGAAGGTAAAGGACACGCTGTGCGACAGCACACCGATGACGAATAGCGGCATGCCGATAATATAGCTCGCCGCCGGGATCCAGGCATATGCCGCCTTGTCCCGTCCGCCCAGCCGGTCCCCCAGCCATCCGCCCAGCAGCACGCCCGCCACCCCGCCGAGCAGCAGCAATCCGCCGAGGAACTGCCCCGCGCCCAGCAGATCAAGGCCGAAGCTGCGCATCAGCAGTGCCGGAAGCCAGAATGCGACGCCATAGCCGCACATCGAACTGCACGCCGCACCCAGCGCCAGCAGCCAGAAGCTGCGTTTTTTCGCCAGGATGCCGAAGACCGCCGAAACCGGCTCGCCTGCTCCGGTGGCAACCGGCCGCACCGGCTCGCGCACGGTCAGGCGGAACAGCGGCGCGATCAGCAGGCCCAGCGCACCGACGACCAGAAAGGCCGTCCGCCACTCCACCCGCTGCGCGATATAGCCGCCCAGCAACACGCCGCCCGCCGACCCCAATGGAATTCCCAGCGAATAGATCGACAGCGCACGTGCACGTTGCTGCGGCGGGAAATAATCGGAAATCACGGCATAGGATGGCGCCACGCCGCCCGCTTCGCCCACACCCACGCCGACGCGAAAGGCGAAGAGCTGAACGAAGTTGCCGGCCATGCCGCAGAGCGCGGTAAAGCCGCTCCAGACCGCCAGGCTGATGGTGATGACCCATGTGCGGCTGGTACGATCGGCCAGCAGCGCGAGCGGAATCGCCAGTGTGGAATAGAGGAGCGCGAAGGCGATCCCACCAAGCGCACCCAGCTGCGTATCGCTCAGCCCCAGTTCGGTCTTGATGGGAATGGCCAGGATGCCAAGGATCTGCCGGTCCAGAAAATTGAAGGTATAGACCAGCAGCAGCATGGCCAGCACCAGCCACTTATAGCGGCCGTCCCGGCCCGGTTCGCTGCTCGTCATCACTGTCTCCTCGCGACGCATGCTGTCTCATGGGGACGCGGCGAGGGCAACCGGCGTCGCCATCAGCCCAACAGGTGCGACCGCCACTTATTGCGAGCAATCGGTATCGGGACGGACATGGCCGCCCCGATACCCCCTTGCCCGATCACAGTCCGTTGCCGGACGATCAGAACTTCACGCCAGCGGACACGAACACCTGCCGCGGATTGCCGTAATAGGCAGTCAGCACGCCTTCGCGGCCCAGCGTCGGGATCAGCGCGCCCGCAGCGTTGCGATTGAAATTGCCGGTGTCCGGATTCTGGCTGAGGAAGTTGTTGCCCGACACGATATACTGCTTGTCGGTCAGGTTGCGGCCATGCACGCCCAGCGAATAACGGCCGCCTTCCGACGTCCACACGATGCTGGCATCCCACAGCGCATAGCCGGCCTGATCCAGACCCGGCGTGCGCAGTTCGAACTGCTGCGACTTGCTGCGATAGGAAACCGTGGTGCTGGTCGAAATATCGCCGCCAAAGGCCGGGATCGAATAAGCCAGCGTGCCCGAAGCGGTCCATTTCGGCGTGTTCTGGAACGCGCGCCGGTTGGCGACGTCGATACCGCGCGAATCGATGAACTGCTTGTACTTGGCGTCGATATAACCGCCCGCCCAGTTGAGGTTCAGGCGGCTGCCAGGCGCACCGATATCCTTGGCGACCAGCAGGTTTCCTTCGAACTCGATACCCTGGATGCGCGCCTTGCCCGCATTGGTGGTGATGCCCACGAACGTCTGCTGACCATTGACCGTGGTGCCGATCGAACCGGGCACCTGCACATCGGTATAATCGGAATAGAAACCCGACAATGCGATGGTCAGGCGGCGGCCATAGGACGCCTTGTAACCGACTTCATAGGTTTCGACCGTTTCCGGATCGAACGAGAGGAAATCGAACACCTGCTGCGGGGTGCACGTGCCGCCGGTGGGTGTGCGGCATGCGGTGGATTGGCCGCGCGGGTCGAAGCCGCCGCCCTTGAAGCCCTTGGCATAGCTTGCATAGAGCGTCTGGTCCTGGGTCGGCTTGAACGACAGCGAGGCGCGCGGCGTGAATTCCTTGAACGTCTGCGAGCCGCGGAAATCGGAGGTGGTGGCAAACAGCGTCCCCGTACCGCCGAAGAAGGGCGATCCGCCACCCAGATAGGTGCGGCGCAGGATCTGCGACGTGCGTTCATCCCAGGTATAGCGACCGCCGACCGACAGGCTGAGTTGCGGCGTGAAGTCGTAGGTGAAGTCGCCGAAGATCGCGAAGGTTTCGGTGCCCACATCGCCGAAGGTCAGGGGCGTGACCCCGCCGGGCAGGCGCGCGTCGAACACGGTGCGCGCCTTGGCGTCGAGGAAATAGCCGCCGATCAGGCCGTTCAGGTTGCCGGTGCTCACCAGCAGCTGGATTTCCTGCGAAAGCTGACGGTTGTTATGGAAGGCGGGCACATCGCCATCGACCGCCGCCAGGCTGTCGAAATCGATCGGCGTAGCGCTGTTGTCCTTGCGCCAGGCAGTGATCGAACGCAGCGTGAAACCGTCCGTGACTTCGAATTCGCCGAACAGGGAAACGCCATAGGCCTCTACGTCCTGCTTGGGATCGAGCAGGCCAGCACGCGTATCGTAGACATCGTTCAGCACCGGCGCGCCGCTGAAAAGGCCGGGGATCAGGCGATGGCCGCCGCGCGGTTCGCTCTTGTCCTTGGTGTAATCGCCGGTCAGTCGGACAAAGAAACCCTCGCCATCGGCCTGCGCGCTCAACCGCCCTGCCCAGACGTCCTTGTTATAGTTTTCCCGGCCGGTCGTCAGATTGTCGCCGAAACCGCCACGCGACAGGCGCGCCAGCGCCCCGCCGAACTTCAGCGTCCCATCGCCGACCGGCGTCGATGCCGTGATGACGCCATCGGCCTGATCATAGCTGCCATAGGTGCCACGCACCGACAGAGTGGGGTCCGTGGTCAGACGCTTCGTCACATATTTGACCGCGCCGCCGATCGTGTTGCGGCCATAAAGCGTGCCCTGCGGACCGCGCAGCACCTCGACCCGCTCCACATCATAAATGTCGAGAACGGCCGCCTGCGGACGGTTCAGATACACGTCATCAAGATAGAGGCCCACACCTGCCTCGAAACCGGCGACCGGATCCTGCTGGCCCACGCCGCGAATGAACGCCGTCAGCGTCGAGTTGGTGCCGCGCGAGGTTTCCAGGGTGACGTTGGGGACCGACTGGCTGATGTCGGTGATGTCGATCGCGCCGGATTTCTGAAGGGCGTCGCCACTGATCGCCGTCACCGAAATCGGAACATCGATAAGGCTTTCTTCGCGCCGACGGGCCGTGACGATGATCGCGCCGCTGTCGTCGGCCGCCGCTTCCTGCGCCATCGCCGGGGCGGAAAAGGCAGCAGTCGCCAGAGCCAGAGTGGCAACGGACGCGAGCGCAGAAACATGAATGGAATGACGGAACCCCATGCGATCCTCTCCTGAAATACGGCAGCCCATTGGTGGCTTGCCCTGTGTTGAATGACTCGATAATGAAAGTCGAACCACCTTTCAACTTCAAAAAATGGCCGATGCGATTGTGGATCGGCGTGCAAAAAGGACCCCGTTAGCGGGGTGATCGGCGTCTAAAAGGGACCCCTCATTTCGATGGTTTAAGCAGCCGGCTGGATTTTCAGGCGGCGAGATCGGGATGTTGATTTTGGAGACAGTGGTTCGGATTCGGCGCGAGTATGCCGGCGGCAAGGCGATCAAGGCGATCGCGCGGGATTTGCATGTGTCGCGGAAGGTGATCCGCAAGGCGATCCGGGCGCCGGAAGGCGCATTCGACTATCAGCGCAAGGTTCAGCCACTGCCTAGGATCGGGCCGTTTCAGGATCGCCTGAACACACTGCTGGAAGAGAACGAGGTGCGCGGCAGGCGCGAGCGACTGCGGATGACGCGGATACATGATCTGCTGGAGCGCGAAGGTTTTGAGGGTTCCTACGATGCCGTTCGGCGCTACGCGGCGCGCTGGAAGGCCGACCGGCGCAAGGATGCCGGCGATGGTGTCACCGCCTTCATCCCGCTGATGTTCAAGCCGGGCGAGGCCTACCAGTTCGACTGGAGCCATGAGGATGTGGAGATCGCCGGCAAGCCGATGCGCGTGAAGGTTGCGCATATGCGGCTGTGTGCATCGCGGGCGGTCTATGTCCGGGCCTATCCGCGCGAGAGTCAGGAGATGCTGTTCGACGCGCATGCGCGCGGCTTTGCTTTCTTCGGCGGCGTGCCGGGCCGCGGCATCTACGATAATATGAAGACGGCGGTGACGAGCGTGTTCACGGGGAAGGAGCGGGTCTTCAACCGGCGGTTCCTGATCATGACCGACCATTATATGGTCGAGCCCACCGCCTGCTCGCCGGCGGCGGGATGGGAGAAGGGCCAGGTCGAGAACCAGGTGCAGACGATCCGGGGCCGCTTCTTCCAACCCCGGTTGCGGTTCGCCAGCCTCGACGAGCTCAATGGCTGGCTGGAGGCCGAGTGCCAGCGCTGGGCGGAACGACAGGCACACCCGGAACAGGGCGAGCTGACCGTGGCGCAGGCGCTGGAGATCGAGCGATCGGCACTGCAGCCGATGCTGGGACCGTTCGACGGCTTTAACGAGAGCGAGCATGCGGTGACGGGCACCTGCCTGATCAGCTTCGATCGCAACCGCTACTCGGTTCTCTCGACGGTGGCGCGGCGGACGGTGCAGGTCCGGGCCTATGCCGACCGCATTGTCGTGCGCTGCGGCGAGGAGGTTGTCGCCGAGCATCCCCGCTACTTCGGGCGCAACCGCACGATCTATGACCCCTGGCATTATCTGCCGGTACTGGCCCGCAAGCCCGGAGCGCTGCGGAACGGCGCGCCCTTCCAGGACTGGGATCTGCCGCCGGCGCTGGCGCGCCTGCGCCGCAAGCTTGGCAATGGCGACGATGCCGACCGCCGGTTCGTCCGTGTGCTGTCGGCCGTGCTGACCGATGGTCTGGAGCCGGTCGAAGCGGCCGTCCGCGAGGCATTGGCGACCGGCACGGCGAGCGACGACCTGATCCTCAACATCCTGGCGCGGCGCCGCGAACCGCCGCGACCGCTCACCATCATCACCTCCGAAGACAGCGCCTTGCGCCATCCGCCGATCGCCGACTGCGCCCGTTACGACCAGCTGAGGACCTTCGATGCAGCGGCATGACATGATCGAGGCGATGCGCGGGCTTGGGCTCAAGGGCATGGCGGGCGCGTTCGACGATGCGGTCACCACCGGCCTTCAGCGCCAGCGCACCACGATGGAGATACTGACCGACCTTCTGCGCGCGGAAGCAACACATCGCCATGCTGCCTCGATCCGATACCGGATGGCGGCCGCCCGGCTGCCGGTCGTGAAGGATATCGATGCGTTCCGGTTCGAGGGCACGCCGATCAACGAGGGGCTGGTGCGTTCGCTGCACAGTGGCGCGTTCCTGCCCGCTCGGCGCAACATCGTCCTGGTCGGCGGCACGGGCACCGGCAAAACCCACCTGGCCATCGCCATCGCCGCCAATGTCGTTCGCTCGGGTGCGCGAGGCCGCTACTTCAACACCGTCGATCTGGTGACCCGCCTCGAAGAGGAGGCCAGGATCGGCAAGAGCGGCGCTCTCGCCGCCCAGCTATCCCGACTCGACCTGATCGTGCTCGACGAACTGGGATATCTGCCGTTCGCCCGCTCGGGCGGCCAGTTGCTGTTCCACCTGATCAGCAAGCTCTACGAGCAGACCAGCGTCATCATCACCACCAACCTCGCGTTCGGCGAATGGCCCACCGTGTTCGGCGATCCCAAGATGACCACCGCGCTCCTTGATCGCGTCACCCACCATTGCGACATCGTCGAGACCGGCAATGACAGCTGGCGCTTCAAAAACCGCAGCTGATCGCCCCCACCGACCTCCGATTAAAAGATGCTTTGCGCTGCGCGCGCCTCCGGTCGGGCTCCGCCCTCCCTACGCCGCGCGCAGCGCAAAGGCGCGTGTCCGATCAACCTTGCGCCATCGTGAAAGGGGGTCCCTTTTGCGCGCCGATAGGGGGTCCCGTTTGCACGCCGATTGACACGTCACCACCTTCTCGTCGAACAGATTTTCGCCCCGCGCCGTCAGCGCGACGCCATGGCCCAGCGGCAAGCGCGCGAGCGCATCCACGGTCAGCGCCCTGGGCAGTGTGTCGATCTGAAGATCATCCTCATATTGGCTCGACACATAATGGACCGACGCGGAGAGCGTCGGCCCCTGCGCCGGCGTCCAGGCCAGCGTCGCGCTGGCGCTGTTGCGCGGCGTCTGCGCGGGCGCGAAGCCGTCGAACGCCTTGCCTGGCGCATCGACCTCGCTGTGGCTGTAGGCATAGGAGGCCGACAGGCCGAAATCGCCCAGACGCGCGCTGGCCGTAAGTTCGATCCCCTTGGCGACGATGCGGTTAACATTCTGGCGCTGGCGGGTGTTGGTGCCGATGGTGACATTGGCGATCGCATCGTCCAGCCGGTTGTAGAAGGCGGTCGCGCCCAGGGTCACGCCGGGCAGCGGGGTCAGGTCGAAGCCCGCCTCCACGCCCTTCAGGCGCTCGGGCTTCAGCGCCGCGTTCGCCTGCGTCGTGATCGGGAAGACCACGAATGGCCGGTACAGCTCGTTCAGCGTCGGCAGGCGAAAGCCGGTATAGCCCGCCCCGCGCAGCGCGAGCGCGCCGCTCAGGCGCAGGATCGCGCCCGCCCGCCCCGAAAACTGCCAGTCGGACCGGTTGGCGTAATCGGTCGCTGTCACTGCACCGGTGCTGGCGTTGGCCTGATGATAGAAGCCGTCGCTGATCGTCCAGTGATCCGCCCGCACGCCGCCGGTCAACACCAGGCCTTCTAGCGTCCAGTCGTCCTCGGCGAACAGGCCGGTCGTCACCTGCTGCCCACCGGCATGGCGGCGGAAGGTGACGGGATTGCTGGCGATATTGGCGTCATAGGCGTCCTCATACATGTCGCCCAGCGCGAAGCGCGTATCCGCGCCCAGCCGCAGTACATGATCCGACCCGACCGGCGGGCGGATCTCGATCTTGCCGCCAAGCCCCATGGACGGCGTGTTGCGCTGGTCGAGCGACTTGCGGAAGGTGGAGGCGGAGATCACGATATTGGAAAAGTTGCGCGCCTGGATATAGGCGAGCGCATCAACCTGCCAATCGCCGCGCGAGATGAAGCGAACACTGGCGTCCTGCCCTTCGTTCGCGGAGTCCGCGCCCTTGAACCGCAGCGTCCTGTCGTCCTGAAAGATCGTGGCGCGGAACTGCAATTCGGACGTCACGGAGAGCGGCGCGACCGCGCGTAAATTGGTGGACCAGCTATCATAGGCGGCGGGCACGGTCGCCGCGACGCGCTGCGACTTTGGCGTGGTCTGGAAGCCGTTCCCCCGGTCCCAGCGCCCCGACAGCGAAACATAGCCGCCGCCTAGGTCCGGCGTGACGCTGGCCGACATCTCGGCGGCGTCATGGCTGCCATAGAAGGCGCTGGCAGCGAAATCCGGCAACTGGTCGCGCGTGGCGCTGGCCAGCTCGATCGTGCCGGCGACAGCGCCCGCGCCGAACGCACCCGACCCGCCGCCGCGCGTCACCCGCACAACGGACAGACGGTCCGGAACCAGCGCGGAGAAAGGAATATAGCCAAAGAAGGGATCGGCCACGGGCACGCCGTCCAGCAACACCAGCGTCCGGCTGGATGCATTGCCACCCAGCGCCCGCAGGGTCGCGCCCTGGTTGGACGGGTTCGACGCCCGGCTGTCCGACCGACGAAACTGCTGGGAGCCGGCGACGTTGGCCAGCACATTCTCCAGCCGGCCCGACGCATTGTCGAGCAGCCGTTGCCGGTCGATCGCCACCGATCCATAGGCGGGCGTACCGGGTGGCAGGCCCAGCCCCTGTCCCGTTACGATGATCGAAGGTGCATCGGCGCCTGCATCATCGGGGGGCTGCGCCAGCACTCCGGATGGCACCAGCAGAAGTATCAGCAGCAGATAGTCTTTCATGATGCGTCCACGCCCTCTGGAGTTTGGAGCTTTCGTTGATTGGGCCATCGCGCGTCGCACGCATGTGCCGACGCCGCGGAAACCCGGGCTTAACAGAGCTGAGTTAGATCACAGCATGCGCCGGCATGAGATGAGCAGGATATCACTCAACATTGCCCGAGCAAGTCGCAGATGCAGATCAAATCTACGTAATGATTCTCATTTATCTGTTTCGCGCAAATAACCGAAAAACCTTGCGGTAAGGCTAATGCGCAACCAACTAACACGTCATGGAGAGTTAAAATATGGTCTTAACGCCCTGCACTTCGATATTATACTTACGCATCTTACGATAAAGCGTCGGCCGGCCGACCCCCAATTGACGAGCCGTAGCGGCAATATTTCCCGCACATTGATGGAGCGCCATTAATACCGCATCCCGCTCCGTTCGTTCGAGCGAAGCCACCTCGCGCCCCACATTCGAACGAGTTTGCCTCATCTCCTCTGGAAGATGCCTTGGCGCGATCAGCGCGCTCCCGGCAGCGAGCGCGATGGCCCGACGAAGAATGAGGCTCAGTTGGCGGATGTTCCCGGGCCATGCGAAGGACCGCAGACATTCCAGTGCGTCATCCGAGAGGGAAAGTGTCAAACGATCGCCGATTTCGCGATCGACGATTTGTCCTATGAGTTCCGACAAATCCGCTCGCTCGCGTAAGGGGGGCAAGGTGACGCAGAGTCCATCAATGCGGTAGTAAAGGTCTTCCCGAAATTCGCCCGTGGCGACGAGCGCCTTGAGGTCACGATGGGTCGCACAGACCAGAGAGATATCGATCGGCCTGTCCTTCGATCCGCCCACCGGCATGACGGCCCGCTCCTGCAGAACCCGCAGAAGACGAGCCTGTAGCGAGAGCGGCATGTCCCCGATCTCATCCAGGAAGAGTGTTCCACCATGGGCCTGCTCAAATTTACCCGGAGCGCCTCCCCGGCGAGCGCCGGTAAACGCCCCTTCCACATATCCGAACAATTCGGCCTCGATCAGTCCGTCGGGAATGGACGCACAATTTACCGGCACGAACGGCCCGTTTCGCCGCGGCCCTGAGGCGTGCAGCTCCCGCGCAAGAACCTCCTTTCCAGTTCCCGTCTCGCCGGTTAGGAGAACAGGAATATCACGAGCGAACGCCAGCTTCGCGTCGCCAATGGTGTCCAGCAGGGCGGGATCGGAACAGAACATGTCAGAAGAGGCATGAGACGAACGCTTGCCCGAGGGCGGCGGCAAGAGCGCCTTACCAACCCGCATAACGTCATCTGCATGGCGGGCGAGACTGAGGTGGACGCGGATGCCGGCCGGCGTGTCTGTCACGATCGGTTCGGCATTGCGGCCGCTAAGCTCGTCAACCGCACGCGCAAAAGGCAGGTCGAACATGTGATCGAACTCTGTCGCCGAACGCGTATGCCCAAGCAGCTTGCGCGCGATCTGGTTCCCACCGAGCAATTGCCCATGTTCCGAGAAAGCGAGAACGGCAGCCAAGGGCGTGCGAAGCAGGTCAGGGTGATAATGTAACGAGACGTGCAGAGCGCCCGGAAGGTCAAGCAGCATATGATTTTCTATGGCTCGGGCGGCAACCCGCAACGCCTCGCAAACTGATGACAGATCCCTGCCGCTGCGGCAGGTGGCATTCAAGACGCCGATCAGGTCCCCGTTAACGTCGAACAGAGGAACGGCCGCGCAAGAATAGCCATGAATCTCGTCAAGGAAATGCTCGTTGGCGTGGACAATAAAGGGTTTCTGTTCCACGAGCGCGCATCCCGGCGCTCCGGTGCCGATCGCACTTTCGCTGAGGGAAACCCCGTTCCGGAAAAGACTCTCCAGTTCGCGGCACGGCCCTTCGGCGTCGCCGATCGAGCAAATGACAAATCCGCTGACGTCAAGGCAGGCCAGCACCCAATCCTGCGTGTGAAACGCTTTGTAAAGCCGTGTCATCTCCGGCATCGCATAGCGAATGAGCCGTTCACCCCTTTCTGTGGCGATCCGGCGTTCGCCAGGCGCCGCCATGTCGAACAACCTCTTGTCGGACGCGCTCAAACCCAGGCGTCTTGATCGCTCCCAGGAACGCGTGATCGGCTCGGGCACCCACTGCGACACGATACTCTCGCCCGAGAAGAAAAGATCTCGTGCCCTCCTTGTCTGGCGGACCTGTTCCAGATTCATGGATTGCCTCTCGTACCGTTGTCTTTCCGAACGGTGGGGTGCCCGGCGCCTGGACCGGACGGCGCTGATCCCTCTCTCCATTCGAACATCTTTATCGCCCGTCATGCTAGCTTGTTCGACGGACGCGAACAACCATCTCTCCTTCTCTGGAAGATCCGATCGTGCCGAAACAGATCGATGCCTGGCGATCACAAAAATGGTCGGCCAGGCGACACATGCGCCTGGCCGACCATAGTGGCTCAAGGGGAGAGGAATACTCAAGCCACCAAGCCCAGTTCAGCTTCCATCGTCTTGCGCATCTCGAACTTCTGCGCCTTGCCCGTGACCGTCATAGCGAAGCCCTCGACGATGCGGACATAGCGGGGAACCTTGTAGTGGGCGATCTTACCCCGGCAGTGGGCAATCACATCGTCGGCGCTCAGCCGATGGCCGGCTCGCGCTATGACCCATGCGCAGACTTCCTCACCAAATTTAGCGTCGCTGACGCCAAAGACCTGCACATCGACGATCAACGGGTGGCCAAGCAGGAATTCCTCGAGCTCGCGCGGATAGATATTCTCGCCGCCCCGGATGATCATGTCCTTGATGCGGCCGGTAATGCGAACATAGCCCCGCTCATCCATCACCGCGAGATCGCCCGAGTGCATCCATCCTTCCGCGTCGATGGCATCGTCGGTCTTTTCCGGATCGTTCCAATATCCCTGCATCACCGCATATCCGCGCGAGCAATATTCGCCCTGTTGGTTCACCTGCAATGTCTCGCCGTTCAACCCTACGATCTTTGCTTCGGCATGAGGGTGGACGCGGCCCACCGTCGCCACTCGCTCTGCGACGGGATCGTCTATCGACGTCTGCGTCGTCAGGGGACTGGTTTCGGTCATGCCATAGCCGATAGTCACCTCGCGCATGTTCAACCGATCCATGATCTGCTCCATCATGGCCGCCGGGCAAGGGGCGCCCGCCATGATCCCGGTGCGCAAGGACGAGACGTCGAACTGATCGAGGTCCGGATGGTTGAGGATCGTGATCAGCATGGTCGGCACTCCGTAAAGCGCCGTACAACGTTCATCTCGCACCGCCTCAAGTGTCATCCGCGCATCATAAGCCTCTCCGGGGTAGATCATCGCAGCCCCGCTCGTCACGGATGCAAGATTACCCAGGACCATGCCGAAGCAATGATAGAGCGGAACCGGAATGCAGATGCGGTCCTTGACGGTGAGATTGATGGTTTGTCCCGAAAAATAACCATTGTTGAGAATGTTGCGATGCGTAAGCGTTGCCCCCTTTGGAAAACCCGTCGTGCCGCTGGTGAATTGTATGTTGATGGCATCGTCCGGTCGCAGACTTTCCGATGCCGCGCCCAGCAGCAGGGGATCCGCCGACACGCGCAGTTGCTCCCAAGGAATGAAACCGTCATGTGCCTGCTCACCAAGCGAAATCACCAGGCGAAGGTCAGGTAAACTACGCGTCCCGATCTCGCGTAGCATGGCGATGTAGTTACTGCTTTTGAAGGCAGATGCCGTCACCAGCACGCTGCAGCCGACCTTTGCGAGCGCATACTCGATTTCGCTGACACGATAGGCAGGATTGATGTTTACCAGGATCGCGCCGATCTTGGCGGTCGCGAATTGAATCACGGTCCATTCGGCGCAATTGGGCGCCCAGATGCCGACCCGATCGCCGCGACGCACCCCATGATCGAGCAGTCCGCACGCGACCCGTTCCGCTTCGCGGTTCAGTTCCTGCCAGCTCCAGCATATATTCTGATGCCGGGAAACCAATGCCAGTTCACTCCCCCAGCGCCGGGCAGCCACCGATAGGGCTTCTCCCAGCGTCATCTCCAGCAGCGGAACATCAGCCGCGCCTTTCGCAATTGAGAGCACGGTCACCTCTTGATGTTGATCACTTGGAGCTGCGTATATTCGGCGAGGCCCTCGACGGACTGCTCGACACCCAGGCCGGAATTTTTGAAGCCGGCCATGGGGATGTGCGGGCCGATCGCGATATGCTGGTTGACCCACATCTGACCGCTTTCGATACGCTCGGCGATCGCCGCGGCGCGCTCGACATCTTTCGACCAGATGGATCCACCCAGGCCGTATTCGGAGGAATTGACGCAGCGTACCACGTCGTCCACATCCGAGAAGGCGATGACCGGCAATATGGGTCCGAATTGCTCTTCATCCACGATCGTATGGCCGTCGCTGATATCCCGGACGATGGTCGGTTGGATGAAATAGCCGGCTCGCTCCATGGCTTCGCCACCGGCGATGATCTTGCCGTCGCGCCGGGCCGCCTCCAGGAATCCCTTCACCTTTTCAAATTGCGCGCGGTTCTGGATCGGACCGATATTCGTTCCCTGCTTCAGTCCGTCATCGACGACGGCTTCCTGCGCCAGCCTTGCCAATTCGTCGCACATCGCCTCGTAGATCGATTCATGCACATAGGCCCGCTTCACCGCCAGGCAGACCTGTCCGCAGTTGAGGAACGCGCCGTTGAAGATCGCCAGCGCCGTCTCACGCACATCGACATCCTCCAGCACGATGGCCGGATCGTTGCCGCCCAGCTCGAGCGTGACGCGCTTGAGCGTATCAGCGCTGCTCGCCGCGATCCGCTTGCCGGTGGCGGTCGAACCCGTGAAGCCAATTTTGGCGACATCCGGATGGGCGGTGAGATGCGGCCCCAGGTCATTATCGTCGGTGATGATGTTGACCACGCCCGCCGGGAAGATGTCTCGGCACAGCGCGCCTAATGCAAGGGCGGTGACGGGCGTGGTAGGGGCCGGCTTCAAGATGATGCTGTTTCCCGCCAGCACGGCGGGACCGATCTTCCAGCAGGCGACGAGCAGCGGGAAGTTCCATGCGATGATCCCGACGACCACGCCTAGCGGCCGATGCTTGACGACGATATGGGCCTGCTCATCGTCCTGTATGACCCGGTCGGGAAGCTCGAGAGTGGCGTAGTGCCGGAGATATCCTTCCGTCCACGCAACTTCCCCCTGGGCCTCGGCAAAGGGCTTGCCCTGTTCTTGCACCAGCAGGCGCGCGAGATTGTCGCCATCGGCCGCGATGGCATCGGCAAGCTCGATGAGCTTGGCCTGGCGCTGCGCGAAGGGCGTCTCGGCCCAGCCGGGATAGGCTGCCTTGGCGGCTTTGATGGCTTCGTCGGCCTGAGCCGCTGAAGCGCGCGGCACGGTCACGAACGCTTCGCCGAGTGCGGGGTTGATGACCTCGAGCGTGCCATCGCCCTCCACGAGTTGGCCCCCAATCAGCAACTTATAATCAGACATGCTTGTCTCCAGCCACATACGTGGGAAAATCGAATATGCAGGGCATCCAGAGCGCCCCATGGTCGCCGGTCTTCAGTCCTGACCGGCGCAAGCGTTTGTCGCCGCCTTTTCACAAAGGATCGGATGACCGGCGGCGGGCGCCGAAACCGCCGGTCATCCTCTCTAAGCGAGCCTATTTTTTCGGTTTTGCGCTCGCGGCAGGTTGTCCGCGCACAGAATCTGCAGTGCCTTGAATGAACGCCTTGAGCTTCTTGACGTCCTCTGCGGTAAGCTTGCCCTTGAAATCGGGCATACCCTGCTCGGCCATCGCACCTTCGAAAACGAACGCTTCAAGATTGGCGATCGCCTCGCGGGGCGCATAACCCAGGTTGGGCAAATTGCCTCCCTTGTCGACGCCAGGAACGCCATGGCAGAACAGACAGTTGCTGACGTAGAGTGCGCCTCCAGGAGCGACGTCCTTCTTGTCATAGGGCACGCCCGAGAGCAGTTCCCCCTGCTCATATTTTCCGAACTGCGGCAACGGCGCCTTGCCGCCGATGACGAAGGTGTAGACCGTACCAGGCGAACTGCGGTCGGTAGCGCGCTGGGACTCACCGAAAACACCGCCCCAACCCACCGCAATCGAGACATACTGCTTGCCATCGATCTGGTAGGTGATCGGAGCCGCGATGACGCCACTGCCTACCGGCGACTCCCACATTTTATGGCCGTTGCGCGCATCATAGGCTACGAAATGCCCATCTGCGGTTCCTTGGAACACCAGATTCCCCGCTGTGGTCAGCGTGCCACCATTCCACGGCGAAACTTGTTCCTGACTCCAGACTTGCTTCTGGCGCACCGGGTCCCATGCGATCAGGCGACCGAAGGGTTTGGCCTTCGTCGCCGCGCCTCCCAGCAAACTGCCTGTGTTCCAACCGATGCCGCTCATGGGCTGGCCTGGAATGTTGGAGCGATATTTCCATTTCGGATCGTCCGCCAGCGAAAGCGGCACATGCTGCGCGGGAATGAACGCCAGCCCCAAAGCCGGATTGAACGACATGGAATGCCAGTTGTGCCCGCCAAAAGGACCGGGAATGATCTCATAGGGCGTGGCCGAGCGGACGCCGGGCAATTCGATAGGCCTGCCCGCCTTGTCATAGCCCGAGGCCCAGTTCACCGGCACGAAATTCTTCGCGGAGATGAATTTGCCGTTTGTCCGATCGATGACGAAGAAGAAGCCGTTCTTGGGCGCATGCAGGATCACTTTGCGCGGCGCGCCGTCGACCGTCATGTCGGCCAGGATCATATCCTGCGTCGACGTGTAATCCCAGTTGTCCCCCGGCGTCTCCTGATAGTGCCAGACATATTCGCCGGTATCAGGATTGAGCGCGACGATCGATCCGAGATAGAGATTGTCGCCGCCCTTGGGACTGCGGCGATTGCGCGACCAAGGCGCCCCGTTTCCGACGCCGATATACATGAGATTGAGCTGCGGATCGAACGCCATGCTGTTCCAGACGGTGCCGCCACCGCCCGCCTCCCAATAGCGTCCGCTGGGGTCCCAGGTCTTGGCGGCGGCTTCCATCGCCTTGTTCTCAAACGGCTTCGATGGATCTCCCGGGACCGTGAACCAGCGCCAGAGCTTCTTGCCCGACGACGCATCATAGGCGGTGATATAGCCACGCAACCCCAGCTCCGCGCCACCGTTACCAATGATGACCTTGCCCTTGTACACACGCGGCGCGCCGGTGATGGTGGCTGGCGAGTCCGGCGATAGTCTGGTGTCCTCTTCCCACAATTTGGCGCCGGACGCCGCATCAAGCGCGATGAGACGACCATCGAAGGCTCCGACGAAGACTTTTCCCTCATAGACGGCCACGCCCCGGTTCACGACGTCACAGCACCCCTTGCCGCCCGCGCTGCGCGGCACTTGCGGATCGAACGTCCACAACTGCTTCCCCGTCCGTACATTGATTGCATGCACGACGCTCCAGGATGCTGTCACGTACATGATCCCGTCCACAACAAGCGGCGTTGCCTCTACGCCGCGGGTCGAGCCCAGATCATAGGTCCAGGCCAAACCCAGTCGGGCGACATTGTCAGTGGATATCTGGGACAGCTTGCTGAAGCGCGTTTCCGAATAGTCGAGGCCGTAGCTGGGCCATTCCTCGGAAGTCGCAGCGTTCTTGACAATAAAGTCACCGTTAATTTTCCCGGCGATTTTCGAGGTATCGACGGGTGCCCGGTTGCTCGCTTCGTTCGACCGCGAGCAACCACTCAGTGTCGTACCCAGCAAGAGGAAGCCCGCCCCCACAAGGGCCATTCGCCCCGGCTTTCCCCGCCCGAAAAAGATGATCGACATGTCTTTGTTCTTTCTCTCAAATACTTAGAAGACCTTCAGAAGACGCAAATTGAGGCGGTTCGATTCCCGAAATCCGCTCCTCACCGAAATGTCGCGGCCGTAGGTGGCGAGCAATTGCACGGTCTTCGCCGGAAACCAGGCCATTCCGACATTGCCCTTCCAATTGCTCGCTTGATCCTGCTGCCTGATGCCATCGATCCTCGTCTCGCCACCCGTGACGAACGAGCCGCCGACGCGGAAATCGAGGTTCGGCTTGAGCTGATAACGGGCGAAAGCCTGGAACTGCCCGCTTGCGGATTGCGTCAGACGCGCGGAAGACGAGCCGAAGTCGTTATTCTTGCCATAGAAGGTCACGTCGCCGACGAGGTCGATCGAGATCTTGGGCGTGACCCCCTTAACGAAGCCGCCCTGGAGCACGAACTTCCAACGGTTCTCGCCCAGGTTCAGGGGGCGGGTGCGATCATATGATCCTGTCGGCACATAGACGAATGGCGTGATACCGAAATAGGTATTGCTCTTGGGCTTGTTCACCAGCCAAACGGTGGCTGCGAGGATAAGATCGCCGGCCGCGCCGCCGCTTTTACCCAAAGCGTGCGTATCGCCCTTCCCTTCCAGCTGACCGAGCGGAAGCAGAAACTGCGGGTCGACCGTCAGGCCGGCAATGTCCATAGTGAACGCCGCGCAGAATGAATACGGTCGAGTCCAATCCGGGATCACCCGGCTGCTTGTCGCCCTTGGCATAGATGGCGTCGCGCTCGGCAAATTGCGCATAGACAATGGCCAGATTGGATCCCGGCGGCAGTGCGACATAGTCGCCGGCATCAACGTCGGTCGCCCATGCCGCCGTGCTGGCCATCGGCGTACACAACGCAACGCCTCCCCACAGGGCCGCCTTCAATGGCGTCGCGCTCGGCAAATTGCGCATAGACAATGGCCAGATTGGATCCCGGCGGCAGTGCGACATAGTCGCCGGCATCAACGTCGGTCGCCCATGCCGCCGTGCTGGCCATCGGCGTACACAACGCAACGCCTCCCCACAGGGCCGCCTTCAAAAGCGAACCTTTATTGAGATTACCCATTATCCTCTCCCTCCATTATATCATAGTTGGTAACCCCTAAGCTGTCAACGGCGGAGCAAAAGTCGGCCATTCGGCGGCGTAAAACCAGGCCATCGTGTTACATGCCGGGGGGAGTGGCGTGAGGGCGTAGCCCGAGGGCCACTCCCCCCGGCATTGGTGTAATTTTCAGGGTCTGGTTTTGGCCTTGCGGGCCCGGCTGTGCGCGAGGCGATAGCTTTCGCCGTTCATCTCGAGGATGCTGACGTGATGGGTCAGGCGATCGAGGAGCGCGCCTGTGAGACGCTCAGATCCGAAGGTTTCGGTCCATTCGTCGAAGGGCAGGTTGCTGGTGATGAAGGTGGAGCCGCGTTCGTAACGCTGGGAGATCAGCTCGAACAACAGTTCGGCGCCGGTCTTGGAGAGCGGCACAAAGCCCAGTTCGTCGATGATGAGCAGCTTGTATCCGGCCATCTGCTTCTGGAAGCGCAGAAGACGGCGCTCGTCGCGGGCCTCCATCATTTCGCTGACCAGCGCTGCCGCGGTGGTGAAGCCCACCGACAGTCCTTTCTGGCATGCTGCCAGTCCGAGCCCCAACGCTACGTGCGTCTTTCCGGTGCCTGATGGCCCCAGAGCGATGGCGTTCTCACGCCGCTCGATCCACTCGCAGCGCGCCATCTCGAGCACCTGCATCTTGTTGAGCCTGGGGATGGCGGCGAAGTCGAAGCTGTCGAGGCTTTTGACGGCGGGGAAGCGCGCGGCCTTGATGCGCCGCTCGACCATGCGACGCTCCCTGTCGATCATTTCCATCTCGACGAGGCGGGCGAGGAAGCGGATATGATCGACGCCTTCAGCGGCACATTGCCGCGCGAGCTTGTGATGCTCACGCAGGCACGTAGGCAGCTTGAGCGCCTTGAGATGGTGAGCGAGAAGGATCTCCGGGGCCTGATCGCTCATGCGGCCTCCTGCCGGTCGGAGAGCAGGCTCAGATAGGCTCTGGCAAAGGTCTTCTCGACCGTGGTGCGTGGCAGGAAGGGATAGACGTCCAGGTCCAGCCTGGGCGGTACGCGTTCGATCCGGCACAGGACGAGGTGCTTGACGGCATCGAAGCCGATGGCGCCAAGATCGATGGCCTGTTCGACCGCCGCCTGGAGATCGGCGAGGGTGAACGTTTCCAGCAGGCGCAGTACCTGCACATATTCGCGCCTGCCATGTTTGTGCATGCGCCCTTCCATCAACCGCTGCAGTGTCGTGAACGCTTCGGGCAGGTCCCAGCCCTGCAAAGGCGCAGCCTGGTCGAATGCGTTGATCTTCTGCTCGATCAGCGGGAGATAATGGAGCGGGTCGAAGACAACCTCCTCGCGGGCATAGCAACGAGGATGACGGGCGATGACTTCGCTGCGGCAGCCGATCACCACCTCATCGACATAGGCCCTGATCCAGACCTCCTGATGGCCCCAGGCCACCGGAACCGAATAATCGTTGGTCCTGTAGCGCACCAGGGATTGCGAGGAGACCCTCCCGCCTTTCTGATCGCAGGCCTCGAAGGGTGTAGCGGGCAGAGGCTGCATGGCCGCGAGATCGCGCTGCAGCCGCTCACCGATCGTCTCGCTCTGCCCGCGCACCTTGTCCTGCTGGCGCTTGCGGCATTGCTCCTCCAGCCACAGGTTGAACGCCTCCCAGGTCGGGAACTTCGGGATCGGCACCATGAAGTTGCGCCGGCAATAGCCTACCAGCCCCTCCACATTGCCTTTCTCGTTCCCCTTGCCCGGGCGAGCATAGCGGTCGCGGATCACGTAATGTGACAGGAAAGCGCTGAACAGCGTGGCACGCTGCCGCGTGCCGTCGGGCAGGATCTTCGTCACAAGGCAGCGATCGTTGTCATAGACGATCGAGCGCGGTACCGCGCCGAAAAACGCGAAGGCATGCACGTGTCCGTCCACCCAGGCCTCCGCCACCGCCGCCGGATAGGCCCGCACATAGCAGGCATCACTGTGCGGCAGATCGAGCGCGAAGAAGTAGGCCTTCTGCTCCACCCCGCCGATCTCCACCAGCGCTTCCCCGAAATCGGCCTGCGCATCTCCCGCAGTGTGCAGCGAACGCACCAGCCCCTCGTTGATCGGCGTGCCCTCGAACCGGAACGCATCGATATCCTTCACGACCGGCAGCCGGGCGGCCGCCATCCGGTATCGGATCGAGGCAGCATGGCGATGTGTTGCTTCCGCGCGCAGAAGGTCGGTCAGTATCTCCATCGTGGTGCGCTGGCGCTGAAGGCCGGTGGTGACCGCATCGTCGAACGCGCCCGCCATGCCCTTGAGCCCAAGCCCGCGCATCGCCTCGATCATGTCATGCCGCTGCATCGAAGGTCCTCAGCTGGTCGTAACGGGCGCAGTCGGCGATCGGCGGATGGCGCAAGGCGCTGTCTTCGGAGGTGATGATGGTGAGCGGTCGCGGCGGTTCGCGGCGCCGCGCCAGGATGTTGAGGATCAGGTCGTCGCTCGCCGTGCCGGTCGCCAATGCCTCGCGGACGGCCGCTTCGACCGGCTCCAGACCATCGGTCAGCACGGCCGACAGCACACGGACGAACCGGCGGTCGGCATCGTCGCCATTGCCAAGCTTGCGGCGCAGGCGCGCCAGCGCCGGCGGCAGATCCCAGTCCTGGAAGGGCGCGCCGTTCCGCAGCGCTCCGGGCTTGCGGGCCAGTACCGGCAGATAATGCCAGGGGTCATAGATCGTGCGGTTGCGCCCGAAGTAGCGGGGATGCTCGGCGACAACCTCCTCGCCGCAGCGCACGACAATGCGGTCGGCATAGGCCCGGACCTGCACCGTCCGCCGCGCCACCGTCGAGAGAACCGAGTAGCGGTTGCGATCGAAGCTGATCAGGCAGGTGCCCGTCACCGCATGCTCGCTCTCGTTAAAGCCGTCGAACGGTCCCAGCATCGGCTGCAGTGCCGATCGCTCGATCTCCAGCGCCTGCGCCACGGTCAGCTCGCCCTGTTCCGGGTGTGCCTGTCGTTCCGCCCAGCGCTGGCACTCGGCCTCCAGCCAGCCATTGAGCTCGTCGAGGCTGGCGAACCGCAACCGGGGTTGGAAGAAGCGGCCCCGGATCGTCTGCACCTGGTTCTCGACCTGGCCCTTCTCCCATCCCGCCGCCGGCGAGCAGGCGGTGGGCTCGACCATATAATGGTCGGTCATGATCAGGAACCGCCGGTTGAAGACCCGCTCCTTCCCCGTGAACACGCTCGTCACCGCCGTCTTCATATTATCGTAGATGCCGCGGCCCGGCACGCCGCCGAAGAAAGCAAAGCCGCGCGCATGCGCGTCGAACAGCATCTCCTGACTCTCGCGCGGATAGGCCCGGACATAGACCGCCCGCGATGCACACAGCCGCATATGCGCAACCTTCACGCGCATCGGCTTGCCGGCGATCTCCACATCCTCATGGCTCCAGTCGAACTGGTAGGCCTCGCCCGGCTTGAACATCAGCGGGATGAAGGCGGTGACACCATCGCCGGCATCCTTGCGCCGGTCGGCCTTCCAGCGCGCCGCGTAGCGCCGAACGGCATCGTAGGAACCCTCAAAACCTTCGCGCTCCAGCAGATCATGTATCCGCGTCATCCGCAGTCGCTCGCGCCTGCCGCGCACCTCGTTCTCTTCCAGCAGTGTGTTCAGGCGATCCTGAAACGGCCCGATCCTAGGCAGTGGCTGAACCTTGCGCTGATAGTCGAATGCGCCTTCCGGCGCCCGGATCGCCTTGCGGATCACCTTCCGCGACACATGCAAATCCCGCGCGATCGCCTTGATCGCCTTGCCGCCGGCATACTCGCGCCGAATCCGAACCACTGTCTCCAAAATCAACATCCCGATCTCGCCGCCTGAAAATCCAGCCGGCTGCTTAAACCATCGAAATGAGGGGTCCCTTTTAGACGCCGATCACCCCGCTAACGGGGTCCTTTTTGCACGCCGATCCACAACCGCTACGAACGACCAATCCTGCAATGCTGGAACATGGATGGCGATCTGTCGTGTCAGCAGGTCCAGGCAGGTCACGCCGTTCGCCGATACAGGCCGTTGCAATGTTCTTCCCGGAGATTATCGCGTCGTTCGATCATTAAAGCCGCGAGTGGCGGTCTTGCGGGAAGCCTCTTGCGGGGAAGGGGGACGCCTCGATCTCTTGGTATCGAGGCGTCAAGCCCGCTTTAGCTGTTGAGCCGGTCCTTGACGGCCTTCGCCACGCTGAAGGAGAGTTTTTTCGACGCTGCGATCTTGATGGTTTCGCCGGTGGCCGGGTTCCGGCCTTCGCGGGCGAGAACGTCCTTGACCTTGAACTTGCCGAAGCCGTTGAGGCTCACCTCTTCGCCTTTGGCGGCGGCGTCAGCTATTGCGGCGAAGACGAGATCGACCGCCTTGCGGGCATCAGCCTTGGTGGCCCCGGTCGCACCGGCGAGATGATCGGCAAGGTCGCTATTGTTCATCATGCTGTTCCTTCTGCAATTTTTCGGGATTCCTCTAATAGTGGCGAGGAGCGTGCGGCGCTATCTCAATGCTCGACCTTATTGAAGGATTCCGGCTTATTGGCCGGACAGGCCATGAGCGATAGTTTTTGCCGGCACCTAGTGGCAAACGCCGGTATCAGGCGTGTCCATAGTTGCGAATTTCGCAGTTGCAATATTCTATGATGCAATGCACAAGAGACGGGCCTTTCAGGCATCCTCTCCCAACTATCAAGCCGCCTCCTTGTGGGCGGCTTTTTTCTACCCGAAACAGAGTCGCCGACTCGACCTGAACGATGTGATCCGGCTGACCATGTCGCAGAACTGCTTCTCGACCTCGAATCGTCTCATCCACGGACCCTATTTGTACATGTCGGGTGGATAGAGCGTCACATACTGAAAATCGCTGTTGCGAAACCGCAAGGCTTCAATCTCCTCGGGATTGCCTGCCTCGTCGACCGCGATCGACATGGCGACGTCGATGGTAAGCTCGATCTCGGTCTCCCCGCTCTCATCCTCGAACGGGATAAGCACCTTGTCCTCGGAATCATACATCGCTTCATCCCAGTTGGGATGAGTGAAAGACACCAATGCTGCGACCTCGATCGTGCCGACCACAAGGATTGATTTACCTGCCTCACTTGGTTTGAAGGCGGTGAGTTTTTTCACTTCGACCGAATTGACGGTGATCTCGTCGATCTCCGCATCCATGACGTCGCTACTGTGCAGTCCCCAATTCGTAAGTTCCTGACTGACGAGGTCGACGATCTGTTCCTCCTGCGTCTCCAGGAAGGGATCGAGTTGCGGCGCGGCCATCTCGAGGCCAAGCGCCGCGAACAGTTCGGGCAACGACTTCACCAGCGAAATATGCTTCGCAGACCCGACCGGGCCATCAAAGTCGCCATCGTTCGAAACGATGATCACCGGGCTATTTCTCGACGCCTCCTTCTTGAGGCACTCGAAGGCAAAGGCGTCGGGGAACTGGTCCTTCTTGCCGTCGCCTGAGAAGAAACCTTCCCCTGCCGCATAGGCGCTGAACACTGCCGACGGCTTCACCTCGTCGATCTGGAGCGTCTTGGCCTCCAGCGCATCGAACATCTGCGTAGTCGACTCATCGTAGATCGATTTCAGCTTTGCGCGAAGCTCCGGCCGCTTGAGCGCGGGAAGCGCAACGCCGGTCGCTCCCTCGACAATCTTCCGGAAATGCGGCTGGCTGATCTCCTTGATCGCGTCGAAATCACTCTGGATGTACTTTTTGGCAACCTCGGTGATGGTGAGATCGGTGGTCAACACCGTTATCAGACCGGCATCGACAAGATCGACGACACGGGCGATTTCAGGCCCGCCTGGTGGTTTGCCGGCACTGATGACGATGTTCGCATCCAGGAAGACCTTCGGCGTTCTTTTGGTCGTTTTCTTCGCCATCGTCAGAGTAGATCCGTGTTGAGGTCATGTTGGGCAGATGCTTGACGGACAGGCAGCATTTTCTGGAACGTAAGGCTTGGTCAGTCCGCCACCCGTCCCCTATCGAAGCATCGCTTTGAACGTGCTGCTCGCCGAGGCTCCCGCATAGGCGTCGCGCGCGAGCTGTCCCAGGATCTCGGCCGCTTTGTCGGTTGCCCGATCGAGCGCAAGTTCCTTCTGCTGCTGGAGCGAAGGCACCCTATCGATGCGGACGTAGCTCGAGCCCAGGACGGACTGCACGAGGTCGAGCGACAGGCTCTCCTGCGCCTTCATCGTCCTCGACACGAGCTCGTCTTTTGCGATCAGCATCACACCGCCGCGGCGCCTGGGCGCACGCGGCACATCCCATCGCAGCTCTCCTGCGGTCCCGACGCTGATGAGGTCGATTTCCTGGGGCGTGCGCCCATAGCGCCCAAGCGCCCGCATCAGGGCGATACTATCCGGAGCGTTCGCGATCAGTCCGCCGTCGACATAGGAATGCCCGTCGATCACATGGTCGGGGAAATAGGTTGGCGCCGCGGAGGTGGCGAGGGCAATGTCCCGTAGCGAGGTTCCTTCGAGCTTCGGTGACATGCCAGTGGTTTCGTATATTGCCGGCGCCCAGGCGCCGAAATCGACCGCGGTCACGATCAGGGGTGTCTTCAGGCCGGACAGGGGCGTCTTTCCCGCTTCGCCAAGAACGGCGTCGATCGTCTGCGCGAGGCCAGCCGCGTCATAGCGCGAGCGCGCCAGCCCCCAGCGACCGAGTAAACCCCGCTTCGGGAAGATCGCCTGGCCGTGCTTCTCAAACGCGGCGCCGATCACGGCTGGGCGAATGCCTTGGGCCAGGCCGATGGCCACGATGCCGCCGATCGAAGTGCCGGCGATGATATCGAAATGGTCTTTGATCGGCTTTCCGATCGTCCGCTCGATCTGTTCGAGGATCCGAACGGTAAAGAGGCCACGATACCCACCTCCGGTCAGCGCCAGAATGCGGAACCGTTTGGCCGGCTGCGCGCGCGCACCTTCCCTGATCCCGACGTCGCTCTCGGTCATATCAAGGGTTCACCACCGTCAGCCCGCTGACGCCGCTATGGTAGGGCTGCGGATAGTCGACGAAGACAAGATTGGTAGCGAGAGCCGAGGCAACGACCATCGTCGTCGCCTCGCTGACCGGGATCACGGCACCGGCCGGGTTGGTGGCGATCAGCTTCTGAGCCCGCAGACCAGGCCACAGCATGGCGGCCTTTTCGTCGAACGGCACGATATTATCGAAGCTGCGCACCATGCCGACATAGCCGCGCAGCGCATCGCGGTGGCCTTGGCGTTCACCCGCCGGGCTTTGCTCGATGGCCAGCAGCGCCTGCCCGAGGGAAACCGCGCTCAGGTGGATCTCTCGGGCAGGCAGCGCATCGATCGAGGCCGGCGCCTGACCCGTGATCCGGTCAAGCAGGCATTGGGTCGAAAGAAGATACATGGCCGCTTAGGCGCTGGCCTGCTGCCAGGAAGCTTCTCCGGATCGGACAGTGAATTCCTGGCTGCTGTCGTCGTCGCTCTCGACATGGACGAGCTTTCCGCGTGACGGCTGGAACTGCGTGGCGGCAAGAAATTCTCCGGCGGAAATACCGCCAGCGGCTGCCTTAATGACATTCGCCAAAGCCGCAACCGAGAGGATCACGGTCTGCTCTCCCTTGTCTTTGCCGACAAGCTGAACCGATCCGTCACGCGCACGCGCAAGCAGCTTGGTGAAGCTGTCACGCGCGGCGCGAATGGTGATAGTGGCCATCGGAGCCCGACCTTCGAGCAGTTTGCCGAGTTCAACCTCTAGCTGATGCTCTGGAAGGGAGCAGATCCTCTCGATTCCGGCTAGAAGCTGCACGTCCATACCAACCAACCTTCGCTGCCAATGACGATGGTTATAGGGCGTGGCCACAAAATGTCAATGATTGTGGCCACGGGGCAGATGCATCGATCAATGACGGCTGCGTCACTTTACCCTTCAGGTACCGGTCGGGTAAAGTGACACGGATGGCAAAACGTCTTTCGGTCGTTTCTGTGAGCGATTGGGGGATTCACAAGAGTCGTGCTTTGTGCTTGATTCGTTCCATGCTTCAGTTCGATCTCTTCGCGCCATCGATCCCAACCCCGGCGCCAGCACCAGTAGTTGGCCTGCCGGATATCGTGCGCATCATCGCGGAGCACTCGGGTCGGCCGCGCTACACCTTCATGGTGCTCGATCTCATCGCCAGGGCCGCCCGGACGAACGGGGAGGCGGGGCCTCTGGTTCGAGAAGGCGAGGTTCTGGTGCCCATCCGCGAATGGCTGGCCGCGGCGATTGCGCCGAGCGGCGCGCGTCACCACCAGCGCCGGGCCACCGCCGATAAGGTCCGGGCTGCGCTCGCAGCCAAAGGAGAATTGCCGGGCGATCCGGTGGAGGCCGCGCGCCGCGTCGACGCGGAACTCAGCGAGCGCATCCGCGAAACCGGCATGACGGCGATCAGCCGGGCGGTGTCGGAGTTGGTGAAGGCAGGACTGATCAGACGGCATTACCAGGGCTTTTTCGTGGACCATGAGAACCGCGGTGCGCAGCGTCATGCGGTCTATACGGTCACGGATGCGGTCCGCGCCGCGCTTCAGCCGAGCATCGTGACCAGCGAAAACCGGCGGCAGCCTTATGTACGAGGCGCACACGCTCAGCCTCGAGCGGCTGCGGCGCGGTAGGATCGCAGCTTCACATTTCTCGGCGACGATCGGTTCCTGCTGGTCTCTCCAAGCGCATTCAATGGGCTTGGCGTGTGCACGACCCAGCTCCACAACGAGCCCGTGGTCTATAATCGCAAACGCCATGGCCGGTTCAAACTGGATGGCCGGATGTACGATTTCCGGATGCGGCCGTCGGTGCCCAGGCGGCTGTCCAAGGAAGTCCTGCTTGTCGACCTCCTCCATAACATCGACAGGCTGCCCGAGGACAAGGTGGCCATCCTGCCGCGTGCGCTTGCCAAGGCAGGGGAGATGAATAGCGCGCAGCTCGCGCGTGCGGTGAAGGAATACGGTTCGGCTCGTGCCGAACGGCTCCTCGCGCCCGTGCTGCGACCGTCTTAATCGGAAAGTGAAGCCCCTAAAATTCGGTGCGTAATCGCCTGCGCCTCTGCGACCAGATGGCTGTTCTTTTCCCTGTACAGCAGCTGGCCAATCACCGTCTCGACAGCCTTCGGGTTGACCTTCTCGACGACTTCCAGCGCCTTGCGGCATCGCTCATGGCCGCATTCACGCAATGCTGACACGACATAGTCGTCACCATGGTGCTCGGCGATGGCAGCAAGATCGAACATGTCGCGTGGCTGCAAGTTCCAGCCCCGGAAGTAAACTTTCTTCGCTGCAATCTCGGCCGGAGTTTCAAGGTCGACCGTCCGCCCCCTCACATCGTGGCGCTCACTGGAAACATCGAGGATGGCGGACGAACAAATGAAGTCGATCTCACCCAGTTCGTCAAAGGCGAGTTTGAGCGCCTGCGTCCCGTCGCTCTTATATTCGTCCGGCCGACGGGTCATTGCGAAATCCTGGATCTCTGGATTGAGAAAAGGCAGGATTTGCGGATCATCAAGGAAGATATCGATGTCGTGGCTTTCACGATGATCGATCTGGAGCATGAGCGCCGTCCCGCCGCCGAAGCTCCACGAGGGCACGAAGCCGACGTTCTCCTCGAATTGGGCGAAGATTTCCATCGCAAGATCGAACAGGACCGGCCACTGGCTTGGGCCGCGCTCGACCATGCGTTACGCCGCCAGCGGGAGCGCGTAGCCCGAGAGGTGGGAGAACTGGTCGGCGACCGCGCAGACCTTGTCGGCGTCGACACCCATTTCCTCGACGAACTGCAGCTGCAGAGCCGGGCTTACTTCCGAGAAGAAGGAAAACACGGGCGCGTTGAAATCGCTCGCGCTCTTTGGGTCGGCGATCAGCGCAGCGAGTTGATGCGCGGAAAGGTTCGCCCCATAAGGAGCGTTCACCGTCGCCAACACCAAGCTTACCGCCTTTGCCATTTCTAACCTGTACCATGATCTCGTGGATCGTTCAGCGCATATAGCGCTTCGGCGTTATCAAAACAAGAACGGCGCCAATCCGCTATCCGGCCAGGCGGGATGTGCAAGGCCGATTCTCCGCGTAAACCGCCCTCCCCGCGTGATTTTCTCACTTACCATAATGGGAGATTATGGTAAGTACAGGGCTGCTGGAACGGCAGGGAAGGGCAAATTTTGCGGATGATGACGAACGGGGAAAAACCATGCGGCACAGATGTGTCGCGCCTTGTGCCGCATGTTTTGAGCAGAACGCCGCCGCTCGCCTCAGTCAGCGCCGATCTCGGGAACCTCGAACAGTTCGATTGCGAAATCGGCGATCTGGTCGGCGGCAAGATGCATCATGGCGATCGGCGCGCTGTCCATGTCGACCCGCTCGATCTTGTCGTCCGTCATCCGGACAATGAAGCGATCGCACTGCTCGAGCACCACCATGCGGATTCCGTCGTCATCGTCGAGCGTCAGGCGCCGGATGCTGCCTTCATAGGCGACCCAGGCACCGTTGTGGCCGCTCGTCGTGCGCACATAACCGACCGCGACATGGCCACCGGCCTCGACCTTCTCGACGATCGGCAGGAGCCATCCGAAGCGCAAGGGCGCGGTTCGGGTCGTAATCGGCTTGGCGCGCGCCATTCTCTCGCAGACCCAGCCGGTCCCAAAGGAAAGCGCCAGGCAGAACAGCAGTTCCAGTTCGATTGCGAGCGCGGAAAGCCCCGATGGGACCTGGCCGGACAGAAGTGCCTTGTAGGGATTGGGATCATAGGGAAGCGAGATCAGCGGCTTCCACGCCGCTATCGCTTCGTTGAAGGCAAAAATTCCCGCCCCGGCGGTGTGCGCAGCGAGCGCCAGCAGCACAATCAGGAAAATGGTGAGATTGGAATTGGGCCGGTCGGGCCGCGGCGACACAAAATCACTCGCCTCGCCAATACGAAGACCGAAATAACCCGCAAACCCGGGAAGCAGAAGAACCAGAGCGCCAAGCAGCGCGTAGCCGAATGTCATTCGAGATCAGGCCGTCTTGGCGAGCTTCTTGGCCTTTTCAGCACGAATCTTCGCCCGATCGATGACATAGACGCCATCGCGCTGGACGGCCGCCTCGCGTGCCTTCTTCCAGCTGCCGAAGGTTTCGCGGACCTCCCGGCCAAGGGCCAGAGCTTTTGCCGAGTTGAGCTGCATCATATCCTCCGGGAAGACATATAGCGAACGATGACCGAGAGTTCCACCAAATCCTCCCCCATGGAAATCATCGTCGTCAGGACGAACGACACTGCTCTGCCGACACGATCGCGCAAGACAGACGCCGAATCCGTCGATGTGCGGCTGCTGCGCACGATCGGGGAAATCATTCCGACCGATCTACCGCCGATCAGTCAGCTCGGTCTCGAGACGACCCTGGCGGCGATGGCCGACGCGACGAAGGCGGCGATAGCCGCCGATCTCGACTGCTGGCGCGACTGGTGCGGTGAAGAAGGCCGCAGGCCATTGCCAGCCGATCCCGAAGATATGGTGCGCTATGTAAACGCGCTGGACGCCAAAGGCAGGAAGCCCGCGACGCTGGCGCGGCGCATCGCCAGCATCGCCTCGGTCCACCGCATGCTGGGCTTGGCCTCGCCCGCCGCGCCGACCGACGCCCCGATGGTTCGCGCCGCGCTGAAGGCCATCCGCCGGCAGAGAGGCGCACTTCAGCGTCAGGCTGCGCCTCTGCGGTTAGGCAAGGCGCTGGATCACCACGCCGCCAAAGGCTTCACCCTGGCTGCGCTACTCGAAGCGTGTGGCGGCGATCTTCAGGGGTTACGGGACGCGGCGTTGCTTTCGCTCGGCTATGACGCAGGGCTCCGGGTCAGCGAGCTCACTAGGGTTGAAGCCACGCATATCGATGCGCAGGACGACGGCTCGGCGACCTTGTTCATCCCCTTCTCCAAAACCGACCAGGAGCAGGAAGGCGCGTGGGCGTGGCTGTCGGCCGAGACGATGCGCAGGGTCGCCTTGTGGCAGGCCGAAAGCGCGATCGAGGACGGGCTGCTGTTTCGCAGGGTTGGTGTCTATCGCCGGCGCGCGCGCGGCTCCGATCCGGAAACGGCACTGGCCCGAACGACCTACACCATCGGCAAGGAGGCCCTCAGTCGGCAGGGGGTCAATGGGATCTACAGGCGCGTGGCGAGTGCCGCCTACGAAATGGGGCTGGTCAACCTGAGCGCCAGCAAGCTGGCCGATGCGGTTCAGGCGCTGTCCACACATTCGCTGCGCGTTGGCCTGACCCAGGACCTCTTCGCCGCCGGAGAGGACGGAGCCGGCATTGCGCAGGCGCTGCGATGGAGTTCACCGACAACCGCGCTACGTTACGGTAGAAAGCTCGCGGTGCGAAGCAATGTCGCCGCACGGGTTCTTTCAAGAGTACGTAGCTGACCTTGACGCCTCGCCGCTCGTGGTTCGGCAGCAGAAGGAGGCATGATCTCTCCCAAATATGGAAGATAGCCTAAATATGGACTGCGCGCCCGAAGGCAGCAAGCACGCTTTCATGCATCGTTTCGGAAATGGTCGGATGCGGAAAAACCGTTTCCATCAGCTCCGCCTCGGTTGTTTCCAGTGTACGACCGATGGTGAAGCCGTGGATCATTTCGGTCACCTCCGGGCCGACCATGTGTGCGCCCAGCAGCTCGCCAGTTTGGGCATCAAATACCGTCTTGACGAAGCCTTCTGGCTCGCCGAGCGCGATAGCCTTGCCATTGCCGATGAAGGGAAAGGTGCCAATCCTCACTTCGTGACCTGCTTCCCTCGCATTTGTTTCGGTGAGGCCGACACTAGCGATCTGCGGGTGGCAATAGGTGCAGCCGGGAATGTTCCTGGGGTCCATTGCGTGCGGATGCTGACCCGCTATGGTTTCTGCCGCGATAACACCTTCATGGCTGGCCTTGTGCGCTAGCCAAGGCGGCGCCGTGGCGTCTCCGATCGCCCAGATTCCCTCGACATTGGTGCGGCATGCGCCATCGGTAACAATGTGGCCACGCTCCGTTTTCACACCCAGTGCCTCAAGCCCAACGGTTTCGGTGTTTGGGACGATCCCGATTGCCACGATGACATGGCTGTATTCGTCCGAAACAAGTTTGCCATCCCGGGCTTTGATCGCGACTGTTACGCCGGTGGCACCGATATCGAGCTTTTGGACACCTGCACCCGTCAAGATCTTCATGCCCTGCTTCACCAACGCTTTTTCCAGGAAGGTCGAGACATCTGCATCCTCGACCGGAACGATCCTGTCCAGCATCTCGACGACTGTCACTTCCGCGCCCATGTCGTTGTAAAAGCTGGCGAACTCGATGCCGATCGCGCCCGAGCCGATAACAAGCAGCTTGTTCGGCATTTCCGGCGGGTTCATCGCGTGGCGATAGGTCCAGACGCGCTTTCCATCGGCTTTCGGGAACGGCAGATCGCGAGCACGCGCGCCCGTGGCGATGATAATATTCTTCGCGGTCAACTCACTGGTCTTACCATCCGGCGCTGTGACAGAAAGCCTCCCTTTGCCGGTGAGCTTCCCCTCACCCATATAAACGGCGATCCCGTTCTTCTTCATCAGGTGCGAGACACCCTGATTAAGCTGCCTGGCAACGCCGCGTGAGCGCTTCACCACTGCATCCAGATCGGCGGTTATCTTCTCCGCGACCAGGCCATAATCCTTGGCATGCCGCATGTAGCGAAAAACCTCCGCCGAGCGCAGCAACGCCTTGGTGGGTATGCAACCCCAGTTGAGGCAGACACCGCCTAGATTCTCGCGCTCGACAATCGCCGTGTTCAACTTGAGCTGAGCGGCGCGGATCGCGGCGACATAGCCGCCGGGGCCTGAGCCAAGGACAATCACGTCGTAACTATCAGCCATGTTCGGAAATTCCTTGAGATTCAGGCCAACAGTGTCAGCGGCTTCTCAACGATGCGCTTGAAAGCGGCCATCAGTTGCGCACCGTCCGCCCCATCGATCGCGCGGTGATCGAAGCTGCCGGTTACCGACATCACCGTGGCAACGGTCAGCGCATTGTTCACTACATAAGGCCGCTTTTCGCCCGCGCCGATCGCCATGATCATGGCCTGGGGCGGGTTAATGACAGCCTCGAACTGCTTGATGCCGAACATGCCCATGTTCGACAGGCTGGCGGTGCCGCCCTGATATTCATGCGGCTGCAATTTACCGTTGCGCGCGCGCTCCGCCCTATCCTTCATCTCGCTGGAGATTGCGGCAACGCCCTTGGCGTTCGCGCCCGCGATGATCGGCGTGATCAGGCCGCCGGGGATCGATACCGCCACCGAAATATCGACGCGGCTGAACCGCAGCAGATTGTCGCCGGCAAACTGCACATTGCAGCTGGGCACTTCGATAAGGGCGGCCGCCAAGGCCTTGACCAGCAGATCGTTGACCGAGAGCTTGACACCGCGTTCGGCAAGCCCGTCGTTGAGATCGGCCCGAAGCTTCAGCAATGGATCGAGGTGGATATCGGCCGTGAGGTAGATGTGCGGAACCTGCTGCTTCGATTCGGTGAGCCGTCGGGCAATGACTTTCCGCATGTTTGACAGCTTGACGACTTCGTGTGGAATGTCGGGTTCGATCGACGGTACTGCGGCGGCAAACGCCGCGGGGACCCCCGGAGCGACGGCCGGCATCGAGGCAGGCGTCGCGCCATCAATGTCAACCTTGACGATGCGGCCATTAGGCCCGGAGCCTCTTATCGTAGAAAGATCGATGGCGCTTGCCTCCGCCAGACGACGGGCAAGCGGGCTGGCCTTGATACGGCTGGCACCAATTGCGGGTGCGGCTGACGACGCGACAGGAACAGCGGCGGGAATGGATGTAGCGACCTTGTCGGCAATCTCGGGGGCCGGCAGAAGCGCGGGAACAGCCCCTTCCCCGATAGCGGTGATATCCTCGCCTTCGGCGGCAAGCATGGCGACGACGGTCCCGACCTTCACGCCTTCTGTACCTTCGGGGATGAGGATTTTCGCGATAATGCCTTCGTCCACCGCCTCGAATTCCATCGTCGCCTTGTCGGTTTCGATTTCGGCCAGCAGGTCGCCAGACTTCACCACATCGCCCTCCTTCACCAGCCATTTGGCGAGCGAACCCTCCTCCATCGTGGGAGACAACGCGGGCATCTTGAGTTCAATCGGCATTTTCGAAACTCCGCAGGCGTCAGCGATAACGGACGCGCTTGACCGCCGCGACCACGTCATCCGCCTTGATGAGCGCGGCCTTTTCCAGATTCGCGGCATACGGCAGCGGCACGTCCTTGTTGGTGACGCGGAGCACCGGGGCGTCGAGGTCGTCGAAGCCTTCCTGCATGGCGATGGCGATGATCTCCGAGGAGATGGAGCAGACCGGCCAGCCTTCCTCCACCACCACCATCCTGTTGGTCTTGGCGAGCGACTTCAGCACGGTTTCCTTATCGAGCGGGCGGAGCGTGCGCAGGTCGATCACCTCCGCGTCAACACCTTCATCTGCCAGCTTGTCGGCGGCTTCCAGCGCGACACCGACACCAATGGAGTAGCTCACCAGGGTCACGTCACGCCCCGCGCGGGCGATGCGGGCCTTGCCAATCGGCAGGACATGATCGTCCAGCTTCGGCACGTCGAAGCTCTGGCCGTAGAGCAACTCGTTTTCCAGGAACACGACCGGATCGGGCGAGCGGATCGCGGCCTTCAGCAGCCCCTTGGCGTCGGCGGCCGAGTAAGGCGCGATCACGATCAGGCCAGGAACGGCAGCATACCAGGGCCCGTAATTCTGGCTGTGCTGGGCGCCGACGCGGCTGGCGGCGCCGTTGGGGCCGCGGAACACCACCGGGCAGCGCATCTGGCCGCCGGACATATAGTTGGTCTTGGCCGCCGAGTTGATGATGTGGTCGATCGCCTGCATGGCGAAGTTGAAGGTCATAAACTCGACGATCGGCTTCAAGCCGCCCATCGCCGCGCCTGTGCCTATGCCGGCAAAACCATACTCGGTGATCGGGGTGTCGATGACGCGGCGATCGCCGAACTCTTCCAGCAGGCCCTGCGTCACCTTGTAGGCGCCCTGATATTGCGCCACTTCCTCGCCCATCACGAAGACGCGGTCGTCGGCGCGCATCTCCTCGGCCATGGCGTCGCGCAACGCCTCGCGCACCGTGGTCTTCACGATCTCGGTGCCGGCGGGAATATCGGGATCGGCAACCGCCGCGCGGGGCGCAGGCGCCGCAACCGGCTGCGGGGCCGGCTCCGCCGCCTTGGGCGCGGGTGCCTCGACCTTGGGAGCGGGGGCGGCGGCTTGGACCGTCACGGCGCTTTCACCCTCGCCAGCGATCAGCGCGATCACCGCGCCCACTTTCACGCCGTCGGTGCCTTCAGGAATGACGATCTTGGCGATGATGCCCTCGTCCACTGCCTCGAATTCCATCGTCGCCTTGTCGGTCTCGATCTCCGCGAGGATGTCGCCGGATTTCACCGCATCGCCTTCCTTGACGAGCCACTTTGCGAGCGTACCCTCCTCCATGGTGGGAGAAAGCGCCGGCATCTTCAGTTCAATCGCCATCAATATTGCCCCACCAGCACATCGGTATAGAGTTCGGCAAGCTCGGGCTCCGGGGCCTGCTCGGCGAAGTCGGCGGCTTCCTGAACGATCTGGCGGATCTCCTTCTCCAGCGCCTTCAACTCATCCTCGGTGACGCCGGCCGCCTCCAACTCCTGCTTGAGATGCTCGATGGCATCGGACTTGTCGCGGACCGCCTGCACTTCCTCGCGCGAGCGGTACTTGGCCGGATCGGACATGGAATGGCCCCGATAGCGGTAGGTCTTCAATTCCAGGAGGATCGGCCCCTTGCCGGACAGCACCCACTGCCGGGCTTCCTCAGCAGCGCCACGGACAGCGAGCACGTCCATGCCGTCCACCTGGATGCCGGGGATGCGGAAGCTCTCGCCGCGCCGATAGAGTTGGTCCTCGGCCGACGCGCGGTTGACGCTGGTTCCCATGGCGTACTGGTTGTTCTCGATCACGAAAATCACCGGCAGCTTCCACAGCTCCGCCATGTTGAAGCTTTCGTAGACCTGTCCCTGATTGGCCGCGCCGTCGCCGAAATAGGTGAGGCAGACGCCGCCATCATCCGCATATTTATGCTTGAAGGCTAGGCCCGTGCCCAGCCCCACCTGCGCGCCGACGATGCCGTGGCCGCCATAGAAGCCATGATCGACCGAGAACATGTGCATCGACCCGCCCTTGCCGCGTGAAATGCCCGCAGCGCGGCCGGTCAGCTCTGCCATGATGACCTTGGGATCGATCCCGTAGGCCAGCATGTGGCCGTGGTCGCGATAGCCGGTGATGACGCTGTCCTTGCCCACCCTCATAGCCGATTGCAGGCCGACGGCGACGGCCTCCTGCCCGATATAAAGATGGCAGAAGCCGCCGATCATGCCGAAGCCGTAAAGCTGGCCGGCCTTTTCCTCGAAACGGCGGATCAGCAGCATCTGGCGGTAGAGTTCCAGCATCTCCGCATTGGTCGCCTGATAGCGGACGGGCTCGGCCGGACGTTCGCGATTGGAGGCGGATCCAGATGAAACCGAAGCCCGCCTTGCCGGCCCGGCTCGGCTCTCTGCCTTCACATGCTGCTCTTTGGCCACGAACCCTTCCCTTCCCCTGCCTGCTGCGCTTTCGGGGTCTGGCCATGAGATAAATGTCACATCAGTTCAAATCATAGTTCATTCGATGTATGTATAACCAATGGTGATGAATCGGATCGCGCTCTACCATCTGGAAACCCTGCTTTGGATCAACCGCCTTGGCTCGTTCAGCGCGGCAGCGAATCGCCTCAACACCACGCAACCGGGCATTTCCGCGCGAATACGCGAACTTGAGAATCACCTGGGAATTCCGTTGTTCGCGCGACAAGGGCGTAACATGATCCTGTCTGTCCAGGGCCGTGAACTGGTGCGCCGATGCGAGCAGGTGTGGCCGTCGCTTCAACAGGCCCTGCTCAATCCGGTGGACCTCAGCAGCGTGGCCGGCATCGTCCGTATCGGATCGGGTGAAATTGCGGCCGCCAGTTGCCTGTCCGCTTTCGTGAATGCGATCCGTCAGGAGATGCCAGGGCTTTCACTGGAGATCGAAATCGACCTGACATCGAAACTGATCGATGGACTTCTAAGTGGCGCGGCCGATCTGGTTTTCGCGATCGGTCCCGTTGAAATGCCCGGCATCAAGACGCGGCGGATCGGCGAGGTCGAGTTGATATGGCTCGCGTCTCCCAGCCTCGCGAACATGCTGGAGCAGCGACTCGTGCCCCCAAAAGACCTGCTGTTCTGGTCATTGGCACGAAGCTCCCCCATGCATGCGATCATGCATGATGCCTTGGGTGGACTGGGATATCATGACGGGAAGATAAACACCTGCAACGACCTGCATTCTCTGATCGATATCATCGTGTCCAGCGGCGGCGTAAGCTTGTTTCCTCTCAACATGGTGGGAGAGAAGATATCTAGTGGCGAGATCGTTCGCGTTTTCGATCAGTCACCGCCTCCTATTCTGTTGCAGGCAGCGATCCGATCTGCTGAGAAGGACCCGATCATTCTTCATATCTTCGAAATTGCCCATGCGCTGAAAACCGAAGAGGTATCGGCGCCCGCCGCTCGATAGGACCGGGTCTTCGGCCGCGCTTCCGCATGATCGTTCGTTACAGGGGCGCTGGACCGCGCCAGTTGGGCCGTGTCGGCAATGTGCCGTTCGGACGCCTGTGCAGGTCGATGCCATTGCCCCGTTGTCTGGTGAACACCATCAGCGGCACGACGGCGTCATAGGTCGTTGACGAACCGAAAAAGTCCACCGGGCCGTGCCAACGCTGCCCTTCCGCCACTTTCATCCGATAGGTTCCAGGTGGAACCGCGATTATCGCCCGATCGTTCTTGCGGACATAGACCGAGATCACATGCCGCCCGCTTTGAGGGTCGAAGAGCTGAACGACGGCGTTCGCATCGGAGGTCGTGACTGCCATCCGCGATGTCGCCCCGGCCGGATCCAATGCGGGGTTGACCGTCACGCTGCCCGTTTCGGGGAAGGGTAATCCGGGTTCACTATCCGCCAGCCAGCCTTCCCGCTTCAGCGAATGCCACACCGGGATAGCGATGAGAAACAGGCTCAACGCGAGCGACATCCAGCGCAGCATCCCGCCGGCATTACCGCGCGATCCCCTCAACCGGCCGCGCTGATAATCGAAACCGCGGTTGACGGGATCGAACCAGGCGCCCTCGACGCGCCCGGCCCGATCGTTCCATCGGGTTCCCTTCGCGCGCGCGCGATAGCGCTCGCGCATATAGTCGCGATCTTTGAGCCCCATGCCGGTTATCCCTGATATGCGGCGCTCGCCGCACCGTCGCGAAGGTCACCCACGAAACCGAGCACCGTCTGTACCGTGGGGCTTGCACCAGCGGGGATCCGCAATGTGTGATAGCCGGCCCGGGCGGTCATCGCGTCACGCTCCCGATCCTTGCCGGGATCGTGCGAACGATCGTCGATCTCGATCAAGGCGACCACCCTTCCCGTCGTGGGATCCTCGACCACAAAGTCGATGATCTTTCGCTGGAAGCGATTCCAGTCCGCTGGGGTCGGCCGCCGGCCCGGCACCGATGGAACCTTGAGGAGGGCTCCCATCGAGACCTGGGCATGGAGGCGGTACATGGGCAGGATGTGCTCGAGCGCGGCCAGCATGGCTTGCTCGCGCTGCGTCATGAATGGCCGCGCCACTGGGTCGAGCGGTTTCTGTGGAGTGAAGCCTCGGGACATTTTCGACCAGCCAAGCGCGACGATGACGCCCACCAGCAGAAGCGAGGCGAGAAATTCAAATGTGCTCATTGTAGCCCTCCGTTCAGCCCCAGCCGTCCCGGCGACCTTCGCCATTGTCGCGCAGCTTACGGCCATCGAGGGCCGACCGGCGGATGTTGAGTTCGACCTCCTCACCCTTGCGGGTCAGCTGGACATCACGCGGATCGATGTTGTTGCGCTTCGCATAGTCTTCGGCTGCCCGTTCGCTCCCGAACTTGCCAGCCTCATCGAATTCCCAACCCATCGTTCGTCTCCTTCTCTTCGCCGCAGGCACCACGCCGGCGACTTCTCCATTCACAAGTCGAGCCCGAGGCTGCGCTCGGGCAGCGGTGGCAGCGGATCGCCGCGATCGGGTTTCAGATCGGGCGGCGCTTGTGGGGCCTTCGCGGCCGGCGCAGATGCCGCGCCATCGGGCAGAGGCGGCAGATCGCTTGGAACGGGAGCAAGATCGGACAGGTTGACGCCGTCGATCGGACCGGGATCGAACTTCTCGCGGGGTTGCGCGCCCGGCCCCTTCCTGCCGTCGATATCGAGGCGGCCGAGCGTCTCGAGCGAGGAGGTCTTGTTGCCGGGATTCATGTCGAGCTGCCGCGCGAGCTTCTCCTTGTCGTCCACGACCATTGTCAGCTCGTCGCGCACGCGCGTGACCCCGACGTTGAAGAGGCGCTGGTTCGAGAGGTTGCGCTCATGCGACGACATGACGGTGATCGCCTTGTCGGTGGTGATCCCCTGGGCCATGTGCATATTAAGGCTATAAGCAAGGTCGAGCCGAGATAGCATCGGGTCACCGAGGCTGAGCGTGAGGAGCACCTTGTCCGCAGTCTCAACCTTCACGCCATCGGCATCGACGCCCACAACGCGCGCAAGCGCGGCATTGTGCAGGCCGCGCTGCTTGTCGTTGGCCGTCCAGCGGATGCGGTCCCCTTCGCGCAGCTGAAGGTCCTTCTTTTCAGAAAGCTGCAGGCGATCGCGCTGCTCGGTCGGCGACAGCTTCTGGGGATCGAAGCGTATCCTGCGCCGACCGTCCGACAGTTCGACCTTCCCGTTGGCGTGGACCTTGAGGACGTCGTAGCGTCCCGCCTTGATCCCGACGTCCTGCGCGCCGCCGCGGCCGACCTCGAGCGTCTGGCCCTGACGGTAGGTCGAGGCATAGCGCAGCTCCTCGCGCGTGGTGTTGACCCGCTCAAAGACAGTGAGATGGATCGCCTGGCCCTTGACGCTCCCTTCCGCGATCAGGCCATCTTGGATGCGCTGGTTGATGACGGCGCGCGCGTCGCGGCCCGAAGCGAAGACAGCGGTCGCCTCCCGTTCGCCAGGGGAGAGCTCGAGCCACATGTCGGCCGCAGCGGCGGCCGGCTCCCCCGCCTCGACGACACGGTCCCCCAGCACTTTCAGCGCCGCGCCGGCCTTGCCGATATTGGCGAGCGCCGCGACGGTGCGCAGTTGGTCGGTGCGTTGGCGGATATTCTGATCCATCCGCGCCATCGTGCCGCCGCCCGCCTGGATCATGGCGAAGGCCTTGCCCGCGTCGATCGAAGAGAGCTGCTGCCGGTCACCGACCAGAACGAGCTTGTCGACGCCCAAGGCTGCTGTGATCTGGTGGAGCTTGAGCATTTCGTTCGACGACACCATCGAGGTTTCGTCGACGAGAAGCATGGTACCGGCGAGCTTCTCGCGCGCAGCCTCATATCCCAGCGTGTCACGCTCGGTCACGAACCGCTCGTTGGCGAGCACGAAGGAAGCGATCGTCTGGGCCTTGATGCCCGCCCCTTCGGCGAGGTCCGCGACCATCTTGTTCTGGAAGGCAAGTCCGGTGATCCGGGCGCCCTCCTCCTCGGCGACCCGCGCGACCGCCTGGAGCATGGTGGACTTGCCCGTGCCGGCGGCGCCCTGCACCGAGACGGTACGATCGGCGGATGACAGGATCATCGTCGCGGCGGCGAGCTGCCCAGGATTGAGCGGCCGTTCGGCGGCATCCTGCAATCGCTGCGGCGCATCGGCGGCCGCCACAATTGGCTCGGACTTCCCTTTCCCCTCCTCGACGGCGGCAAGAATCTTCTCTTCGGTCCGCAGCGCCTCCTGCGTGGTCACCATGCGGCCAGTCCGGTCCGCGGCTGTCGCGACGCCCGGGATGAGCTGACGGTTCTGCACGAGCCGGTCGATCCGCCTCTCGATCAGGTCGACGGTGACGCCCTTGAGACCGAGATCGAGCGCGGTCTTGCCGAGCAGATTGACGGGCCATGCGGCCTCACGTTCGGAGAGGATCCGGACGGCGGACGCGACCGCGAGCTGCGCGCGCGCTTCCGCTGGCGACTTGACCGCGCGGGCGAGCGCATTGTCCACTAAAGGGTCCTGGGGGCGGAGCAGCGCACCCAGCGTCTGGCGGGCACCAGTTACGGCATCGACAATGGCGCGGTAGCCGCGCTCGAGAGCATTTTCCGAAGACGCCATCCCGGCGCGCGCCTCGGCTGCTGCCCGCAGGTCCTTGCCGTCGAAGCCGTGGGCAGCGGCCTGGTCGATCCAGCCCTGCTTCAGCGCGGCGCGGTCCTCGACGTCGAGCTTGGGATCGCGCGAGCGTTTGGTGATTTCGCGCAGGCCCTCCGGCGACTTGATGCCGAGCCGCGTTGCGTGATCGAGGATCTCCTCGCGGCGCTGGCTGAATTCGCCGATGACCGCCTTGGGAACGCCGGCAATCTCAAAGGTGCCATGCTTGCCCTTGAGGTCCACCTGATAGCCGATCCGCTCGAGCCCGGCGCGCAGGAAAGCATGGTAGATCGAGCCGATGATGCTGTTGTGGCTCCAGAGTTTGTCGGCGTGGAGTGCCTGCCATTTGCCATCGGGCATGCGGGTGAGGTTGGCGATGACGGCGTGGATGTGGGCCTGCGGATCGAGCGCCCGGCTCGTGTCGTGCTGGAAGAGCGCGTAGACGAGATTGCCCGTCTGGACCGGGACCTTGCGCCCCTCGATGTCGCGACGCCCTTCCGCGAGGTTCTTCTCGACCCAGGCCATGGTCGCCTTGACCGCGGCCATATTGGCGTCAAGCACGCGCTTGTCGCCGGCGACATAGGCCATGACCGAAGCCGACTTCGGCATGGAGAAGGTGAGGTCGTAGCCGGCGCGCCGGTTCTCGACCTGGGCGACCGCTTCGCCGCTTGGGAGGATACCGTTCAGCACGCCCTCGAAGGCGTCCTTCGAGACTTCTCCGGACAGGCCGATCGCCTCGGCGCCCTCCCCTCCCCAGGCGCTGATCTCGGACGAGCCCTCGACCGTGTAATAGTCGTCCTTCGCGAAATAGTTCGCGGCACCGGAAGCGGAGCGGACGCCGGCGACCGAGAGCATCAGATGCCCATGTCCATGCCGTCATCCTCGCGGCCGGTGGAGAAGTCGTGGCGCAGCTCGATCAGGGTCTGGTCCTCGACCTGTGGGCTCGTCTCCCCGTGCCGGTGGCCATCACGACGATCGTCCCGGTCGCGCGCGGAAACCGGCTGTTCCTCGCCGCTGGCGCGCGCCGCCTGCGCCCTGTCCGCGCTATGCGTGCCAGGCGTCGCCTGTTCGTCCCGGTCGTCCGCCCGCTGCGCCGCGCGGCGGGCGGCATCGTCCTCCTCCTCGACCTCGGCCGACAGGATCCGTGCGGCGAGATCGCGGGCGAGATTGGTGATCTCGGCCACTTCCTCCACGACCTGCAACGAGCCGTCGCGCCCGCCCGCCTCCCCTGCCCCGTCTTCCTCGAACACCTCCTCTCCGCGCCTTGAGCGTACCGGCCCGACATCGGGCCGTTGGACGAAGCCCTGGGCGACCTGGGGATAGTCCTTCCACTCGAGCAGGATGCGCGCGGCGGGGAAGCCGTCGGGGAATTTCACGAAGCCGTGCATCGAGGGCAGGTTGGTGATGTCATCGGCGATGACGAGTGGTTCGACCTGCTTGCGCGGGGTCAGGGTCGAAGCGTCGCGGGTGTTATTGTAGCCGTAGCTATAGGCCTCATCCATCTGGCGAACCTCGCGGTTGCCGATGTAGCGCGCGCACTGCTCGGCCGTGTCGAGATCGGCCGTCGCGAGGATGAGCTTGGAGCGGGCGAGCGAGGCGAGATTGCGTGCCCCTTGCTCGCCATAGACTTCGACCAGCTTCTCGAAGCTGTGGATGCCCAGGATCATCGCGCCGCCAAACGCGCGCGCCGTCTGGAGACCATTCTCGATCGCCGGAAGGCGATGCAGTGCGCCAAGCTCGTCGAACATGAACCAGGTGCGCAAGCTGCGGGTGCGCGGCAGCGTCATCAGCCGGTTGATCGCGAGATCCATCCACAGCGTGAGCAGCGCCCGGTTCATCGGCAGATCGACATAGTTCGACGTCACGAACAGGATCGATCCGGGCTTCTTGTCCCGCGTGATCCAGTCGCGGATCGAGAAGGATTCGCCCTCGTCGGGAAGGAAGCGAAGGACCTGCGCATTGGTGTTGAAGACGGCGCGGATCGATTCCGCCATGCGGGCCGCTTCGGGGGCAGTGAGCGGGTCGGCGATGGTGTTGGCGAGGAAGCGGTGGACGCGCTTCAGGTCGGCCGTCATCAGGTTCTCGGACAGCGCCAGATTGCTGGTCTGCCCCCGCTCCATCAGGCGAATGCACATCTCGATGAAGAGGGTGCGCGCTGCGAGCGCCCAGAAGGGTTCGGACGAACCGCCATCCGAAGGGATTAGCGCCGCCGCGGCGGCCGTGAATTCGCTGTGGGTGCGGCAATCGTTGAAGATCGACCAGGCCGGGCAGCGCGCGTCCATGGGATTGAGGATCGTGTCGCGTGTGGGATCGTAGAAGGCTTCGACATAGGCGCCGGTGAGATCGAAGATGACGGCCGTGTCCTGGCGCTCGCGCATCTGGGTGACGAGGCTTCTGAGCTCGGTCGTCTTGCCTGATCCGGTGGTGCCGATGAGCATCGCATGGGATTGTTCGGTGCGGTGCGGAAAGGGGATGCCCGCGAGCGTGTAGGGATGATGGATGCCGGCTTCCTTGCGCGCTCGGAACGGGAGCGCGAGAACCTGCCGCGAGGACAGGCCGGGGAAGAGGTCGGCCGCCTCCTCTTCGAACTTCACCCGGTTATGCTCGTTGATCTCCACCAGAAGCACGCTGCGATCAACCAGCATGGCGCCGCGTTCATGCCGTTCCTGAAGGATCGAACGGCCGCGCCGATGCGAGATGTCGACGAACCAGATGGCGGCCGGAATGGTGATGAAGACCGAGATCAGGAAAGCGCCGATGAGGCCCCGCATCGCGACGGCCCAGGCTGTGATGACCTCGGGAATATAGGGCACCGCTTTCATCACGGTGCGCATGAGGTCGCCGTTCGGCAGCGTGACGTTGACGCGCTTGTTCGGATTGAGGTCGATCCAGTTCCAGAGGGTCGCATAGACCTTCATGCAGACGAGCTGGAAACCATGCTCGTCGAGCTTGAGCGACATGATGATGAACCAGGCGGCGAGAAAGGCGAAGAACCAGAGGATGAAGGGCAGCTTGGCGCCCGAGAACCACATCAGCATCTCATGGGTGAGTAGCTGGCTGCCGCGGGTGAAATTGCCGGCATTGCGCTGCACGCGGCCGCGCGCCGAATGATGGGTGAGCGGGACGGGACGCCCGTCCGTGCGGATGTCCTCACGCGCCATGATATTGCTCCAGACGTTTGTCGGTTTCCGCGATGATGCGGTCGCGATATTCGGGGAATTGTTCGCGGATGATGATGTCGAGCGCGAGATGCTGGAACTCGCTGATGCGGGCGATCCGACGGTGGCTTGAGGTCAAGAGCTGGCCGGATCCCAGGAAGGCATCGACGGCCGCGCGCAGCAGGTCGGACGGCGTGCATCCGCGCTCCGCGGCGAGCGCTACGAGGCGATCATATTTGCTCCGGTCGAGCCGGACCGAGCAATGCTTGTAGGGAATGGTCAAACCGAGCCTCCTAGCAGGGAGGCTGGTGGGGTCTCAGAAACCGATCCGACTTATAGCGCAATCGTGTCGGTGGAGCAAGAAAATCGCATGCGCGGCGCGGAGCGTGTTCTCGTGTAACACGCTGAAATGGCCGATTTTCGTGTGTTTTGTGGGCAGCGAAATCCTGTCCCACAGCCGCACACGCACCAAGACCGCCATAAGTCGCTGGAATTGTTCCAGAACCCAATGCACCGAGGTGCGTTCGGTGTGCTTCTCTGCACCAGGGCTGATCCACTCCCCGGGGCGTCTTGTGACGCGATCAAATGGCATGGGGAAGCGCCTCCGGCGGGACGCCAGGCCGTCCGGTGGACGGAAGGAAAGCCATGGTTGCGGCAGTTGACCAACCGCTTGGCGGGCGCGCATTCCGTGCTTCCGGCATGGCCGGTGAGCGCTTATAGTGGGCCTGTTCATAGCCCGATCAGCGTGAACCGAGAGGCCCTTCATGGCACGCACATTGGAACAGGAAAGAGCAGCGATAGAAGAGGAAGGCCGCAAGCTCGAGGAGCGACGGCAACGGCTGGAAGAGAAGGAACGCGAGGCCGCGATCCAGGCTCTTGAGAAGACCGGCCTGCTGAAGCTCGACGGCAAGCGATTGGGTGGGCTCGTTGCCCGTATCCGGTCGCTCGGCATCGACGAAGTGGAAAAGCGCCTCACGGCCTGAACAGCCCCCGCCGCGACCCTTGTCGCGGCACGGGCATGGGGGGTTCGATGCCCCCCATGCCCGTAACATCGCCACACAAAAAAAGGGAGAGGCGCGTGCGCGCCCCTCCCCGTCTTGCCTCAATATTCGTCGAGCAGTCCGCCCGGCACGCTGTGGACGATCCGGTCGATGATCGTCATCGGCAGCGCGCCGTAATCGCCCTCGTCGATGGTGATGTAGCCCGCCTCGTCGTCCGCCACGACGTGCTGGTCGAAGTAGCTGTGAAGCGCGCGGCGTTCGGCGTTCGCGATGGCTGCGAAGAAGGCGGCGTTGTCGGCGGCGGCGCTGGTCGAGATCATCTGCATGGATTCGCTCCTGTCTGTCTTGAATGACAGGAGCGGCGCGTCAGGCGGCCGAGGCCGGGTCAAGGACCCGCGAAGCGGGCCGCGAAGCGGCGGTGGGGGTCACGATTTTCTTCGGCGGCCACCACGCCGAAGGACGAGCGCCTCCCCTCGATCCGCCGAAGAAAATCGTGGGGCCCCGCCGTCCTTGAGGCGGCCTCGGACGTCTGACAGAATGGGAAGACTGTGAGAGATGTTCCCTCTCGTCGGGAGACCTCGGCCGAGGCGTAGCGACGTGCGGACCGAAGGGTCCGCATGGCACGCGAGCGAGCCGGGGCATCGAGCCATCTCGTCGAAAGAACGGGACCGAGCGCGTGGCCCGGTCCCGGCTGCCGTCAGGGGTGACGGCCGCAATGGCAATAGTGTTCGTCGATGCCGGTCAGGGAGCATAGGCCGGGTCCGAAGTCGGCATATCGCTCGTCCTCGCCCGCGATGTAGCCGTGGTCATTGGCGATCTTGACGGCGTAGCGGCGCAGGTCCGGATCAAGCTTGTTGATGGCGCGTGCACAGGCCGTGGAGAACTGGCGGGCGTAGAGTTCGTACGTCGCGCCGGCGGTGGCCCGCATCTCCGCTTCGGCGAGCCGTTCCGCGTCGGCACGCAACTGTTCGAGGGTCAGAAACTGCGGCGTCTCCTTGATGCACGAACCCCCGGATAGAGCGATAGGCTGGTTCTGGATCACCACGCGATAGGCCGGGCTATCGTCCGAGAGTGCTCGAAGGATCGCGTAGCCGTTCGATCGGGCGACCTGGCGTGCGATGCGGCAAGTTAGGCGGTAGAGCCGGTCATGCTCGGCCCTGAAGAAATCCCGTTCGGTGGAGGTTTGGGCAACGCTGACTAAGCGCCCGCAGGTCTGGGTAAGTGCGAGATATCTTTCGAGCAGGCGAATGAGCCGGAAGCCAGTCGCTTGCGCTGGCCAGTAGCCCGGCTCGTGCGGTTGGACAATATGGGCGGTATCCGGCCGGACGTCGTCGATGTCGTCATCCGGATTGTCCGGCACATGGTCGTCGGGGATCCGATAGACGGTTCCGCAGTGCGAGCAGCGCGCGCGTTCGTCGACATGATCATATTGCTCGGCGTCGAAGAGGGTCGTGCAGTTTGGACAGAATGGGGTGCTGAACAGCGTGCGCAGGGAGTGGTGAAGATTGTCCATCGAAGCCTCCGTTGATGATGGTGCGCTCCCCATCTCGCATCGATGAGGATGGGCTCATCTGGACGCGGTGTTGAGGCGGTCAGGGACGGCATGGCCGCCGCGTGAGCGGGCAGCGGGGGGAGCCGATTTTGTCGCCGGGAAGCGCAGCGCGCCGGCCGGCAAAATTGGGGGGACCGCTGATCCTTGACGGCCGATCGACACCCAGCGTCATGCTTTGGCGATGAAGCCTCGTCTGATGCCGAGATGTGAGAGAGCTTGGGTCCCGTCTCCCATCTTAGGCACGTGTCCGTGCCTGCCGGCAAGGCACTGTGGCTCGCTGTTCAGACGACCCACCTTGGTGTCTTCCCATGTCTGTGATAGGTGGCTGTTTGCGCCGCGAAGGCCGTGGCGCCGGGACTGGTAATCCCGTCGAGAAAGGCAGCTCGGTGTGATCTCACGCCGGGGTGCCTGCGCATATGTCCAGGTGCCTTGGTGCTAAAAGCGTAGGCGCATGTCTCGACGTGTTACCAGCCCCGGCTCCCGCGCCTCGTGCGCGGGAGTTTTGAGCAAGGGTTCGACCTTTGCGCATTGCGGGGAGCCTGGGGATGACCAATTCGGGACGAGAGATTGTTCCCCGCCGCGCGAAAGCCGCACCGCGCACGCCGGAATCAATCGACATATATGATCCGCAGGGAATCGATTCAAACGTCCGCCGGGCCCTCGCAGTCGTGCTGATGCGTGAGGCGATGGCGGCGCTCGAGCAAGCTGGCGAGCAGATGGCGACCTGTCATTTACAGGCGGCGATCGACAGCCTCATGCGTCGAAGGACCGACAGGATCCCGCCGGAGAAGAATTGCCGGGACTAACGCATGTCAGGCCCATGCGAAGCGGGCAGCCTCGCGCTCCTGCGCGCTCGCGACGAGACGCTCTAGTCGGGGCAGGTAATGACCGACACCGCGCAGCGCCGCGCGGCTCGGCGTGGCCGGATCGGACAGCCGGGCGCGTAGGAGATCGATGGGGATGTCACCGACGCTGTCAGGCTCGATCGCGAGCGCTTCGAGCAGCGCGTAGGCATTGCCGTAGGCGAGATCGAGTTCGACGCCCTGATCGGACGTGAGGGCGACGCGCAGGATGATCTCGGCGCTGCTCGGGCAGTGATGGATCGCGATGCGCTTGCCTCTGAACTGGGCCTCCTCGACGACTGCGATGACAGTGGCCTCGTGGTCGAAAATGCCCGTGATCGCGGCGAGCGCGAGTGGACAGACGCGCGCCTCGAAGCTGTCGCCAAGATATTCGTCGGGTTCGAGCAGCGCGATGCCGATACGATCTCCTTCGGAACGGAGGAACCGGCGGAAAGCCGCAAGCTTGCGGGCTGTGATGATGGCGCTGGGCGAGGCTGTATCGTCGGCCGGCTCGGTGATGCGGAACAGGATGGACACGGGCTTGGTCTCCTCGGCTGAAAGCGCCTCGCCTCTCCCCTCTTTCCTTGGCCCTTTCGGGTATTGTCCGTGCGGCGCGCGCCAGCGCCCGGCGGTGCGCGGGGGTTCGATGCCCCCGCGCACCGCATCCTCGCAGCGAAAAAGCAGGAGAGGCCCCGGCGATTGCCGGAGCCTCTCCCGGACGCGTCACCGACGACGGCGACCACCGCCGTTCACCATGGCGGCGTAATAGTCGTCCTGGGTCCAGGGATCGAATTCGTCCCGCGACTTTGCGGTTCTGCCGGTGGGCTGGGCGGGCTGCGGCTTGGCTGACGGTTCGAGCTTCACGATGTGGAGGGGAACGCCTGCCTGCCGCAGCTTCTGGGCGAGGTTCATCTGGATGCCGGAGCCTTCGCAGACGACAGCTTCGACCGGCTTGAGGGCGAGCAGCCGATCGTTGCGGACGAAGGCGGCCTTGGCCCCCAGCCGGCGGTCGAGGCGGAACATGATGACCTTCACGCCGCGTGCTGCTGCCCATGCCTGCGCGATGGCATCGCAGCCCTTGGTCTGTGCTGTCGTGGCGAGGATCATCTCCGGGATGCGGGCCAGGATCGAGTCCAGACCCTTCCAGAGCATGTCATGATCCTCCCAGACCTGACCGCCCGAGAAGGCAACGACCGGACCTTCCGGAGCGAACTGCTCACGGCGTTCCCGCATCCGGGCGGCGAGATAGTCTCGGGCGTCGATCATCGAGGCGGTGACGCCCTTCGAGACCCGGCTGCCGCGCGTCGGCGAATAGGGCCGTCCGGTCTCGACCCGGTAGACGTCGGCGGCGTGGTCGCGCATGCATTCCATGGCATCCCGGCACCCCTGCAGCGTCTGGCAGAGCAGCTGCGCCTCCTCGATCTGCGATGCGTAGATTTCGCTGGGATCGAAGCTGCGCGCGAGTTCGCCAAGCTCCTTGGCCGCATCGTCCTCGCGGTCGCTGATGCGCTTCGCCACCACATGGAAGCTGTTGACGAAGCCCCAGGCGAGATCGCTCGCGAAGGGTTCGAGGCGGGTGTCGCGGAACACATCGAAGAGCGTCGCCATCACCATTTCGACGGCGGCTCGGCTCTGTTCCGGATCGGGCATTTCCAGTTGCTCGCTCTCGTCGACAGGCGAAAGCTTGGCGCGCTCGTCATGCTCGATGAAGGCGGCTTCGTAGAGCGGGCTACGCTGGTCGGTTCCCGTCTCGCTGGCGATGAAGCTGGCGAAATCGGCGAAGTTCGAGAAGGACTTGGACATGTTGGCCTCCGTGGCTTTTGGATGTCTCATCCACGCGATGAGGCCTTGTTCAGGACATGCGGCGGTCAGGGAGGTCGGGGACGTTAACCGGGAAGCCGGCCGCGGCCGGACCCCGGTTGACGCCGCACCAGCGGGGAGCGGGGGAACCGATTTTTTTCGGGTGGGCGCGGCAGCGGCCGCACGAAAAAATTGGGGGGACCGCTCATCCTCGACGGACTGCCAACCCCGCATGCCAAACTAGGCAGACACAAGAGAGGAATAGGGATTTCAAACCTCACCGGGGGAATCCCGCAAGCGGGTTCGTCACCCGAATGGGCGGAGACGGGCCGAAGGCCTGGCTCCGTGAGCTTGGCCGGGGCACGTGCGGTACGCGCGGGCGGCGGCTTAGCGAATAGAGCCCCGGTCCCGCCCGGCGCGAAGCGTTGGGCGGGATGCGCCGAAACCCTCTTCTCTTCTTCTTGTCCGGGCAAAACCTCGCCGGCCCGCCCGGCACTGGATGGTCACCGCAAACCTCCCCGGTGCCTGACGTCCTGGGGCGTCACGGTATCGATCACCTGGATTGAGGAGCTGGCTGCGAGGCAGTTCGATCGCCGGCTGACACGCTCGCGCCCGCATGTCCGAACGGGGCTGAGCGATAGGGCCCGGGCGCAGTGAACGCGGCTCGCGGCAGGGCGATGAACCTCACGCGGCACAAGGCGCGGCACAACCTGCGGCACGCATGAGAGCCGGGTCACGACAGGAGCCGCCGGCGTCCGGATTTCACCGGGAGGTGGGCACGGCAAGTGGAAAACGCCACCAGCGGTGGTGGCGCCCGGCTGTGCGCTCGCGCGGGCAGATGATAGTCAGGCTCGAGCGAAAGGCAGGGCGAAGCCAACGACACTCGCCGGCTTCGCCGCACGGATCAGATAGGCCTGATCCAGTCGGCCGCCGGCTGCCAGCCGATGATGTCGCTGCCGCTATCGCTGACCGCATCGGCCGAGATGTCGCGCCAGGGCGACCGCGGCCGATAGGTCGGCATATGCCGGGCGGTGAGCAGTTCGAAGGTCGAACAGGTGTAGCCGCTCAACCTGATCGCGAGCACGGGCTGGTTCTCCGGCGGTAGGCCCGTGAAGACTGAGATGAAGCCCGCGGGAACCGGATGCAGTGTCGCATCGATCATCGTGCGCGCGAGCCGGGTCTCGAGTTCACCGGCTTCGCTGCCCCAGGGATGGGCATCGATGTCGATCTGGTCGGCGGCGCCGGCCGCGGGGAGGTAGGAGAATTCGCCGGACCAGCACCGGCTCTGGGGATGGAGCGCAGCGACGTCGGCCGCGAGACCGGCATCGCCGGTCTCGGAGCGGAGCCAGTCGGCCATGCCCGGCGTGAGCTTGCCCGAAAGCTTGCGCGCGGCGGTCGGCGCCGCGTCGAGTTCGGGAAATTCGACCAGCCACCAGGCGAGCCGATGGTGAAGGACGATGCCGTAGCAATGGGCGGCGGCGGTGTTCGAAGGGGCAGGTTTGATCATGACGGTACTCCGTTCGAAAGGCGTGTGACGGGTCAGTGGACCGACCCGTCGTGCGCGAAGATGGAATGGGGAATGGTCAGCTGATGCTCGCTGGCGATCAGCGACCAGGCTGCGGCGAGATCTTCGTAATATTCGCAATCGACGATCGCATCGGCGCTCGCCTCGCCGAACTGCACTTCCTCGAAGTCGCGGACATGCGCGGCGTCGGTCGCCTCGGTGATCGCCTGGCCGAGGTGCGCGGCGATCTCGTGGCGGTTAAGGCTGTCTGCCGCGCGGCGGATGCGCTCGACCATGTTGGGGTTGGTGATCTCGACGCCCTGGGCGATTCCGGCGATGTCGTCGAAGCTGGTGAGAGTGAACATCTTGCTCTCCATCTGAAGGAAGGTGGAGGGCGGCCGCGAGCGACCGCCCGGGAGACGGTCAGAGGAACTCGATTTCCTCGGCGACGATGTCGGTGTTGTAGTAGGTGCGCCCGTCGCGCTCGTTGCGGCTGTAGCGGATCTCGCCGACCACCAGGAGCTTGTCGCCCTTCTTCTTGTTGTTGGCGACCGACTTGCCGAGGCCGTTGAAGGCCTTGACCTGATGGAACTCGTCGTAGGTTTCGGTGTAGCCGTTGTCGTCCTTCTGGACCTGGCCGTCCTTGATCACCGGCTTCGAGGTGACGAGGCTGAAGCTGACGCCGCCCTTGCTGTCCGTGCCGAAGCGGGTGATGTCCGAGGTGATGCGGCCCGAGAGAAAAACCTTGTTCATGGCCTGATGCCTTTCGCGTTTCACGCCAGCGGGCCGATCCCGCTGGGATGAACAATCGCGAAGGCCCGTGATCGAGGGGGCACCGCACCTGCGCTTCAGCGCGGGGAAACCCCCATTTTTCGAGTGGTGCGGGCAGAGGCCGTCAGGCCTCAACACGGTCGGAAAATGGCGGGTTGCGGGGATCCCGCACGGGCGTAGCGTTCATCCAGACAAGCGGATGGCCCCGCGGTGATATCGGCAAGGCGCGCGGCATGGACGGTCTTCACACGGACCCGCCACGGCGAGACACGCCGGCAGCACGACTGCAGCGCGCGTCAGACATTCATCGGTGCCCAAATGGTCGGGGACGGCCTGCGTCGCAGCTTGACATCGGCGCGCCTTCCACGGCGGCGTTACGCCGTCAGGTCATGCCGGGCGGCGCTCGGCTAGCGCCAGACACGAGAAGGGCGCGGCGCCAAGTGGTCGGGCATGATCACCGGCCGCGTGGACGGCGATGGGCGCAGGTTCTGACGCCGTCCACGCAACTCGGTCAGGCTCCATGACCATCGGGCCGCGGGGCACCGGCCTGCTTCGTCCTTGGAGCGGTCGGCGAAGCCTCGCCAGCCATGTCAGTGCTTGCGGACGAATTCCGCGCGCAGGACCAAGCCCTTGATGCCTTCGTAGCGGCAGTCGATTTCCTGAGCGTCGCCGGTCAGCCTTATCGCCTTGATCACGGTACCCTTGCGCAGGGTCTGCCCCGCCCCCTTCACTTTGAGGTCCTTGATCGTGATGATGCTGTCGCCATCGGCGAGGACGTTGCCAACGGCATCGCGGACCTCGATCGTCTCGGCGGTCCGGGCATTCACGGCTGCCTCGGCAGCGGTGATCCAGTCGCCAGAGGCTTCGTCATAGACATAGTCGTCGTTTGCGTCGGTCACGATCGATGGCGCCCTTCACGCCAGACGGGCTTCGAGCGCGCCGAGTTCGGCGGTCAAGGCGGCGGGCAGGCGGTCGCCGAAGCGCGCATAGTCACGGCGGATGCGCTCGGCCTCGGCGCGCCATTCATCGTCATCGACGGCGAGCAAGGCGGTGACCGCGTCATCCGACAGATCGAGCCCCTGCAGATCGAGGTCGTGCCTATTGGGAAGGCGGCCGATGGCCTTGTCTTCCGCCTCGACGCACCCGTCGAGCCGGTCCGCGATCCATTTGAGGACGCGGGCGTTGTCGCCGAAGCCGGGCCAGAGAAAGCGGCCATGGGCATCCTTGCGGAACCAGTTGACGTAGAAGATGCGTGGCAGCTTGGCTGGATCCGCTGCTTCTGCTCCCAGCTTGAGCCAATGCGCGAAGTAGTCGCCCATATTGTAGCCGCAGAAGGGCAGCATCGCGAAGGGGTCGCGGCGGACATCCCCGATCTTGGTCTCGGCCGCAGCCGTACCTTCGGAGGCGACATTCGAGGCCAGGAACACACCGTGCTGCCAGTCGAAGGCCTCGGTGACGAGCGGAGCGGTCGTCGCGCGCCGGCCGCCGAACAGGATCGCCGAGATCGGGACGCCCTTGGGATCCTCCCATTCGGGTGCGATGGCCGGGCACTGGCCGGCGGGACAGGCGAAGCGCGCGTTGGGATGGGCGGCCGGCGTCCCGAGATCGGGAGACCAGGCCTGGCCGCGCCAGTCCGTAAGCCCGTCGGGCGGCTCCTTCGTCAGGCCCTCCCACCAGACATCACCGTCGGCGGTGAGCGCGGTGTTGGTGAAGATCGTGTTGGCGTTGAGGCTGGCCAGGGCATTGGCGTTGGTCGTTGCGCTCGTCCCGGGTGCGACGCCGAAGAATCCGGCCTCGGGATTGATGGCATAGAGCCGGCCATCGTCGCCAAAGCGCATCCAGGCGATGTCGTCGCCGATCGTTTCGGCCTTCCAGCCTGGAATGGTTGGCTGCAGCATGGCGAGGTTGGTCTTGCCGCAGGCCGAGGGAAAAGCGGCGGCGACATAATGCACGCCGCCTTCGGGCGAGGTCAGCTTGAGGATCAGCATATGCTCAGCAAGCCAGCCGTCGTCGCGGGCCATGACCGAGGCGATGCGCAGCGCATAGCATTTCTTGCCTAGCAGGGCGTTGCCGCCATAGCCCGATCCATAGGACCAGATCTCGCGCGTTTCAGGGAAATGGACGATATATTTGGTCTCGTTGCAGGGCCAGGCGACGTCGGCCTGGCCGGGCGCCAGCGGAGCGCCGACCGAGTGGACCGCGGGAACGAATTCGCCGTCATCGCCCAGGGCTGCCAGCGCCGGTGCGCCCATCCTCGTCATCACGCGCATCGAGAGCACCACATAGGTACTGTCGGTGATCTCCACGCCGAGCGCGCTGATGGGCGAGCCGATCGGCCCCATGGAGAAGGGCACGACATACATGGTGCGTCCGCGCATGCAGCCGTCGAATAGGCCGTGGAGCGTATCGCGCATCTCATGCGGTGCGCGCCAATTGTTGGTAGGGCCGGCGTCGGCCTCGTCCTCGGCGCAGATGAAGGTGCGGCTTTCGACGCGCGCGACGTCGCGTGGATCGGATGCGGCCCAGAAGGAGTTGGGACGCTTCGCGGGATCGAGGCGGCGCAGGGTTCCGGCGGCGACGAGCTGCGCGGTAAGCGCGTCCCACTCGGCCTCGGAGCCATCGCACCAGTGGACCCGGTCCGGTTTGGTAAGGGCGGCGATCTCGTCCACCCAGGCGGCGAGGCGACGATGGCGAGTCGGGGCGGCCAGCGTTTCAGCGATAAGGGCGTCCGACATCGAAACTCTCCGAATACCTGGGCGTCGCGTCGAGCGCGCGCGGTTAAAAAGGTGGTTTGGGTGCCTGAGCGTTAGCAGTTTGATGGCGCTGAAAGCAAGTTTAGGATAGCATGATAGATACTCTACAACGCTTTTAAGCGATCCTTGACGTCATTTCTGATGTATTTTACATCATGCCGATGCTCACTCCGGCCCAGCTTCGCGCGGCGCGCGCGCTTCTCGGAATCGACCAGCGCACGCTCGCCGAGCGCGCCGGCGTATCGCTTCCCACGATCCAGCGGATGGAAGCGGCGAGCGATGGCTATGTCCGGGGCGTCGTCGACACCTTGACCAAGGTGGTCGACGCGCTCGAACGCGAGGGCATCGAACTCATCCGGGAAAACAGCGTTAGCACGAGTGGCGGGCGTGGCGTCCGGCTGCGCGATCCCACCAGCCCGACCCTGCGCGAGCCCGTGCGGCGCACGCCGGACAATGCGTCGGCGTCATAGCGATGCCTGACGGAACGGCGACATCGCATCTCTTCCGGCCGAAGCTGCTCACGGTCCTGAGCGAGGGCTACTCCTTCTCGTCGTTTCGCAAGGACGTGCTGGCCGCCGTGACGGTCGCGATCGTCGCTCTGCCGCTGTCGATGGCGATCGCCGTGGCTTCGGGGGTGTCGCCCGAGCGAGGGCTCTATACCGCGATCATCGGCGGATTCCTCGTTTCGGCCTTGGGCGGTAGCCGCTATCAGATTGGGGGTCCCGCCGGGGCTTTCATTGTTCTGGTCGCGGCGACCACGACGAAATTCGGTCTGAACGGCCTCCTCGTCACCGTGATGCTGTCCGGGGCCCTGCTGACGCTGATTGGACTTTCGCGGCTGGGCTCATTGATCCGCCATATTCCCCATCCGGTGACGGTGGGCTTCACCTGCGGCATTGCGGTGACGATCTTCTCCGGAGAAATCCGGGACCTCTTCGGTCTTCATCTCGACGGAGCGGAACCTGGCCCCCTCATCCCCAAGCTGGTGGGGCTGGGCAACGCGGCTTCGACGGTGACGCCCGCGGCCGCGGTGCTCGGCCTGGGATGCGCCGCGCTGATTTTCGTGGTGCGCCGGTTCCGGCCGAACTGGCCCGGTATGCTGATCGCGGTCGTCCTGGCTTCGATAGCTGCCGCCTGGCTGCAGCTTCCGGCAGAGACGATCGGCAGCCGTTTCGGAGAGATCCCGCGTGGGCTTCCGACGCCGCAGGCGCCGCAGCTGTCGTGGGCGCTGGTTCTCCAGCTGCTGCCGTCGGCCCTGTCGTTTACGCTGCTCGGCGGCGTCGAAAGTCTGCTGTCAGCGAAGGTCGCCGACAGCATGTCCGGGCGCAAGCATCGCTCCAACATGGAGCTTGTTGCGCAGGGGCTTGCCAATATCGTGTCCGCCTTGTTCGGAGGGATCAGCGTCACCGGCACGATCGCACGCACAGCAACCAACATTCGGGCCGGCGCGATCAGTCCGCTGTCGGGCATGATGCACGCGCTGTTCGTCCTGCTCTTCATGCTCGTCGCGGCACCGCTCGCACGGTACGTTCCGCTCTCCGCGCTCGCCGGCGTCCTTCTGGTGGTGTGCTGGAACATGGCCGAGAAGGCGGAGTTTCTGCGCCTGATCCGCAGCTGGCCCACGGCCTTGGTGCTCCTGGCGACCTTTGGGCTGACCCTGGTCAAGGACCTGACCTTCGGGATCGTCGCGGGATGCGTCGTCGCTGCGCTGCTGGCCATGGCACGACGACGGGTTCCGCAAGAGGGAGACTGAAGCCGGAATGCAGACGTGCGGGCTGCCGGGTAAATGAAAACAGGGCCCGCTTCGCGAGAAGCGAAGCGAGCCCAGCGGGAGGGTGTGCCCGGCCTGGAGGTGTGGGACCGGGCACGGGGAGGTTCAGACGGTTTCGGGCTCCTCCGCCTGCTCCGGCGCGCGCTGACGACGCTGCCGGCGTCCGCCTTCCTGCTGCTGTTCCTGCTGCGGCTCGCAGCCGAAGGCATGGCTTGCGGAGGACTGTCCGAGGCCGGCTTCGGTGCCCTGTGTGGCGGGGCCGGCGGTCTCGTCGGCGCCGGGCAGCGGCGGCAGGCCCTCGTCGGCCTTGGGCGCCATCTCCGAGGCGAGGTCGCGGCGGCGCGTCGGGCGCGACCACACGACGTTGTAGCTGCCGTCCTCCTGACGGAACGCCGACACGTAGAGCGGCGCGGCCAGGCTCGGATCCTCGATCTTGCCGTTGAGGAACGCCTCGCCCGTGCCGTTAGAGAAAAGCTCGAACAGCGCACCCACCTGCACCCACGCCCGCGATGCCGACAGCGCCAGCACCTCGTACTTCGGCGCCTTCGGATTGGCCGAGTGCACCTCGCGCAGCGCGATCGTCATGGCAATCGTCAGCGTCGCGATCTTGCCGACGAAAATGCCGGCGTCATTCTGCTTGATCGAACCGATATTCATGGGAAAGTCTCCTGAAAGCCGGTCTCGAACACTGTGTCCGAGCCAACTTCCTCCTTCCCCACTCCCCTCCTCGGCCGTTCGGCCGAGCAGGCGCGCAAGCGCCACATCCGAGGCCCGCTTCCGCGGCCTCGGGGCGAAAATGGATCTGTGAGGGGATGCCGCTGATCGCCTTAAAGCGGTCAGGCCGCCCCGGGCCGCCGGTACTGGCTGGGCGATGACAGCTACAAGGAAGCAGGCCGCTCGCTCGCGGTCCTGCTGCGGTCGAAGGCCTCGACATGGCGACGGGCGAGGTCGCGCTTTGCGATGCCGTGCCAGTAATGGTCGTCATGGCCGTCATAGTCGCCGCGACCATTGAGCCGGATCGTGTCGCCATATTGCTCGATCCGCTGGCCGTTATAGGTCAGCAGCACTTCGCCTTGGGTGACGCTGAAACGCTTGCGCTCGATGACCAGCTTGTCGGAATCATAAGGCGGCGGCTGACGCAGATAGTCGGCGCGCTGCCTGTTGGCCGCGATCGCCGTGCAGAGCCGGTCGACATGATCCGGATCGTTCGAGACGATGCTGAAGATATGAGAGCGATCGAAGAAGTTGCCGAAGAAGCTGACGGCATTCTCGACGCCTTCCAGCCATTCGCCGCGCAGATTGCGGGCGTCGCGTTCGACAAAGTCGCCATATTTTTCGAACAGACGGTTGAGCGGATGATCGCGCAGGATCTCGATCAGCGCGTCGATCGCCGCGTCGGCGGTCTCTGTGCGCAAATGGCCGTTGCTCAGGACGATGGTGGTCATGGTCGTTCCCCTTGGGACTGAACGTGGTCGGACGAGGGAGAGCCGACCGGCTTGGCCAGCTCGGCCGCGCGGCGCTCGAAGATGTCGGCGAGCTGCGCGGGATCGCTGCCGGGCCGGGCTTCGATGATGTTGTCGCGGAAGCTGACGTCGATGCCGACCCTCAAGGCGTTGCAGTGTTCGACGGCCTCGCGGCATACATCTGCCGGGTCGCAGCAGGCTGGGGCGCTGGCTGCCAGGACCTTCCATCGCAGGCCTGAAATTACGATCATGTGATCCTCCATGTCGGAAGCGGTAGGTCAGCGGGCCGCGACCGATGGCATGCGGTCACAGCAACGATCGCGGTAGCGCGTGGGCGAGTGCTACGTGCGTGACCCCGGTCAGACTTCAAGATAGCAATCATGGGCGAGGCAGAAGGCCTCGGCGACGGATTCGCCCTCGCACAGCAGCCGCGGTTTCCGCGAACCGCCCCAGACAGGGCGCGGTAGGTCGTCGCCCATGGCGAAGCGCCAGCGGGTCGGACCGTTGGCGGCCTCGAGGATGAAGCCGGTCTCGCTCGCGTCGAACCGCAGGATTGTGGGCCTTTCGGCTCCGAAGTCAGGCATGTCGAGGATCTGATGTTGACCGGCATAGCGATGCTCCCAGGGCGGGAAGTCCGCGAGCTGATCGGGATGCACACCGAGGATTCGCTGATCGACAGCGATCGCAAGTGACCGATGGTCCGGCGCTGGCCGTATCTCCTCGCGCGTGAGCCAGATCCATCCGTCGGAGTAGGTCAGCGGCAGCACCATCCATGATCCCCCGTTGCATTGCCAGCCCGCGAGGCCGACCCCGCCTTGTCCATAGCTCCCCAGATGGCTCGAAAAGGCGGTCAGCGTCCGGTCGATGGGCCACTGCGGCGGCATCGGTCCAATCAGCGAACTGCCGCGCACGGCGCGAAACGAGCCGCGGTCCAGAACGTCCCAGCGGTCGGCCTTGCGGCACAGCGAGTCACGGCGGCGGGACAGATCGAGCACGCGGCGCGCTTTGTGGATCGGATCCTCGCCATGGCGAACGCCTACCTTGACGGTGAACGCGAACGAGGCGGCGCTGGGCCTGTCGGTTTCGGGACAATCGAGATCGAGAATGACCTCATGGCGTATCGGGGAGTGGGCCTTGTCCGGTTCCACCGTAAGCGTGGCGTTCCATTCGAGCCTGCGGCGCTCATACCAGCCTTGCAAGAGGATCCAGCTGCGCGCACGGTCCGTGTTCCCGGCCTCGGCGTGCTCGAGAATCCAGTGAGGGACACGCGCCGTGAAGGCGACATGATAGGTCGACATGGAGAATCCTCCTTGGGATGGTCGGTCTGGGGGGTCAGGAGGGAGCAGGCGCGGACCGGTTGCCTGCGCGTGCGTGGTCAGGCGTATTGCGGCCGGACTTCGGGAAATGCCGGCGGCGCCGTCCATTCGAAGACGATGGCGGCATAGCGCCCACCGTCGTAGAGGACGGAATCGACGCGGCGGCGGTGGCGCTGTAACCGCTCGAGCAGGCGATTGGCGCGATCGGCAAGCTGGACGGCGCGGGTCTCGGTGGGCGCGAGCGCCAGCAATCGAGCCAGTTCGCCGGTATCGTACCACCAGGCACCTTCTTCAGGCCCACCATAGGCGCGGTCGATCTCGTAGAGAGCGATGATGAAGCGCATGGGCGGGCTCCTTCAGGAGATCGGCGCCGGCATGGCCAGCCATTCCGGCTGATCATGGGCGATGGGAACGTCGAAACGGCCGGCCTCGGCTTCGGAGAACACGGTTGCGGTGCTTAGCTCGCCAAAGCCCGTGTCATTGTTCCAGAACAGCAGACCCTCTTCAGCATCTCGCGTGGTGAGGACGTAGCCGTCGGCGCCTTCACGGTGCTCGCGCGAAAGCGCCCGCTCGAGGAGCTGGGCCGATGAGGCGAATTCGAAGCGATCCTCGCGGATCACGACATAGCCGCCGCCGAATTCGCCAGGGCGCAGGCGGTCGCAATCGAGGCAATATTCGAAGCCGGCCGGCAGCGCGGATTTCGCGACCTTCTGGATCAGTTGCGCGGCGGTTTCTACGTCGAACTGATCGCCATGGAGCCAGACCTTGCACCGCCCTGTCCCATCCGACGGATCGACCTGGACGGAGAAGCCGAGCCGTGGATAATCGGGATCGCTCAAGATCGCGAGGAAGCCGCCGAAGGGATCGGAGTCGATCGGGGGAAAACAGGCGGCGAAGCCCGCGCCAAGGTCGGCATAGGCTGCAGCGCGCTGATCGGGTGCGAGGCGGGAATCGCCAACGATCTCGGCAGCCTCGCCGACATGCCGGAAGATTTCGGCCTCGGCATCGGTGACAGCGAAGGTGAAGCTCGCCTTGGTAAAATGGTTGGCCATAATGGCTCCTCAGGAAGGGCGTGCGGCGCAAGGCCGGTCCCCGGCCTCGGAGACAGGCCCGGCCGCCATCCTCTTCCCCCCTTCCCTCCCCGTGCGCGGAGCGCGGACGGCAGAAGACGTGCGGAGAAGCTTCTCGGCCTCGGTCAGCGATGGTCGGAAGGCCCGGCCGGCGTCACCGCCGGGTTGGCGCGTTCAGCTCGTACGCTTGCGCCGGCGGGGAGGCCCGACATGGTCGGCCGACACTTCGAGATCCACCGCGAGCTGGGTGAGCGTACGGTGCGCACCCAACCGCTGGAGCCCGTCCATGCGCCCGTCGAGCTTTATGGTCTCGATCCGCGAGCGAACGAGCGAAGCGGCGACGCGCAGCGTGTGGGGATCAAGCTCGGCCATGGGACTCGACAATAGCGCCGATAGCGTCCCGATGCGAGCGCTCAGCCATCCTCGTCGGCGAAGTCGCGCCAGCGCCCGACCAGTTCGATCATCTCGGCCTTGCGACCGAAGGCATCGGGGTAGATCGCACCTTCATGCTGGCCAAGAAATCCAATGATGGTCGTGATATGGGTCGCGATCGTCGCATCGACACCGAAGAGATCGGCAATGGGAAAATGACCGCAATCCTCGCCATTCCACCAGGCGAGCAGGAAGTTGGCGGCGCGGCGCGCCTGGCCCGTGTCGGACCGGGCAAGATCGATCAGGCGATCGAGAGCTTTTCCCGCAGCGGCCTTGCCGAAGGGTGCCGCGGTCACGCCGGCCGCGTTTCTTCATTGAAAGCGTCCGCTGCTACCGGAGGACGAGCAGCTGCAACATTTTTGCGATCATCTGCATTGAAGTCGGGGAGGCGCAGCACTTCCCGCCTGGATGTGTCGCCTGCTTTCGGATCTTTGTGCCGAGACTTCATGGTCTGTCACCTCAAATCAACTTCGGCTCAGCGCCAGTTCAATGCCAGGGATTTAGGAGGTTGGCCGGCGTGCGCTCGAAATCCGCAACGTTGCGGGTAACAAGCGTCATCGAATGCACAACCGCCGTCGCGGCGATCAGACCATCCCGCTCCGGTTGGGGATCCGGCACATGCAATGCGGCGCACCGCATCGCGACTTCGGTGTCGATCGGGATGATGCGATCATCGAACGCCGCCAGCACGTCGGTTTGAAACCATGTCCGCAAAATGCGGCCGGTAGAAGCATCGACGCGCTCCTTGGCTAAAATGCCTAGTTCAATTTCGAGGACCGATATGACCGAAATGTAGCACTGGTCGACATCGGCTTCGTCCGCCCAGGATGTCACCTCGGGAGGCAGCCGTTCAGGTCTGCGAAGCGCGGAGATGACGTTCGTATCTAGGAGAAACATCAATCCAGATCCGCCGGTCGGACGATATGATCCAGCTTGCTGGGTTCGAAGTCAAAGTCAGCATCGTCGCCGGCTTGCGCCAAGGTCGCGAGCAAGCTGCGGGGCTTCTTGCCCTGCCGTCGATGATAATCCTCGATCGTCATGAGCACATGGGTGGGCCTGCCCCGTTCGGTGATATAGACAGGGCCCTTGCGGGCTGCTTTCTTTGCCCGGCTCGCACCTTGGTTGAAGTCACGACTTGAAATGGTTGTCATGTTCATAAGAGCCTCGCACTTGGGCATGTAGCCATGTTACTACAATTGCGTCGCTGGAGCAACGTGGCACATGTTTTCAACATCTGGATCCAATCCCGGTGACCCGGCCGGGTTGCCCCGAAGAATCCACGGCATCGGCTGGATGAGCCGCGCCCAGTCAGCGAAGGAGGGAATACGGCCAAGATCCTCTTGGACGTGCTGTTCCCCGATCAACCGCACCGGGATATCCCGTCCATCAGCGTTTCGGATCGTCACGCCGAAGACCGTCTCGAGCATGAATATGCCCTCTGCATGGTGGCGCAAGGAACGGTGGCGGGGGTCCGCGACGATCTTCTTCGACTCGTCGAACCATTGGTGGAGGGGCAGATAGTCCTCGGCCTCGCCGCCCCAGCGCTTCACGGAGCTGAGCGCGTGATAATAGCAGTGCGACATCGCCTATAGCTCCGCCTCGGTCGTGTCATAGTCGATGAACCGGCTGTTGTGCGTGAGGGTCACCGCGCCGCTGGCGACGTCTATGGCGATGGTGCCATAAGCGCCCTCCCCGTCCTCCCAGCCGGCGTGCCGCGCGCAGATGGCGTTGTCGACGAAGGCGCTCAGAGCATCCTCGAGGTCGATCGTGCGGGTCGACACTTCGCCGCTATAGGCGAGGCTATGGTGATCGCAGAGGATGCGCGGCAGCGCGATCTCGCCTTCCAGCGTGTAGGCATTGACATCACCGACGCTGCCTTGGTCGCCGCCGCCATCGTAGTGGATTTCGACACGGACAATGCCATGATCGAGCAGATGCGGGAGGAAGGCATCCTTGCAGCGCGCCTCGACTGTCCGCACGGCGGACAGGGCCGCCTGCAACTCGGCCTCGATCGGATCGGTGATGGCGGCATCGGCAGATTGATCTGTCGCGGTCATGGTCAAATCTCCTCGGGGAGGCGCTGTGCGGCCTCGGCGCTGCGGGGATAGCCTGCAGCCAGATTGCGGTGGAGTATCGCGAAGTCGGCGACCGGGAAGTGTCCGTCGGGGCCGGGCCGCGTGGCGAGGAGCGCCCCCATGACGATGTCGTCGATCGAGCTTCGCTCGACCTTGGGGGCCTCCCCGTCCTCATAGCAGACCGGCGCGGCGAAGCCGGCCTCGATCCAGCTGCCAAGGCCGTTCTCGACGGTCTCCGCATAGGTGGCGACGGTGGAATCGCGCCGCGTGGCGCTTGCATCGACCTTGAGACCGAGCGTGTAATAGACGCCGAAATCGTGCCGGTTGGTCAATGTGAGCAGCGCGCAGCCGTCAGGCGGCGGACCGAAACGGGCGATGATTGCCGCGCGGTAGGTGGCGACCTCAAGGCGGTTCAATCGCTCGAAGTCGGATGTGTGCCCGAGCTGGGCGCAATCCTCGTTCGCTGGCGCGCCGCCCAGATCGATGATGTCGGACATGGCCTTCTCCAATTCGGTGAGCAACCAGCCCAAGCCCCCTCTCCTCTGCGGCCGCACGGCCGGGGAAATTGCGAAAAGCCCCCGCTCCGCGAAGAGCGAGGGCCTTTCGTGACTTGGCGTGTGCGATCAGCCAGCGAAGGCATGGCTTGCGGAGGACTGTCCGAGGCCGGCTTCGGTGCCCTGTGTGGCGGGGCCGGCGGTCTCGTCGGCACCGGGCAGCGGCGGCAGGCCCTCGTCGGCCTTGGGCGCCATCTCCGAGGCGAGGTCGCGGCGGCGCGTCGGGCGCGACCACACGACGTTGTAGCTGCCGTCCTCCTGACGGAACGCCGACACGTAGAGCGGCGCGGCCAGGCTCGGATCCTCGATCTTGCCGTTGAGGAACGCCTCGCCGGTGCTGTTGGAGGCAAGCTCGAACAGAGCACCCACCTGCACCCACGCCCGCGATGCCGACAGCGCCAGCACCTCGTACTTCGGCGCCTTCGGATTGGCCGAGTGCACCTCGCGCAGCGCAATCGTCATCGCGATCGCCAGCGTCGCGATCTTGCCGACGAAAATGCCGGCGTCATTCTGCTTGATCGAACCGATATTCATGGGAAAGTCTCCTGAAAGCCGGTCTCGAACACTGTGTCCGAGCCAACTTCCTCCTTCCCCACTCCCCTCCTCGGCCGTTCGGCCGAGCAGGCGCGCAAGCGCCATTTCCGAGGCCCGCTTCAGCGGCCTCGGGGGGTTTAGGAGCGAGTGCCGAAGAGACTCAATTTGGCTCGCGTCTGGTGGACGCCGTCCACCATCCCGATGGTCGCGTGCCGGTCGGCGGCGAGGGACGCCGCCAGCGTTTCGGGAATGTCCGCATAGGCTTCGACGACGCGGATCGCGGCCTCGGGGGTCGGCAGTTCCCCCGGCTCCGTGCCGAGCCAGATCGTTGCTTCGCCCTCGTCGGGCTCGTCTTCGGTGGGCGTGAAGACTTGCGCGAAGAAGCTCTGCAGCGGGCGATCCCATCCGATCACCGCCTTGATGACACCGTTTCCGGGCCTCGGCTTCAGTTCGTAGCGGCTCATGTCTGGCTCCTGCGGATACGATGGTTGACGTGCCGGGCCGCGCCTTCGGCGCTGCGCAGTGCCTTGCGAACGGCCCTGGCGGCACGCGGGGCGCCGCTCCTGGCGAGAAGGTTACGCGCGGCGCGCAGATGGTCAATCGCCTCCGCCACGGCGGCGCGATCGGCCGGCGCCGCTCGTTTGATGGATCGCATGGCTTGGTCCTCCAATTATGCCGTCAGGATGCCGCCACCTGGTTGGTGGGCTGGAGCTCGATGGCGATCGCGTCGCGGCCGATCACCGCCGAGAACTGCCGGCCTTCGGGCACGAACCATTGGGCGCGATAAGCGATGATCGCCCGCAGGCGCTCGACGAGCGCGGCATCGTCGCCGAGCAGAAGGCGGGTAGCCATTTCCCTGGCGTCGAGAAGGAAGCGGTCGTTTTGGGTCTCCCAGCTATCAGCGTCGCGATCGTCGCTCGCGCAGAAGCAAGCGGCTTCCAGCAGATCAACCAGCTCCTCGGGCGAGACGGCGTCGCGAGAGCCCAGCAGGATATTCGCATCTTCGAAGGTCCAGAACAGGCCATCGTCATATTCGATGACGACAGGTGCCGGGACGGTAATCGTTTCGGGCTGCGGACCTGTGATTTCAAGCACGAGGTCGAGCCGTTCGACCGGGCCGCTTTCGAGACCGGGTAGCTCGGTGCAGTCGAAGACATGGGCGCGGCCATCGCGCTCGATCTCGAAGCGGAGCGCGGCGATGCGCTGCAGTGCGTCGTACCAGCTATATCCGGCCATGGCAGTGTCGGGGTCAGCCAAGCGTCCTCTCAGACGGCCATCGCGGGCAAGCGCGAACGCCGCGCATTGTTCGAGTGGCGGACCGAAGTCATCGACGAGCATCAGGTTATCGGCGGGGATGAGCCCCTGACTCTCGCGCCCGCTGTTCTGGTCGGCAGTCGCCGGGATCCATGCCCGCAAGAGCGGCGTCGCCTCGGGCAGATCGACGCCAAGCTGGGCGGCCTCGGTCCACTGCGCATGAGACAGTCGATGGCTGCCGAGCGAGGCGATGTGCCGGTAGATCGTCTTGAGCACCCTATTGCGAAGCGCTTCGAGGGCGGCGTTTTCGACCATCTCCTTGCGGGCCGGCAGGACGAGCTGCAGGGCCGGCGCATCGACGATATCGACCCGGGCCCACCAATGGCGATCCTTCTCGTCGACTGACGGCAGGACGCAAGGAACCGTGAGGCCGTGAAAATTGATGCGCGGTTGATGGGGCGTCGTGCGCCCGTCGGTGAACAGGCCGATCCGCACGCCATCGACCTCCTCGACCACATCGGCCCCGGCGAGCCAGTCGGCTTGCGTAAGGGGTACGCCGTTGAAACGGATCGGTGTGGGACAATAGCGCGCCGCGCCGCTGGCCACTGCTTCGAGATTCCTAGTGCAATCGTCGTCGAGCAGAAGACGGATTGCAGTTCCGAAGCCATGATCGCAGGGGGCGACAGCTATCGGTGCGCCCGATTCCCAATGGTCTGGTCCGATGGTGATAGCCCAGCCCTCGCCCGGACCGCGCGGGCAGGAGCGGATTTCGACATGGCGACCGGCAAGGCTGAAGACGCCCATGCCGGCAGGGTCTTCGCGCCGCGCGATGTTGTCGTCCCAGCCCGAGCGCCCGAGCGCCAGGATCACGGCGGGATCGGCGATACCCGCGCCGTCATCCGCGATGACAAGCCAGCTCTGCCCGTCGGCCTCGGCAACATCGAGATCGATGACCGTCGCGCCGGCTCTGCGCGAATTCTGGATGAGCTCAGCCAGGGTGTCGACCAGCGTGTTGTTGAAGAGGCGCGTCACCTTGGTGATCGCGGCGGGATCGACCTGGCTGTGGATGACGGTGGGAAGGGGCATCGGGGTCTCCTGGACAAGAGCGGACCTGCTCCCCCGGCCCTCCCCTTCTCCCCTTTCGCAACCGATCAGGCACAGCGGCGCTGGTCTCGGCCTCGGTCTCGATGTGGACGTAGCGCTCGCCGTTCGGACGCCGCTTGCGGATATGGAGTTTCCTCGGGACGGCGATTTCGGATGGGAGGACCAGAGCGCGCGGTCAGGTGCCGGACGCGATCTGGTTATCGTACAGTGGCCGGTCGTCCGGACGCCACTCGCCTGGAAGCCAGATACGGCCGTTGTAGCTGATGCGGCCGACAGGCATGTGTTCGAGGAGCAGGGTGGCTTCAGGGAACATACTTGCGCCCAGGCCGTTCATGTCCCGCCGATCGCAGTAAAGGCGCGAGGCGTCAGCCCAGTCAGCCGCCCAGATGTCGGGATAGCCCTTCTGCACGATACGGAATGGTCGGCGCCGACGCGGAGGGCTCTGGCAGACGGCGCCGCCCTTGACGATGAGGGCCATGTCTCACGCGGCCTTTTGCACTATCCACTCGTACAGCAGATGGGCGTCCGGCTCATATTCCGATCCGATCGAGATGCGAACGAACTTGCCATCGCACGCGAAAGCCGACGCCCGCGGGAAACCGAGATAGGATTTGCCTTCGAGGATCAGATCGCCCGAGCGCACCTTGGTGATCGTCCGCGTGGTCCCAATTGCGCGATGCCCTGCCGGCGCATCGACCAGTTTGAGGGCGTCGCCCGCTTTTACGCGCTTCTTGAAGGCGGCCAGCGATACGATCGCGTCGACCGGATTCTTCAGTCCGTTGCGTTTCGCGAGCGCCGACCAATAAACCTGTCCAATGCGCGCTTCGCAGTAGAAGGAGCAGGACCAGAAGTCCTGTAGAGGGTTGGTGCGGGTAGTTCCGAACCGCTCCATCTGGTCGCGGATCGCGACCTGCGCGGCCTCCTGAGCGTCACGCCCGGTCAGATCCTCGGGCCAGTCGAGGATCTCAGCGGTGATCTTGCGTCCTCCCGCGAATTTCTGGGTCTGGATCGCAAAGGACGCGTTCGGAAAGCACCGCGCCAGATGCGGTTCGATGCGGCCAGCGAGGGTCGCAAGATTATCACTGGGACGATAGAGATCGCCCTGATAATGGAAGTTGCCTCGATCGTCATATGGGGTCTGGCTATAGAGGCGCGCGGGCGCGCCCGACGAAGTGGTGTCGGTCATTACATATTTCCTCGGATGATTGGTTTTCCGCCGTTCGCGGGCGGAGAATGTCAGGCGCCCGGAAGAGACGCCTCGATTTCGTTGGTGAGAGGCTCTTCACTCAATGCAGCTTCATTTGCTTGAGCAGGTGAAGGAGAAAGAGCCCCTCAACGAAGCTGTCCGCCATAAATTTTCTCGATGAGACAGTTGCGCGGCCCAATCGCCACGCCATCCATGAGTTTCTTTCTCCCTCCCTTTGACTTGCACGCCGAATGACGGCACGTATCTGTTTACGCTTGCGCAATCACGCATGGGTCAAGACCAGTCTATCCAAACAAAAGAAGGAACCTGCATGGCCGAGGCCGAACAGTCGGACGTGATGTCTCTGACCGTGGCGCTGCTCAGCGCCTATTTTGCGAACAACACCGTGCCGAGCAGCGAACTGCCCGCGCTGGTCGAGGGAACTCGAAAAGCCTTGTTGGGCGATGCACCAGTGGTGTCGCCAGCCCCTGAAGAGACAGTGTCCGCGCCGGTGTCAGTTGAACCAGCGGCTGTGCCGCCGACACCAGCCCCCGAGTTCAAGCCAGCGGTGACGGTAGATGCAAGCCTTGCGTCGCCCGATCAGATACTGAGCCTGATCGACGGCAAGCCTTATAAGTCCCTGAAACGCCATCTCTCGACTCACGGCCTGACGCCCGCAGAATATCGCGCGCGCTATGATCTGCCCGCGGACTATCCCATGGTCGCACCCGGTTATTCCGCCGCGCGCCGGGAGGCCGCCCTGAAACTTGGTCTTGGCGGCAAGCGGAAGGACGTCGCCGCTAATCCGGCGCTAGCCGAGGCGGGCAGCGAAGCCCCGGCAGCCGAAGTGGCGCCTGCGGAAGTGGTCGCGGAAGTGCCCGCGCCGGTGCGCAAGGCTCGAGTGAATGCCTCTGCCCCGGCAACTAAGGCGAAGCCCAATGCCGTAGCCGGGAAGGGCAAGCCCAGCGCTGTCGCCGAGACCGTTGCGGCGCCGGCAGGCGAGCCGGCCCCAACGCCCGAAGCGACTGCCAGCGAAGCTGCGCAAGTGAAGGCGACGCCCGCTCGCGGGCCGCGCGCGAAGGCAGCCCCTGCAAAGGCCTCGCCAAAAACGTCGAACGCCAAGGCCGCCATCGGCAAAGGGAAACCGGCAGCGGCTGTCGAGCCTGCAAAGCCAAAGCGCAGCCGTGCGACGAAAGCTGACACCCCGCCGACAGCACCGGTCGAAATCGCTCCTGCTGAAACGGCCTCGGCAGAATAATGCTATGGTCCGAGCGCGGTGACGCAACCGGACCATCACCGTTCACAGGGGTGGCGAGCCACCTGCTTTAGCACAGGGAAACGACCTTCATAGGTAGCGGGATCGGAACGCTGTACCCGGTGGCAAGATTCACGAAGGCGCCGGCGTGGCCAATCGACCCGCGTCCGAGCAGATCGAACAGGAGCGCCAGCGCGTGGCTCGCAAGCACCCGGTTGACGAAGAGCGACTGGCGCTCGAGCGCCTCGGCGACCGAACAGGAGGGCGCATCGTCTTCGGCCAGGCCCTCGTCGGCGAGTTCGGGAAAAGCCTCGAGCACCGTTGGAAGGCGATTATCGTCGCGGCCGGTTCCACGGCCCGGGCATCCGATCAGATATTGGCCGTCGCTGGCGCGGTTGCCGAGGTCCAACCAATAGATGGGCGGGTTCCGCGCATCCTGCAGCGCCGCGCCCAGCGCGCGGCGGGCCGAGGCCGTGTCGACGCAGCTGATGAGCACATGGCTGTTGTCGACGCCGATCGCTCCGGGTGCGCGGCCGTGGACCGCCTTCCAGGCCAGACCATGGGCAAGGTTGATCCGTTCGGTCAGCGTCCTCGCCTTCGAATTGCCGAGATCGCAGCGGTAGAAGGGCTGGCGGCCGAGATTCGCCTCGGTGACGATGTCTTCGTCGACCACGGTGACCTCGAGCGAGCGTGAGGAAATTGCGCGCAATGCGGTATCGAGCGAGGCGAGCCCCATCAGCATTTGCGCTCCGTTTCCACCGCATCCCACGAGCAGGATTCGGACAGCGCTGTTGTCGAAGGCGGCGGGAAGATAGTGGCGCTTGGGGCTCTCAGGCTGCATGGATTGTCTCCGGAAAATGGACTGCGCGGTACGGCCAGGAACATGCCGCCCGCGCAGAGCCGCGCTGCCATGACCGGGCCAGCGGGATCGTGGAGCCGGCCGATGACGAGCGAAATTTTCGTAGCGTGGGCGTCGTCCGCATCGTCGGTCGCGCTGAAATAGGCGGGCCCCCGCCCGTGGCTGTGGATGTCGCAGACCATGTGCCAGCCCGGCTCGCAGACCGGGGGGCGATAGACGAGGCGTGTCGGCGTGGCGTCGTCGATTGCCGGAAAATCGACCGCGAACGTGTTGGTCGTCTCGTTCCAGAGGATGAAGGCCGCAGCCTCGTTGGGCAGAGCCGCCCGGAAGTGATCGAGGATCGCAGCCAGATGCTCGCCAGGGATCAGTCCGCAGCGCAGGTCGGCCTTGGGTGACCCGATGCTGCCATAAGGAAGATAGGCGGCGATCGGCGGCGTCACCGGCGCATCGAGAGCAAGCCATGGCCGGCGCAGGATGAGCATTACGCCATCCTTGCCCACCGCAAGGCCGTGGCCGGCACGGCTGCCGCGAAGCGCGTCGAGTGCCGGCGAGCCACCGCTCGATGGCACCGGATAGCAGGGCACGACAGCGAGCAGTGCCGCCGCGGTCGGATCTTCGGCGATCATGATCATCTCCCTGCCGCTGCGGCAACGAGCATACCGACCGTGACCGCATCAGCGGCGGGACGGACTTGCCGCTGGCCGGCGGCAGGATGGAAGGATCGGAGCCGCTTCACCGGAAAACGACGCGCGCCGCGCGCGGCAAGATCGTCCCAGAGCCTGACCAGGCCGCCCTTCCCCGTGACCGTCCGCTCCTGGCCGGGGTTGGGGTGAGTTGACCAGCTGTCGAACACCGCGCGCTCGAATTCCGAGATGGCGGCAACGCCCAGTGTTTTCGGCCTCGGGATGTTGCCCCAGCACAGCCGGCCTTGGATGAAGACGTTGAGGATCGGCGAATGGAGCACCGGCGTGTCGGCGGCAGGGCGCTCGCTTGCGGCAAGCGCGTAAACGCCGAGGCCGGAGCGCGTGGCGACGAACAGATGGGCCGGGTATGGCACCGCGACGGTAGTGCGCCGTGCGAGCGCCCGAAGGCCATCGGGGGGCGACGACAGCGCAAAATAGGCTTGGCGCACCTGCTCCGGCACCCACCAGGCGAGGACGTCCGGGTGGGAGACAAGCACATTGGCCGGCAGGATCTCTGGAACCGCGGTCCGGCCCAGCGCCTCTGTCCATTGGCGCAGCTGTGCCCGCGACAGGGGCACGCCGGCGGCGATCGTCGGACGCCCGTCCGCATCGTGCTCGACGGCATGCATGCTGGCGAAGGCCGCCGCATCCGGCCTTGGAGCGCCATAAGGGCTGGGCGTGCGGGGCGTTCCCGCCTGATAGAGCAGAACGGCGTTGGTCAGGACGAGACCGCCGCCAGTGGTTTCGAAGTGGCTGCTGTGATCGGACATGACGGCCTCACGGATTGGGTGGGTCGAAGCGGACGAGGTCCTGGGCGGCGAGCAGGAACTGGACGCCGAGGCGCAGGCTTGCGAACCAGTCGTCGATCCGGCTGACATCGGGCAGCGGGCAGATGCCGCAGACGTCCATGAAGCCCATTTCCATGCCGTGGCGGGCGACATCGTCGAGCTCGCGCGCGAACTCATCGAAAGGCACGAGCGTCAACGGCGGCAGGGACGAGCATTCCTCGATCCCCGGCACATATTCGTAGAGAATGTCGGTATCGAAGTGCCAGGCGTTGCGGTCCGATGGCAGCCGCTTGAGCGCCTTGTGCGCGTCGCGAAGCTGGCAGAGCGCCTCGCGCAGGCCCTTCGGAAGGGCGGCCGGTTTCGCCGCGTTCGCGCCGATCATCCAGTCAGGCCGGCGCGCGTTCATCTCCGAAGGCATGGTCTGCTCTTCGAGTTCCTCGGCGCTGAGGCCGTGATAGGCGATCAGGCTCTGGCGCGCGCCCTCGTCGTCGATCTCCCCGTCCCAGTAATACATGGAGATTTCGTCGAAGAGGTCCTGGTAGCCGAAGATCGGGAGCGCGGTGCCGAGGGTTTCGCCGAGCGCCGCATAGGCCGCGGCACGCCAGGGGGTGGGCGCCTCGCCGGTTTCGATCCAGCCGAGATCCAGCTGTCCGAGGCTGTCACACGCGACCGCGATCGCCGGCGGGTTGGCGTCTTCGCCGGTGAGGACCGCGATCCGCAGGTCGACGATTTCGATCGGGTCCAGGATCTCGAGCACGGCAGCGTTGAAAACCTGCTCGATGCGGCGGCGGGCACTCACACGGGTGTATTGCTTGGCGCTCGGCTCTCGCCCCGCGACCCAGCGGCCGATCAGCTTGTGGTGATTGCTGAGGGGCTGGTCGAAGGTCGCGGGAATGTCGGCCGATAACGCGACCGTTCGCCCCGCGAGGTCAACCGAGGGGCGCGAGCCTGAGACCGGGAGGAGGCTGGAGCGGCTCCGGCGCTTCGCCTTTGCCGTTGTCGGGATCGGGGAGGATCCGCGCGTGAAGCGCCTTGGCCTGGGCGCTGCAGGAAGGCTGGGGGAACTCGCTCGTGTTGCCATCGTCGTGCTCGATCCATTCGAGGAGCGTCTTGCGCGGTGCGGCGGGGATCGGCGCGTCGTTGCCGCAGGGCACGATCAGCCCTTGGTGCCGACGGCGCGGCGATATTCGGTGACGTGGGCGGTGCCCGACACGCCGGCGTCCACCGCCTCGGCAGTGAGAATCGCCGGGTAGAGGGTAGCATGATAGGCGCGCAGAGCTTGGCGGTCGTCCGCAAGGTGCGGCGGCACGGGCAGGTCGATGCCGTCGTAGCGATAGGCGCGGGTGAGCTGGTTGATCTGCATGGCTGGCCTTCCGGGCTGGTGGTGATCGGGAAGTTCAAGGGCGGCGCGTCACCAGAGGCTGGCGGGCTCCTCGGCCTTGGCATCGACCGGCGGGCTGCTGGGAGCCGGCGTCTTCGGTGAGGCTGCAGGCGCGGGCGTCTTGGGCGCAGCCGCCTTGGCTTTGGCTGCCTCGGCGGCGGCCGCCCGTGCGGCTTCGGCAGCCTGTCGCTGCTCCGCGATCTGATCGGCAAGGGTGCGGCGCGAGGCGATGAGCTGGCCGAGCGCGCCGTCAGGGCCCCGGGCGAGCTCCGCATCGATTTCTGCGGCGGTCGCCGTGATCGAGATCGGCCGGGTTTCGCTGGCCTCGAGATTGTCCTTTGCGCCTTCGGCCTTGCGCGGAAGGATGGTCAGGGTGACCGTGTCGTTGGCGCCGGCGACAAGATCGAAGCCGAGCGAGTAGCGGGCGAGCATAGGAAGAAGGCTGGAGATCAGCATGGCGTTCGGTCCTTGTGTGAGATTGGAGAAGCGGGTCAGGCGGCTTGTCGGGAGAGCGGCTCTTCGGCTTGGGCCGGCACGGGGGGCGGGCCATATTGGCCGTCGAGCGTCATCGAGCTCGGCAGGCGGCCGGCCCAGTCGAAGCCGGTGGCGTTGAGCATGCCAGCGATCAGGTCGGCCTTCTTCGCACTGAGCAGCTTGGCGAACGCCTTTTCGCTTACATGCGCGACGAGGCCGCACTCCTGGGCGATGAACCTGAGTTCGTCCTTGGTGTAGCGCTCGAGGAATGTCTTATCGACCTGCCAGACATCGCGCAGGTCGACGTCGAAGGTCCGGGCGAGGTCGGCGACATGGCCGAAGGTGAGCACATCCTTGGCATAAGCGGCGCCGATCGCGGAAAGCACCTTCTCGGCCTGAGCCTCGGGCAACGCGCGGATCTCCGCGATCTTGGCGCTGTAGGCGAGCTCCGGGAACGAGGCGCCCACCAGCAGGCCGGCGCGGGCCTTCAGCGTCTCCGGTTTGATCTGCGAGAGCGTGCCCGACATCGCGGCGACCAGGATCGCGGTCTGGGCGTGCGCGGCATTGCCGGCGAGCGCACGGGCGAGCGCGGTGCGCCACGTCGCCTCGCGCAGGTCGCTGGTGCGGCCGGCGATCGACTTGACGGTGACCGTTGGCTTGTGCGCCTGGACTATACTGCCCTTGGATTGAACGACAGTGGGCGGCGTGGATGCGGGCGTGGCTGCCGTGCCCGAAGGCGAGGCGCGGTCGCCTGCCTCTTCCTGATCGTCCGCTTCCGGCGGGCTCTGGTCGATGGCGTCGTCTTCGTCGTCATCCTGTTCCTCGTCCTCGATGTCGTCTGCGGGCGGCGGCGCCGCTGCCTTGGCCGCGGCAGCGGCGCGCTCCTGCTCCTCGCGTTGGGCGGTTTCCCACGCCTCGGTCTTGAGCTGGAAGCAGCCCGGATTGGTGCAATGGCCGTCATCGACATGGGTTTCGAACAGGGTTCGCTGTGCGGCCGAGTTGAACGGACAGGTGGTGCAGTCGGTCTTGTCGAAGCACGCCGCGCCGAGATTCTGGGTGACGCGCATGAGGAGGTCGCGGGTCTTGCTGACATCGAGACCGGAGCCCAGGATGGTCTCGAGGGCCTTGTCCTGCTTGTCGGCGGGGATCGCGGCGAGGAGTTCAGCATGGCCGACCTTGATCCGCCGTTCGTCGAGCGCAAGTTTGACCGCCTCGGAGAGTTCGGCGAGCGCCAGGCGGCGATCGAGCTTGGCCCGCGACCAGCCCAGACGCCGCGCGGCCTCGGCGCGATCGTTACGGCATGCGGCGAGCACGCGAACGGCCGCGTCCGCTTGTTCCGTCTCCGAGGCGTCGTCGCGATTGTCGTTCTCGTCGATTGCCGCCTCGAGGGCCTCCTGGTCGGTCATCTCGCGGATGATCGCGGGCACCTCGCCGTCGGAACCGAACGCTTCCAGCGCCGCCCTGTACCGGCGCTCGCCGGCGACGATGGCGTAGCTATCGTCCGAGCTGGGTGCCGGACGAACCAGGATCGGCTGCAGGATGCCACGAATGCGGATCGAAGCGACGAGATCGTCGTGCTTTTTCCGGTCGAAATAGCGACGCGGATTGTCGCCCTTGACGATGCGCGAGAGCGGCAGCGTGGCGCAGCTCGGTTCTGGAGTGCTCAAGACGGATCTCCTCGTGGAATGGGAAGGCCGGGTCGGCCGGGGTCGCGTGCCTTCGGTTCTGCGAGCCTCACGCTCGCCTTCCCCCTCCCCTCGCGCGGCCCGGAGGGCTGGAAGAGCGCGCAGTCGATTTCGAAAGGTTGGATTTGCCCGCGGACGCGGTCAGTAATCGTCGGCGAGCATGACGGTGAGGACGCGCCGAGTGATCGAGGCATCTGCCGGGTCTTCGGAGCCGCACTCGAGCGCCATGTCGTAATAGATCCTATGCAGATCGGTTTCGGCTATTCCGTTGAACCGTCAACTTTCGCGGAGAACGTCTCATGGAGAACCAGTCATCGGATTATTGCGTTCAGACCTCTGTCATTGTCAGCGTCGAACTCAGCAAACGCACTTGGCTTGTGGCATCGCTTACGCCAGGTGCGGCTAAGATCTCGCTGCGTACGATTCCCGCGGGCGACAGCGCAGCCCTACTCGGTCACCTTCGCAATCTCGAAAGCAAGACGGGCGAGCGTATTGGTAAGCCCGCCGCCATTCGCCTATGCTTCGAGATCGGCTATGATGGCTTCTGGCTGGCACGACTGTTGCGGGCAAATGGCATCGATACTTACGTTCTTGATCCTGCCAGCTTCCTTGTATCGCGCCGCGGCAAGCGCGTGAAGACTGACCGCATCGACGCCGAAGCCATGATCGGTATCCTCAAAGCCTATCTCGCAGGTGACAAAAGCGTGTGTCGTGTCGTGGATGTGCCAACGCCGGATGAGGAAGATGCGCGCCGAGTCATGCGCGAGCGTGGCGATCTTGTGCACGAGCGCACCCGGATTATTTCGCGAATTAGGGGACTACTGGCCTTACAAGGCATCCAGTCGGTCAAAGCGATCAGCGGCGGTGACTGGTCAAAGCAACTCGACGATATGCGTACCGGCGATGGACGGCTGCTGCCGCCAAACCTTCGTCGCCAGATTGAGCGGTGCTTCGGTCGCCTCGAGCTGCTCAATGAACAGATCAAAAGCATTGAACGCGACCGCGCCGATGTGGTTCTGGACGAAGCCTCGACGTTTCCGTGCCGCGAAAAAGCGATCCGTCTCGAGCAACTCAAGGGCATCGGTGCCAACAGCGCAGTGATGCTTGTTGCCGAGGTGTTTTGCCGCAAGTTTGAAAGCCGACGACACGTCGCTGCTTTTCTTGGGCTGGCCCCCGCGCCCTACGCGAGTGGAGACGTCTCACGCGATCAGGGCATTAGCAAGGCTGGCAACCACGGAACGCGCGTTCTGATGGTGGAGCTTGCGTGGTGTTGGCTACGATATCAGCCAAGCAGCGAGTTGGCGGTTTGGTATCGCAACCGCTTCAAGGGAAACGGCGGGCGCGCGGCCAAGGTCGGGATTGTGGCGCTCGCCCGAAAATTGCTAATCGCGCTTTGGCGCTTCGTGGAAACCGGACTGGTCCCGCAGGGCGCCGAGCTCCGCGCCGTCTGATGCCTATGTTGCAACAGGCTCAATAAGGCGACGCGGGTTGGTGCGATGCGTGACCGGGAAGATTGATGGCGCCTAGAAACGCCCAGTAGTAGTTTGGTCCGCATCCGCCTTTGCTCGATCCGAGGATGTGAATACGGATTATGGTACGCGGCTTCGGCCTCGACCGGATACAAGTCTATGCACGGATTGTGCATCAGCTGACCTCGGAACGATCGAAGCCAATCGATGGGATCTGAATACGGCGGCAATGGAGCCGGAAGCCTCACGGGAAAGGATACACAGAATGTGTTCTTGACAACCGTTTCCTCATACAAGATCTTGAAGAGGACTCGCTGCCCCTGCAGGTCGAAGGCGCCGAAGTCGCGTTCGGGGCCATCACCCGGCTGGAACGCGTAACGGCGCACGGCCGCAAGCAACGCGGCCTGGGCGAGTACCTCAGCGATCCCCTCGCCGTCGCCTGAAAGCCGGGCGAGACAGTTGCGCGTGACCATGATCCGCGCGTTGGGGTCGAGGCCGTGCCGGCAGCGATCGTTGAGCTGGGTGATGCGTTCGGTGACGGGGACTGTCATGCTGCCTCCAACAGGCCGGCGTTGAACATGTCGAGCCACTCCGCCATTGTCGGTCGTTCGGGGAGCGGGACGTGCCCTGCCACGTCCTGGAAGCGGATGAGATCGGCCGGCGCATCGCGGATGATCGCGTCGATGTCGGCCGCAGGGAGCAGTTCTTCGGCGCGGATGAAGTCGGTCATTCGGCCCGGGCGGGTCGCAGTCGAACGGCGCCAGAGGCCTTCGACCGTGCGCAGGCGTGGAGCTGCGCGCGCTTCGACAAGGACGATGAGCCTGAGGCACCAGGAAGGCAGCGCTCGGACCTCGTCGGGCTTCATCGCCCCGCAGATGAAACAGCTCGATTTTGGTGGCACCGGCAGACCTGCGGCCTCTATGCGCGCGATGCAGGCGGCGCGGTTCCAGCCCCATTCGCGCAAGGGGTAGCGGCATTCGAACAGATCGTTCGCGATGGCGGACGCATGGTTATAGCGGCGCGTGTCGGCGGGCGAGGCATCATACCCGATGAGGCGTATGACCTTCTGGCCTCTGGCCCAGGCGGCCTTTGCCGGCTCCCATTGCTTCAGGAAAGCGTCCTGCGGAGCCACTTTCCACTTAAGACTGCAGCTGTGGCGCCCGAGGCTGATGCTGGGGAGTGTGGCATTGGTGAGGACATTGGCCAGCAGGTCGTAATAGGGCGGCCAGTGCTTGAAGCGCTTTGGCGTGTAGCGGACGGTCTCGTAGCGGATGCCGCGCGCGGCCATCCACGCCGCCATCATCTCCTGATAGACATAGGTCTCCGGCTTCTCGATGCCCGGGTCACCGGTGATCACGAGATCAGGCGGCGTGCCGCGGCTTTCGAGCTCGACGAGGAGCGCCGTGCTGTCGACGCCGATGCCATAGGCAAGCACGACGGGAGCCGGCTCGGCGACGCGGATATAGTCGATGTCACGGGGCCGCGCGGACGGCGCGGGGCGATCGCTGGCCAGCATGGGAGTCGCTCCGGTCTCGCGCAGCCATTCTGCGCGCCCGGCTCCCTTCCCCTCACCTCTCTGCCGTAGTCGCCGCCCGCTTTAGTCGCTGTCCTGCAGGCAAGATGTGCGATCGTAGAGGTCGAGATGACCCCCGAACTCGGCCGTTTGCGCCGTTGTCAGGTCGCGGTGGTCGTCGGCCTCTGCGGTGCTGGCCATCTCGATCATTGGATGGACGGACACGGGCGATGGCTCGTTTCGGGACGGCAATTTTACGTCGGGCTGCCCTAAGATAATGCATGTATCAAATGATGCCGGAATCGATGGATGACCGGCCTTCGCTGTCCTATAGAACTTTGTGCGAAGCGCCGAGTGCGTAGTTTGTGTGTCGGTTTGAACAAGTCCGCCGAGATGAGCATAGATGGCTGAACGTAGAATGAGCTAAGCGGCTCGATAGCGTTGCGTCAACCTGGGGCGCTTGACGTCTCGATTGTCGCAGAAGCGGTCGTTCAAGGGCTAGGATAGACCGGTAGAGAGGACCCGGCTCTTTGGACAACTCTATTATTGCAGTCCGAACCTCTAACCACGACTTGTCTGGCTAACTCGCCTGTGCCCATCAACCGGAAGTCGAAATCGAGGAGATGCTCATTGCCGCTTTTGAGCCTTTCAGGCTGCGTTGTCTCGAAAATCAGCGTTTCCGAGACCAAGCGATATATCAACGATTTTCGCCCTCGCCCGTAAACTGATCTGCTCGTCCAACCGGCATCAGGTTTTGATAGGATGAGGCATGGCTAACGAACATGAGTTGGTTGCCGATTCAAGAGTTGTGGCGACTTGGATCGAAGGATGGACCATTGCCCGCGAAACGCCGCCTCCGGTCGAAGATCACGGTGGTTTCAGAGTCGATGTGGGATGGCCGCAACAACGGACGCGCTATGTCTTTACCGATATCTCGCCGGCCCTGCACGAATTGGCCACCACGATCGAGGAGCCGTGGGTTTTTTTGAAAGCTTGTGTCTCGGCGACAGCAATGCGCGTCGCCTTACCAGAACACTGGGTAATACAGCCACCGGGCTTCATGATGAAATATCGGCGCATCATGCCCGGCGATTCCGCGCCTCCTGACGGCTATCTGCTCGATGCGGCTGAACCTCGCCCCATTGTAATCGTGCGGGCGCTTACTCCGAGCGGCGCGCTGGTCGCAATCGGACGTGTCGTTCGCGTCGGTGAGTTTGCCATATACGATCGGATCGAAACCAACGCCGCTCATAGACGGCGCGGCCTCGCGCGAACCGTCATGAAGAAACTTGAATCCATCGCGCGCATCATGGTGCGACGCGGGAGGTGTTGGTCGCCACTGCAGAGGGTCGCGGTCTCTATGCATCCTTAGGATGGGAATTGCATTCCCTCTACACCACAGCAGTCATTTTACGGGCTGACTGATATCCACAAATCGGCACGTAGGTGTTAGTCAAACGCTCTGTTCGTTCGCCTTTGCAGTAGAGGCGGGTACTTCCGGTATGGGCCGAAGCCATTGCAGCGCGACAAACGCCGTCAGCAGCAGCGCGCCAGCGGCAAATACCACATCGCCGGGGGTGCGCATCCACACGAGGAAATGGATCAGCGGCCGATCCATAAACGCGGCCGACCGCGCATAGGCGTAGCCATGATCGAGCGCCGCCTGAAGTTGCAGCACGCCCATCGGCAGCAGCGTGAGCAGGGCCATCAGGGCAAGCCCGATGTTGAAGCACCAGAAGCTCGCGCGTAGCCAGCCTTCGTTCCAATGGATATGATCGCGCAGGCCGCGCAGGCAGAAGAGCATCAGGCCGATGCCGAGCATCCCATAGACGCCGAAGAGCGCGGTATGGCCGTGCAGCGGGGTCAGGTTGAGTCCCTGGACGTAATAGAGCGCGATCGGCGTGTTGATGAGGAAGCCGAACAGGCCGGCGCCGACCAGATTCCAGAAGCTCACCGCGAGGAAAAACATGATCGGCCATTTGTAGCGCGCCATCCACGGCGTCGCGCGACTGTGCGACCAGGTGTCCATCGCCTCGAGGCCGATTAACGCGAGCGGGACCACCTCAAGCGCGGAGAAACTGGCGCCGAGCGCCACGCCCGCCATCGACGTGCCGACGAAATAGAGATGGTGGAACATGCCAAGCACGCCGCCCGACAGGAAGACGATCGTCGCGAACAGCACATTGACCGTGGCCGTGCGGCCGCGCACCAGCCCCAGCTTTACGAACAGGAAGCTGATGACGGCGACCGCGAAAATCTCGAAGAAGCCCTCGACCCAGAGATGGACCACCCACCAACGCCAATACTCAACCTCGGACAGGTGGCTGCGCGCGCCATACATGAGCCCCGCGCCATAGAAGAGACCGATCGCCACCGTGGAGAGGAACAGCAGGCCGACGATCGAGGACATCTCATCCCGGCGCCGGATCGCGGGCCAGAGCGCGCGACCCACGAGGAAGAGCCACAGCAGCAGGCCGATGAAGAGGTATATCTGCCAGAACCGGCCAAGATCGACATATTCCCAGCCTTGATGCCCGAACCAGAAGTTTTCGGTGAGGCCCATCTTCTGCATCACCGCCAGCCATTGTCCGGCGAACGCGCCGACGACGATGACGATCAGGCTGACGAACAGGAAGTTGACACCGGCGCGCTGCCACGGCGGCTCATGGCCGGAGATGGCGGGCGCGATATAGAGGCCGGTGCCGAGCCAGGCCGTCGCGATCCACAGCACCGCGAGCTGGGTGTGCCAGCTTCGAGTCAGGCTGTAGGGTAGCCAGTCGGCGAGGTTGATGCCGTAGAAATGCTGGCCCTCGACCTGATAATGCGCGGTCGCCGCCCCCAGGCCGATCTGCGCGAGCAGGAGCGCGATGACGATCCAGAAATATTTGGCGCTGGCACGCATCGAGGGTGTCAGAACGATCCCCTTGAGCGGATCGGCCGCGGGCGGGGTGAGCGGCGGTTCCTTGCCGTGCCAGACCGCATAGTGCCACGCGAGAAGGCCGATGCCGGCGAGCATGAAGAGGATGCTGAAAAGCGACCACATGAAGGTGCCGGACGTGGGCACGTTGCCGACCAGCGGTTCGGAGGGCCAGTTGTTGGTAAAGCTCACCATATCGCCGGGCCGATCGGTCACGGTCGCCCAGGCTGTCCAGAAGAAGAAGGCCGCGAGTTCCCTGCGCCGCGCCGGATCGGGAAGTGTGTTCTCCTTCATGGCGTAGGCGACGCGCAAATCGCGCGTTGCCGGGTCAGCGGAGAACAGGCTGTCATAATGCCTTGCCACGCCGGCGATCGCTGCAGCGCGCGCGTCGCTGATCGTCAGCGTGCCGGTCGCAGCGTCATAGGTGTTGGCACGGAAGCCGGGACGTAGCTCGGCCTGCAAAGCCGCCTTATCTGCCAGCGACAGCATGTCGAAGCTGGCCGCGCCCTTCGTGCGGGCAACGGCGTCGAGCTGGGCCAGCGCCTCCCGGTGCAGCCAGTCGGCGGACCAGTCGGGCGCGATCAATGCGCCGTGACCCCACACGCTGCCGAGCTGCTGGCCGCCCATCGACTGCCAAACCTGTTGGCCGGTCTCGATATCGTCGCGTGTGAAGACGGTGCGCCCGGAAGCGGTCACGACCCGTTCGGGGATCGGCGGCGCGGTACGCATAAGGTCCGACCCGAGCCACAGCATCACCGCGAATCCTGCGAAGATGACGGCAGCCAGGCCGATCCACAGCCGTTTCGTCGTCGACATCGTTCCCCGTCCCTCTTCCTTTAGAAAAGCCCGTGACTGCCGCCGACGGCGCCGATCAGCGCGATGACCGATGCCGCCAGCAGCAGACGGTGCATACGCTCCATGCGTGCGAAGTCGGCCGCCGGATCGGGGGAAGCGGCCATGCGGCGGTGCAGATAAAGCGGCTCGATGACGAACAGCATGGCGACGAACACCAGCCAGATCGCCACCATCGCTTGCATCCACCAGAGGCGGGGATCGGCGAAACGCTCCCACAGGTCCGCCCGCCAGGTCATCCAGAAGCCGCTAGCGCCGGCAAGGAGAACCCACAGCCGAGCCTGCGGCGCGAAGCGGCCTTCGATCCGGTGAAATGCCGCCAGCCTCTCAGCGGGCGGATTGCCGGCACGCACGGCCGGCATCAGCACCAGCGTCACGAAGGCGACGCCGCCGATCCAGAACAGGACGGCGACGACATGGATCACGCGCGCAAGAGTGAAATCGTCCGCGATCATCAGCTCTTCGGGGGCGGCTCATGGTAAAATTCGACCTGCATCCGCATCGGACCCAGCGGGGTCACGAAATGCGGCTGCTGCGGTTCGATCAGACCGGGATGACCGGGCTTCAGGATGACTTCCGACGCCGGCTCGAGATAGGTGAGCTTCAGTTCACCTTCGAGGACGCGGATCAGTCCCCACACCCCCGCCTTGGTGTCATGGCGCGCGCGCAGCGCCGCCGGCAATGTGTCCTGATCGAACACCGGCGACGAGCTGTAGGGCGCCGGCCCCGTCATGCGGCCTGGGCCTCGTCATAAAGCTCGGCCTCGCGCGCGATCAGAATGTCGGCGAGGAACCAATAGGCTTCGCCCCATGCCGCCAGGATTTCGTCCGTCGCGGCCTCGCCCAGGATGTCGCGAATGGCCGGCAGCAAGGCATTGGCGACCGCAGGATAATGCTCTGGTTTGATATGGGTATCGACGTGCCGCCCGGCGATCCGCTCGATCGCCGGTTTCAGGACGTCGAGCTTGTCCACATTCTGGGCGAACGCCAGGATCGCCGCCGCAAGGCGCTTGGGTTGCGCGCCCGACTCCTGCGCGGCCATGTCGAACAGCGCCTTGATCTCGGGATCGACAAATAGCCGCTGATACATGCGCGTGGTGATGTCCACGCCATGCTGTTGAAGGGCTGGCGCCGTCGCTTTGACCAACGTCATGGTTTGGGGAGACAATGCTTTGGTCACGACGATCCTCTTCATGATAACAGTTTGCTTGTAGAGGCTGTCGGTGCGAGCCGGTTTGCGCTGGCGCAAACTCGGCTCTGTTATTTCGACTAGATCGACCCGAACGAGAGAAGGCAGGAGGCAAATCATCGTTCAGACCCGAGGCCTTGCTTCACACCTGAAGATTATCGGCGCGGTGGAGCTATTTCGCGATCTGCCTCACGAAGCGCTGGTGCATGCCCATGCCTGCGCACGCATCGAACGATTGCCAAAACATGCGAGGATTTTCGAGCAAGGAGCCCGTGCCGAGCGGGCCTATGCGGTGGCGAAGGGCAGCGTGAGAATCATCCAGACCGGCAGTGATGGCGGGCAGGCGATCATTCGCTTTATCGGCTCCGGCGAAATGTTCGGAACAGTGCCTCTCTTCACTGACCACCTTCTTCCGGCGGACGCGATCACAGCGGAGGCGTCGGTCGTCCTCAGTTGGAGCGAGGCGGATATAGTAGTGCTGATCGGCATATATCCGCAGGTGTCGCTGAACGTCATTCGAGTGATCGGGACGCGGCTTATCGAACTTCAGGATCGGGTCCGCGAGTTGGCCACCCAGCGCGCCGATCAGCGTCTCGCCCGTGCGCTCCTGCGCCTGATCCGTAACGATGGTGGCGACGAGGTAGCGTTCCCGCTACGTCGTAAGGACCTGGCGGAGTTCTCGGGAACGACCCTTCACACTGCGAGCCGAATGCTCTCCGCCTGGGCCAGGGCCGGCCTGCTCACAAGTATCGGACGACGCATCCTAATCCATGATCGTACTGCTCTGGACTCCCTCGCAGAGGGCAGGCCACTCCTCTAGCAATTGGGGCGTTAACTTGATGAAAACCGCACCCCGGCCAATTTGCCTCACTGTGGCCCGCATAGAATTATTGGCTTTGGCGGCGACAGCCGCGCTCACGATCGGCGCGACTGCGCCGATAGCCGCGCAGTCCTCTGACCAGAAGCCGGCAGCCCCGCAACCGCGCATGTTATATCTGCCAGGCCGCGGCACTGTTCTTGTTCAGCCCGCGCCGACAGACGATCCTCGCGCGGTTGCGCGCACGGTCATCGTGCCGGGCTACGGCGAGGTCTATACCGTGCCTGTGCGGCCGAAAGACACTCGAAGCCCGAGGCAGCGTTGCGTTGACGAGGAGATAGCGCGCGAGGGAGGTTCTCCCTCCGCGTTGGCGATGGGCGCAATCGACCTGAAATACAGCCAGCGGTAACGGCCTAACCTGGGGAGCGGATAGCTCATGTAGGCCGCATGCGTCTCGAAATTCGAGCGTTTTAGAGACGGGTTGGTTTAATTGTGCAGCCTCAGAGTCACCCCGATCAGCCGGGGTTCGCTCGGAGTGCCGACGATCAGGCCGCTATTGCCCGCCTGAACTGTCAGGTTCTGCATGTAGACCTTGTGGAACAGGTTGCGCGCAGAGCACGAGCCCGCTCCGCGGGAGGGTCGCTTGGGGTGACGTAGCCATCGGGTCAGCGATTTCGTGGCGCATCAGTTTGGCGCCGACCGCGAGAAAGTAATGCCCAACGCCCATTTCATTGATGATCTCGGGGCAGACAGCCTGGATGTCGTCGAGCTGGTCATGGCGATCGAGGAAGAAATTCGGAATCGCGATCCCCGATGCCGACGCGGAGAAGAACCAGACGGTCGGTGAGGCGATCACCTATGTCGAAGGCGTCAAGGCCTGAGAGCGATCACGGCCCCGGCAATAGTTTAGGATAGGGCAACCGCGGGAGTGCGCGGCCCTGTCGGCGCGCGTTGCGGGTGAGCTCGAAGCAGTAGGTGAAGAGTCCGGATTGGCGGTGGCGGGTCAGGAGCTGCTCGGCCTGAAGGCGGGCGAGCCATGCGGCTGGGCTCTCGCGCAGGCCGGGCGCCGGTAGACCGAGGCGGACGATCTGGTCGATGGCGCCATCCATCCCGCGTTCGCGGAGCCGGATCTTCGAAAGCGTCCGATCGGAGATCGTCTGGCCTGCGGCGCGAAGGACTGTACGCGGGCGCGTGGTGCCCCGGTGCGCCCCGGAAAGAGCGGCGTAAACCCGGCCGGTATGCCCGAATTCGGGGTCGCTGTAGGAAACGACGGCTTCGATCGCTGGCCGCGCCTGGCGAAGCAGTCGGAAGGCCCGTGCGCAAAAGAAGCTTTCCCCGTTCTGCGGGACCCGGTCGAGAAGAATCAGGCGTGCGAGAACGCATCCCTTTGCCGGATCGGTGAAGCCCGTGTGCCGGGTGATGACGGCGTCGGTCGCGGGAACCGCGAAGACGGCCACGCCTGCCAGGACCGCGCGGAGTCCAAAGAGGCCGACTGCGACCTGGGCTGCCGGATAGCTCGGCAGATAATGATGCTCGGCGATGAACGTACGCGCTACGGCGTGATCGATGATGTCGACCGAATAGGCCTTCGGATTGATGATGAGAGAGTCCGTCGCCCATAAGGCGCGGCGTTCCCGCCATCGCTGGCTTCGTGAGGTCTCCATGTCCTGGCTCCCGGGTGGAAGGGGTCGAAGGCGCTTGGCCTCCGACCGGTCTCCCCGGCCCATTCCCCTCTTCTTTGGACATGAATCGACATGAAGGGATTTACGGAATGTTCGGGTTTGGACGCGATCAGATATCGTACGTCCCTGTTTGGCGCGGGTGAATAGGTGCTCCTGTGAGCCTTTGGGAACTTCACAGGGCGCCATGTTCCCGGTAGCGAATAGTCTTCCGGGTTCTTCAACCAGAGAAGGCAAGATCATCATGAGCGACGTATCGGAAAACGATAGCACGCTGATTACCCTGACCGCTGATATCGTCGCGGCGCATGTGACGAACAACAGCGTGGCGGTGGCGGATTTGCCGTCCCTGATCCAGAATGTTCACGGAGCGTTGAGCAATCTCGGCAAAAGTGAAACGGCGCCCGAGACAAAGCAGGAGCCGGCGGTATCCGTGCGTGCCTCGGTGAAACCTGACTACATCGTCTGCCTGGAAGACGGCAAAAAGCTCAAGATGCTCAAGCGTCATCTCATGACGCACTATCAGATGACGCCGGCGGACTATCGTTCGAAGTGGAATCTTCCGGCCGACTATCCGATGGTCGCGCCCAATTACGCCGAGCAGCGTCGCACGCTCGCCAAGAGCATCGGACTTGGCCGCAAGCCCAAGGGGTCCAGCGCTGCCGCATCGGCAAAGGCGACGAAATCTGCGCCGGTTCGTCGCGGAAGTCCGAAATCCACCGAAGGGCAGCCCGCCTAATAGGACTTCCTCTGGGGAGACGGCCGGTTTGGAAAAGGGACCATCGGATCAAGATATTTCGACGCGGCGCTCGACAACACCTCCGGGGCTGATCGAGACTCGCACCCCGTCCTATCCCGGCACGGAGGCGTCGGTTGGTACGGTCATGACCTTGGCCGACGCCTACTGGGATGCCGCGCACAGGCTGCTGCCGCAGATCGAGAAAGGCCGGAGTGTCTCGTCCACCCCGGCTAGGCTGTGCGCCATTCAGTCGATCGAGACTTACCTCAATGCGTTTCTGCTCTTTCATTCGGTCGATCGAAAGCAGGTCCGGGGATTGCAGCATGATCTCGCCGAACGGACGCGGTTGGCTGTCGAGAAGGGATTGTCTCTCCGGCGCCGTACCGCGGAGCATCTGGTCCGATTGAGCGATCAGCGCGATTATCTCATGGTGAGATATGGGCCGGAACAGCTCAGCGATCTGTCCGAAATCAATCGGATGTTCGCCACGCTCAAAGAGATCGCGGAGAAGGTGCGGGCAGCGATTTTCGAACAGCCCTATGATCGCTCTGACCGGAGGTTCCGGGTATATTGGTGATCCAGAGCCCGCCTCAGAGTGTGATGTCCAGAGCCGAGGCGCGCTGGCGGGATTGCAATTCAGAATAGGGTCAACTGCTCGCCGACCGTTCTGGTCCTTGGCTCTTGGGCTTGCTTATCGTGGGTTGTGCGTTCCGGTGTCGTTTCAGTAAAAAATCGCGGGGGTTGTTCGACCAAGCGTTCCTGGCTGGCAAGCCTGGCGCCCCAGCCGCCGAGGATGTGGGCCGGCGTGAACCAGTGTTCGCGGACCTCGTTGCTGAGAGAGTTACCAACGATCACGTGGGCCGGAATGTGGAGCAGCGAGAACTGGATATAGCCCATGTGTACGGCGCGTTGGTCGATATCGATCGCCGTCACGTGGAGATGGCGCTGATAGTTGATCCCGGCGGCGCGCATCGCTTCGGCGAGAGCAATGACCATGGCGCCGGCACCGCAGGCGGGTTCCATCGCGCTGACGAAACCCTTGTCGTCGATCAGCGCCAGGGCGTCCTTGGCATCGCCAAGCGTGACCTGTGCCATCATCTGGCAAACCGGATAGGGCGTGAAGAATTGCCCACGGTTCTTGTTGTGGATCTCGAGCGCGGTGAAGATGCTCCCGAGGACGTCCCCTGGCGCTTCCTCCAGTGCCATTGTGATCTCTCCGAAGACGCGAGGGAACATCTCGATGGTGTGCTGCTCATATCGTCCCACGATCTCGAGATAGCGCGCCTCGCGCGTTTCCCGGGATCGGCTGTCGACGCTGTTCGAGATGCTGATCGCTATGAGCTCCATGCAGTCGGAGAAGAGCGTGTAGCGGTCGTGACGATAGCAATGCGCATCGAAGAGTTTCAGGACGTTCCTGATGTGTCGATCCTGCGGCGGCATGAGAGATCCCCGGTCACGGGGCCGCTTCGCGCGGCATCGCGACGTTCTGATTGGCGGGCGTGGAAGGGCTCGGGCGAATGGCTCGGCGCCCGAGCCCGGGTCAGTTCGTGGCCAAGAGCGCTTCGAGCGTCACGGCGCGGCGCGGCCGGCGGCCGAACTGATAGCCATGGTTGGTCGCGTATTTGCTGAGCGACATGGCCTTGCGGTTGAGCGCCACCGCGAGATCGGCGAGCGACACACCGGTGTTGAAGGCGACGTCGAGCGCGCGCGTTTCATCGTCGCTGAAAGGCCGAATGTAGCCGTGGACAAGGCCGAGGCTATTCGCGCGCGAGGTGAGCGCAGCTTTGGTCCGTCCCAGGCTTGCCGCCAGGACCTTGGTCGGGACACGGCCATAGTCCGCACGAAGGCGCGCCTCGTCGGCCTCGGTCCAGTCCGGACCAAGCCGCCAGCCATTGCGGTTGGCATGAAGCCCGCGCAGGCCCAGATATTCGGCGCGGTGGCGCAGCGATCCAGCGGTGCGGCCAAGCTGGCGGCGCAGCGGGGTGAGACTCGTACCGTCGATGTAGGCCTTGCGCAGCAGGGCGTCTTCTTCCGGCGTCCAGGCCCTGCCCCAGCCGCGGCCATAGCCCAGCTTGCGGATGGCGAGGCCGAAGCCGCGGACCGTGCGTTGGGGAAAGCCTTCCTGGCCGAGCATCCCGACGATCGCCGTGTAGCGATGACCCGCTTCGGCCAGGTCGAGAGCCCTCGCCGTTTCCGCCTCCGACCAGTCCGGCGGATGGTTCGCATGCACGATGCCGAGAGCTCCGGCCCGGCTGGATAGGCCGCCGAACGGCCGGCCGATAAGGGTGGCGATCTGCGCCAACGGCACGCCGCGGCGATAGCCTTCGACGAGCTGGGCGTCCTCCCAGGGCGTCCATTCCGCCGGATGGCTCTGTTGCAAAAATCGTGAAGCTTGAGCATGCTTGGCGGAGATTGGACGGACGGAACGATGACGGATTTCAAGTGGCGCCATTTCCAGGGTGATGTGATCCTGTGGGCGGTGCGCTGGTATTGTCGCTATCCGATCAGCTATCGCGACCTTGAGGAAATGCTGGCGGAACGCGGCATTTCGGTCGACCATACGACGATCTATCGCTGGGTCCAGTGCTACGCCCCGGAGATGGAGAAGCGGCTGCGCTGGTTCTGGCGGCGTGGCTTTGATCCGAGCTGGCGCCTGGATGAAACCTACGTCAAGGTGCGGGGCAAGTGGACCTACCTGTACCGGGCAGTCGACAAGCGGGGCGACACGATCGATTTCTACCTGTCGCCGACCCGCAGCGCCAAGGCAGCGAAGCGGTTCCTGGGCAAGGCCCTGCGAGGCCTGAAGCACTGGGAAAAGCCTGCCACGCTCAATACCGACAAAGCGCCGAGCTATGGTGCAGCGATCACCGAATTGAAGCGCGAAGGAAAGCTGGACCGGGAGACGGCCCACCGGCAGGTGAAGTATCTCAATAACGTGATCGAGGCCGATCACGGAAAGCTCAAGATACTGATCAAGCCGGTGCGCGGTTTCAAATCGATCCCCACGGCCTATGCCACGATCAAGGGATTCGAAGTCATGCGAGCCCTGCGCAAAGGACAGGCTCGCCCCTGGTGCCTGCAGCCCGGCATCAGGGGCGAGGTGCGCCTTGTGGAGAGAGCTTTTGGCATTGGGCCCTCGGCGCTGACGGAGGCCATGGGCATGCTCAACCACCATTTCGCAGCAGCCGCCTGATCGGCGCAGAGCGACAGCCTACCTCTGACTGCCGCCAATCTTTGCAACAGAGCCGTCAGCAGGCGTTGGAGGATGTCGTCGTCGATGATCTCGCTGGAAAGATCGTCGAAGAAGATGCCCGCCTCTTGCTCATAGACATCGAGCGCAACACCGCCCAGCCGGCGCGCCTTGAGCGCCTCTATCAGCGCGGCGCTGTCGATAAGCGCGCCGCGACTGGTATTGACCAGAACCAGATCGGGCCGCGCTGCCGCCAGGACGCGGCCATCGATCAGATGGCGGGTCTCGGGCGCGAGCGGGCAGTGCAAGGTGATAATATCCGCTTCGCGAAGCAGGTCCTCGCGCTCGACATAGCGCACGCCGATTGCGACGAGCGCTTCGTCAACGACAGGATCGCTGGCCAGGACCTCACACCCGAAGCCAGCCCGCAAGGCTCGAGCGACAAGCCCGCCAATCTGTCCCGTTCCCACGACGCCCGCGACACGTCCGTGCAGGTTACGGCCGACAAGGCCATCGAGCGCAAAATTGTTCTCACGAACCCGGGACCATGCGCGGTGGATCTTGCGATCGAGCGCCAGCAGGAGACCGATCGTGAATTCGGAAACCGCGTGCGGCGAGTAGCCCGGCACCCGCACGACGGCGAGACCGAGCGTCTCGGCCGCCACGAGATCGACATTGTTATAGCCTGCGCAGCGCAACGCGACGAGACCCACCCCGCCTTCGGCCAACATCTCGAGCACCTGCCGGTTGGCGATATCGTTCACAAAGATGCAGGCGACGTCAAAACCGCGCGCGAGCTGCGCCGACGTGGGCGACAAGGCAACGTCAAGGAAATCGAGATCGAACCCATAGGCCGCGTTCGCCTGGGTCAGGAACTGCCGGTCGTATTTCCGCGTGCCAAAGATCGCGATGCGCATGTCCGCCTCCGAGCGCGGACCTGTCCGCGAGAGCAAAGAGGATGGGCGACCGCACTGCCGGCGGAAAGCCTTTCGCGCGTATCGTTCGAATTTTACGCATTTTGTCGCAAAAGGCGGAACTCCGTTAATCACTTTCTGAAATGGGGACGGTTCAAATTCCTCCAGTTTCGATTGGCGATGTTCCCCTTTCTCTTTTGCCTGCGCGATCAACATGACGCGCCCTTGGTCATCCTCGCGGCTATAGTCTGTCTCCTGACGGCGGCAGCAACCGTTCGCCTGTGTCGCCAGGCGGCCTGGACAGACACGGGTTCGCGCAGCTTGTGGCTGACGATGGCGGGGTTGACTGCCGGTCTTGGGATCTGGGCCACGCACTTCATCGCGATGCTGGGCTACGATCCCGGCATCGTCATGGGCTATCATGTCCAACAGACCGTGGTCTCGCTCTTGGTCGTGCTGGCAGGCGCGACAGCGGGCCTCTTCATTGCGACACGCGCGCCGCACTGGCTCGGCTCGCTTCTTGCCGCTTCGGTTATGGGCGGCGGCGTCACGGCCATGCACTACCTTGGCATGGCGGCGCTCGAAATGCCTGCGCTCATTCGCTGGAAGGCCGATTATGTCGCGGCCTCGGCCGTGTTCGCAATCGTCCCGCTAGTCTTGGCGCTGCCCCTTGCGCTGCGCGGCAGATCGCTCGCCAAAGGCGCAGCGGCCGCTGGTCTGATCACCGCCGCCGTCGTCCTGCTTCACTTTACCGGCATGACCGCGATCACGCTGATCCCGTCGCGTGGCGAATTCTCCCCCCTCAGCATGATGTCTCCCCGCGCCATGTCGCTCTGGATATTTCTCGCGGCCTCCTGCACGATCGCTCTGACCGCGGCGGCGGCGATCACGAGCCGGCGGACGGGCATCAAATTGCGCCGACAGGAACGCGAGAATCAGCTTCGCGTCCAAGGCATGAAGGCCCAACTCGACCTAGCCCTTGAGAATATGCACCAGGGCCTGTGCCTATACGACGGCGACGGTCGGCTTTTGCTCTGGAACCAGCGTTTCCTGGATCTATACGGGCTTGGAAGCGATGCGCTCCAATGCGGAATGACGGTGGGACAAGTGATCCGCACCGGCATTGCCAACCATCTTCCCGTTACCGAGGTCGAGCAGCGCGCAGCAGAAATCGAGCGTAACCTCAACCAGGCCCTGAGCGCTTCAGGAGACGCACCCGCAATCTCGGAATATCCCGGCGTGGTGGTGAGCGTACGTTCGCGCGCGCTTCCCGACGGCGGATGGGTGAGCACCTTTGACGATATTACCCAGCAGCGCCGTTCGGAAGAACGAATCCGGCACCTGGCGCTGCATGATGGCCTGACCGGCCTGCCCAACCGGCGTAGGTTCAACGATGTCGTCGACCGCGATCTGGACGTTACGGCGCGAGCCGGTTCGCGCCTGGGACTGGTCGTTGTCGACCTCGACAATTTCAAGGACATCAACGACAGCCGCGGCCATTCAGCCGGAGACCAAGCATTGAAGATGGTCGCCGCAGCGCTCAAGGACGCGGTTCGCGAGAATGAACATGTCGCCCGGCTGGGTGGCGACGAATTCGCCGCCGCAATTCTGTACCGGGAAGATTATGAGCTTGCCGACTTTGTGACGCGCCTGAGCACCGGGCTGGCGGCGATCAATGCCGGCAATGCGCACGATCTGAGCGTCCATGCGAGCCTTGGCATCGCAACCTATCCGGCTGACAGCCAGGATCGCGAACAGCTGTGCAATCATGCCGATCTGGCCATGTACCGGGCAAAAGGGACGGTAGGCGAGCGGATCTGCTATTACGAAAAAGGCATGGACGAGCAGGCGCGCGAACGCCGGCAACTCGCGGCCGATCTTCGGGGCGCCGCCGCGCGCGGTGAGATGACGATCCTCTACCAGCCGCAGCGTTCGCTCAAGGACGACAGGGTAAACGGCTATGAAGCTCTGCTGCGCTGGACCCACCCAAAGCGCGGCCTGGTCCCCCCTGACATCTTCATTCCCGTTGCTGAAGAAACCGGCGAGATCTTGGCGCTTGGCGAGTGGGTGCTGCGGCAAGCCTGTGAGGAGGCGGCCCGCTGGGGTGACGGACTGACCGTGGCCATCAACCTCTCCGCCGTGCAGTTGAGCCAGGCGAGCCTGCCCGAGAGCGTGGCCCAGACCCTTCTGGAGACCGGACTCGCACCAAGGCGTCTCGAACTGGAGATCACTGAAACCGCGATCATCGCCGACAAGCCGCGCGCCTTGCATATTTTGCGTAGACTCAAGGCGATGGGGATCGCCATTGCCATCGACGATTTCGGCACCGGCTATTCCTCGCTCGATACGCTCAACTCGTTCCCCTTCGACAAGATCAAGATCGACAAATCATTCGTCATCGGGTCCGAAGAGCGGCCGCAGGCCAGAGCAATCATCAGGGCGGTGCTCGCGCTGGGCCACAGCCTTGGCGTCCCTGTGCTCGCCGAAGGGGTTGAGACCAGTGGGCACGTCGATCTGCTGGTGGCTGAGGGATGCGACCAGGTCCAAGGCTATCTCTTCGGACGCCCCGGCCATGCACCAAGCCTTCTTGCGAGGGAGCAGGCCCGACTGGCCGCCGGTTGATCCGCAGGTACGTCGCGCAACGACGCGGTAGCGTCGCGAGCGTCCTGAGAGCGCGATGTCGGAAGCGCGGGCGAACCGTCCCCTTAGCTGCCAAGCTATCGGTCGAGAAAGGACTGCGAGCCGAAGCGGCAGCCCCTTTTGCGAAGCTGCCGTACCTTAGCGCGACCCGATGCTACTCCGAATTTGCATCCTTTTGCCCATATATCACATCATTTCCCACCCTCAAAAGCTAGTTTTGATGTATAAATCATCACAATGATTGACGGGTGCCGTCTTTAGGTCGGGTGGCTGGCATCAACCGATGACATCTCCCTCTTTCATCCTACATCACGCCCAAATCCAACTAGCGACTGGATAAGGCTCTTGAATTCATGGAAGAACAGCTTGCTCAGACATTCCTTCTGATCGCGGCTGCATTTGTGGCAGTTGCCATCCTGGCGAGGCTCCGCCTGTCGCCGGTGTTGGGCTATCTCGCCGCCGGCCTGCTCCTGGGCCCCCATGGCATAGGCGCAGTAACCGACAGCGAAGGCACCCATTTTTTCGGCGAGCTCGGCATCGCTCTCCTCATGTTCGTGATTGGCCTTGAATTTTCCGTGCCTCGGCTGCTGTCCAGCGGGGGCGCCATGATCGGGCTCGGGTTCGGAACCGTGGCAGGCGCAACACTGCTGGCGGGAGCTGCGAGCCATTTCCTCGTAGGATTGCCGCTTCTGCCAGCGGCCCTCCTGGGCGGCGCCATCGCCATGTCATCGACCGCCATCATCCAAAAGCATCTCGTCGACACCGACGCGGTATCGAGCCGCCACGGCGTGGCTGCGACCGGCATAGTCCTGTTTGAGGACCTGGTCGCTTTGATCCTGCTGTCGCTCATTGCTGCCCTTCCAGACGCGGCCAACGAGGTCGAGATGGAAAAGGTACTGCTGCGCATGGGTGTCAGCTTCGTGGCATTGGCGGGCGTGGCGCTTCTCGCACGGCGCACGCTTGGCCGTTTGCTCGGGTGGGTCGCGAGATCCGGCCCGGACGAAACCTTCCTGCTGGGCGTGCTGACGCTTGTTGTGGGCGCGTCGCTTGCAGCGGAAAAGATCGGACTGTCGCTTCCTATCGGCGCCTTCGTAGTCGGGATGATGGTCGGCGAAAGTGACTTCAGGCACCAGCTCGAAGAGGAAATCCGGCCATTTCGCGATCTGCTGCTGGGCGTCTTCTTCGTGACGATCGGCATGTCGGTCGACTGGTCGCAGATCCTGGCCCAGCCGGCTGTCACCTTTCTCGTTCTGGCCGCGATCCTTGTCGTCAAGTTCCTGGTCGTCTTTGGCGTCACCCGTCTCTCAGGCCTCCCGGCAAGCAGCGCGGTCAAGACCGGCTTGCTTCTGGCGCATTCGGGTGAGCTTGGGCTACTCATCGTGGGTCGGTCGCTCGATAGCGCCCTTCTGTCGCCCGCGATCGGCCAGCCCGTCCTGGGCGCGATCGCCGCGAGCATGCTCGTCGGACCGATCCTGGCGCAGTGGAGCGACCGGGCCGGAGATCTCATCCTGCGGAGCCGGGATCCGCGCGGCGCGGAGATCGAAACAGCGGTTCGCACAACATCTCAGGAGCTCAAGGGTCACGTCGTGCTTGCCGGCTGCGGCCCCGTGGGCCGTCTGGTCGCGCTCACACTCGAGGCGAGCGAAATTCCATACCTGGCGATCGAGCGAAACGTGGAGCGCCTTCGCCGCGCCCAACAGGACGGTCATAAAGCGGTTTTCGGCGACGCCAGCCGAGCGGGAATACTCAAGGCAGCCGGCGTCGATCGCGCCGCAGCCATCATCGTGCTTGTCAACAATTGGCATCGGTCGGTGCGCATCATTCGCGAAGCCAAGCGCCTGAACCCCGCGATCCATGTGATCGCCAGCCTCCGCGACGATGCGCATCTGGGTGAGCTGGCGCAGGCGGGCGCGGCACATGTCTTTCCCGAAAACTATGCTGCGGGGCTTGGGCTCGGCGCTCAGGCCCTGATGACGCTCGGCATGTCTGCGGACGATGCGACCGATAGGATCCGGGCTATGCGGGCGCAGCTCAGTCCGGACCTTCAGATCGTGCCGCGGTGAGTTGCCAGCCCGACCAACCACACTCAAACTAAATCATTACGACACCAACATAAAATGTGGAGATAGGCGAGCGGATGACTTACCTTGGATGCAGTGACAAACCAGTGAAGCAGGCTCCAGCCATGGTGCGATCTGAACTCGTGGCCCTCCTGGGCAAGGAAAACCCGGAACTCTCCGCGCAGGAGATTGAAAAGATCGTCGATCTCTTCTTCGAGGCGGTCGTCGACCAGCTAGCCGCTGGCGGGCGTGTCGAGCTGCGCGGGTTCGGTGCCTTTTTGACGCGGCTGCACGAGGCTCGCACCGGGCGAAATCCACGCAGCGGCTTGGCCGTGCCGGTCCCGGCCAAGCGATCGGTGCATTTCAAGCCAGGCAAGGCGATGCGGGAGCGGCTGATCGCCGCGGCGGCTGGCATGACCAAGGCAGCGCCCTCTTCCGCCGCTGCTTTCTCTACCGCGTCGGCCGAAGCGCGCGCTGCCTGAAATCCCTCTGGAGCGCCGGGGCCCTGTGACGCCCTTCGGCGTGAAATCGCTGGCCTGTCAGCCGATTGCGCGATGTTCGGGGTCCGCCAGGCGAAAGCAGGTAGCAAAACGGCCCTGGTCGGCGACGTTGACCCCTGCCTCTTCGAAACAGGCACGCCACCGCGCATGAACCCTATCGGCCATAGCGATAACGATCGCGCGCGCATCCTCCTCCCCCAGGTCGAACTGCGCGACCTGCGAGAGCGCGTTGGCAAGGCTGGCCTGGCGACCCTCGGCCCCCACGCCCAGCACGAGCCGGCGATCCAGGCCCACCTGCGGCTTGGGAACGACGTCATAGAGCGGCGACAGCCGCCACCCCTTCCCGTCCCACAGGAAACCATGATTGCGCAGGTGATCGTCGTCATTGGTGACGAGGATATTGAAGACCATGCGCCTGAACAGTTCCTCGAGATCCCGCCGGACCGCAGTGCCGTGCTGGCGTAGCGTCGCGCCCAGATCGGCATAGGCATAGCGGCTGACCTCGCTTTCATGCGCGCCCAGCATCGTAAGCCCCGATGCGAAGGAGGTGCGCAGCATCCGGTTGCCGTCCAGCCTGCGATCGAAACGTTCGATCAGATAGATGTCGCGGCCGAGCAGTTGCTCGAAGCGAAGCGACGGAACGTCGAGCCCGCATTCAGCGGCGAGCCGCATGGTGGCTAGCTCGACCCGGCACTCGGGAAAGGTGTCGTTGCGTGCTGGAAACTTGGCGATCCAGGATTGGCCCTCGATCGTCGTCGCCGCCTTGGGACGCGCACCGCCCAGCGACGAGCCGGCGGTCAAGAGGGGGCGCAGATTTTCGCTGAGCTGGTCGACCTCCTGCGCTTCTTCGGCGGCGGCGGCCAGTTCTGCCAGGGTGAACTGTTCGCCGGGCGCGTCGGCTTCGCCCCAGGGCGCGAGGCGCCTTGGCGCCTCTAGCGTGGGACCGAACGCCAGTGCGCCGACGCGGTGGTCACCGGACGCGAGCAGGAGATCCGCCTCGCTTGGCGTTCGCTCGCCCATCGCCTTGTACATGAGATACTGACCCCACCCGTCGGGCGCGGCGTCGCGGATCCCATTGAAGACGGCAAAGCCTTCCTCGGTCCGGAATTCCTGGCGCGTGCCGGCCGGCGGCAGCGGCAGGGTCACAGGATCGATCGCGACACGGTCGGGCCGCTCGAGATAGCGATTGCCGTATGCGAAGGTCGCGTAGCTGGCACGCGGCTCGCTGTGGAGGCGCAAAAGGCCCGCAGGGACGGCAACGCCGTCCAAATAGACGAAAACGAAGGTTTCGATGTCGGCCATGGCTTAGAAATCCAGCGGATCGTCGCGCCGCGGCGTGTGGATGCTGTGCGGCAGGCGGCCGATTTCCTCGCTGGTCCCGACCCTGTCGGTTTCAGGGGCGACGAGCGATTCCAGGCGAGCCGTCATACCCAGCACGAAGAGAGCGCTCGCCAGCGCGGCGAGGCCTACGGTCGGATCGCCGGCTTCGAGACGCTGCAGCGTCTGCACCGACACCAGCATACGCTCGGCCATCAGTTTCTGCGGGATGCGTCGCCGCTTGCGTGCGGTGCGCAAGTCTTCGCCCAACTGGCGAATGGCACGCTGGCTTTGTGGCGGCAGACCGCTGGAGGCTCGAGAGGCGCGGGGCATGGAAAGTGCATGACATATCATGTGCAAATGAGCAATTAAAATGATATGTCATGCCGAACAGAACGGTTTTCCTGCCCTGCCGTCCTGCTCAGGCGCGCAACGCGCGCGCAGCCGCATCGGTGATCGTGTAAACCGCTTCGCGCTGCGCACCGCGATTATGATGATCGACGCGAAAGCCCTGATAATGCCTGCGCACAAGGCCGGCTCTTACGAGGTCCGAGACAGCGCGGCTGACATTGCAACGGCCCGAACGGCGGATGCGCACTTTCACCTCCTCCTGGACCACACGGGCCGCCTCCTGCGGATCGTCAGGCAGTGCCTTCTGCGCCTCAAGGCCCGACCGCACCTGGTCGACGATGGCGAGGCGGCGCGCATCGCGCTGCGCAATGGGGACGAGAGAGTCGCAGAGCCAATCGCGCAAAGGAATGCGCTCGCCATCCACCTGGACGTAAGGACCTGCACTGCCGCTGTTCCGCCCCGCCGCCTTGGCGATCAGGTTGAGCACCATGAAGGCATAGCGCGGCCGCCGCGAAACATCGGCGATGCGCTCGATGAGGGCAGGCAAATTCAGGTCGTCGGACGGCGGCTGCCTGACCGGATCGACGGAGGCGAAGAGGTCGGGTTGCTGGAACATAAGATGAATCTATCACGCGCGCGCGCAATGTGAATCCCCAGCGGACAGCACATCCAAGTTTTTCCACCCGTGACATTTTACCGAGCCGGAACCGCCGTGGGTTCCACTCAAGCGGGTTCGGTGATCCGTGCCAGATCAGCCCGATGCCGCCAGACGACACCGGTCGGCTGATAGTCGATGACTCCCTTGCCGCCGAGATCGCTGGCAAGGCTGGCCATCAAGCGGGTGCCGAACCCGCCTCGCTCGGGCGCGCATACGGTTGGTCCGCCTCGCTCCTCCCAGCAGATCGTGAGGAATGACTTTCCCTCTTCCGCATCGATGGTCCAGGTAAGGTCGACCTGCCCGCCCGGCACCGACAGGGCGCCATATTTCACCGCATTGGTGGACAGCTCGTGGAGGGACATGGACAGAGCCAGCGAGGCCCGTGCCGATAGAAGAAGGTCAGGCCCCGCAATCCGGATCGCGCCTGTGCGAGCGCCATGAAGCGCCGTTGTTCCTTCGGCGACAGCGCCGATCGGCGCCACCGTCCAGTCGGTGCGGGTTAGCAACTCGTAAGCGGCGCCCAGGGTCTGGAGGCGCTGCCCGATCGCGGTACTCGCCTCCTCCATCGAGGGCGCGCTGCGGAGCGACTGGTGGACGATGGCATTTACCACGGCGAGCGTATTCTTGACCCGGTGCTGGAGCTCGCCAGTCAGCAGCCGCCGATGCATCTCGGCATCCTTTTCCGCGGTGATGTCCCGCACCGTGCCGACGAACTTCTGTTCGCCGCCCAGACCTACGGCAAGCGCGCCCTTGGCGTGGATCCAGCGCTCACGGCCATCACGAGGATTGACCGTGCGATATTCGACGCTGACCGTGCCTGCGCCCCCAGGGGCCAGCGCCTCGGCGATAAGGGCAGCGACCCGCTCGCGATCCTCGGCATGAACCCGCGCGAGAAACGAGGTTTCATAGTCGAGCGCTTCGTCAGGTTCGTGGCCAAGCAACTCCCGGGTGCGCGCGTCCCATTTGAGCGAACGCAGCGCCGGGGTCGATTCCCAGGCGCCGAGTTCGCCTGCGTCAAGGGCAAGGCGGGTCCGCTCCTCGCTCGCAGCGAGCTGCGCGAGCGTTTCTTGCTGCTGGCTGAGCGACCTGCGCAATTCCAGCTGCGTCATGACCTGGCGCGCCAGCACTTCGAGGGTGAGCCGCTGGAAGGGCGTGATGCCCTCCGGGCGAGGCTGCCGATCAAGAACGCACAGCGTGCCGATGGGCAGACCGTCGGGTGTCTTGAGAAGCGCCCCGGCATAGAAGCGAAGACCACCTTCGGCCGTAACCAGGGGATTGCAATCGACCCGCGGATCGAGCCGTGTGTCGGGGATCACCATCATGTCCTCCTCGAGCAGCGCATGCGCGCAGATCGAGACTTCCAGAGGGAGTTCGCGCGCGCCGATGCTGATTTCGGCTTTGAACCACTGCCGCGCGGTCGCGATAAGGTTGACCACGGCGATCGGCGCCCCAAGCGCCTCGGAGGCCAGACGGGCGATGTCGTCAAAGATCGGCTCGGTTGGCGTATCAAGAATGTCATAGCGGTCCAACGCGGCAACGCGCTCGTCCTCGCTCCAATTTCGGCCGGACGTGCTAGGGACCCTGGAGATGTTCGTTTGTACCATCCCGACTGAGTAGCAGCTTTAGGCGGTAAAGTGCGGCAATTCGCCGCAGCCAGTGCATTTCAGAGAAAGCCATAAAGCTTAATAGCCAACATCCGCGCACAACTCCCGTGCGTTGAGGCTTCTAGGGGATATTGCCTCGCTCGCTCCGCCTCACATCTGATACCATCCGTGACACTTTACCCCGACCTCTGGGTAAAGTGTCACACGCGACATCAGGATTGCAGGAAGACAGCACGCAGGCCCGCAGCCGACTGACCCCGAGACGTGGCCCAGTGAACCGCCTCAGGCCGTCGATCGACCTGGTCTTCGGGATGCCCAAGGTCACGCAGCTTCTTTCTGATGGAATCGCTTGATCCTTGCGACCGAACCGTCACGATGCAGGAACCTTTGTAGCGGTGCGGGGAACGGCATATGGGCAGATGGACAGGCATCGGCGCGCTCGCGGCAGTTGTATGGGCGCCGCCGCTTGTGGCCCAATCGGCAGGCATGACCCGCGAACAGGCGAAAGCCCTCTATGGCGCGGGCGGCTTTCCTGTCGTCACCGACGCCGTCGGGCCGACGAACCGCTGCGGCAAACCGGCAAGGCCGCGCCTTACCTTCGTCGATATGAACGGTGATGGACGCAAGGAAGCCCTCTTTATCGACAGCGGAGATTGCTACCAGCAGGAGAAGCGCTGGTATGCCGTCGCCACCCAGGGCCCGGATGGCCGCTGGCGCCGCATTCTTGAAGGGGAAGGCTCCGTCGCGGCGTCGGGTACAGCAGTCAACGGCTGGTTCGTGCTCAACGCAACGCGCGGCGGCGTGACGACGCGGCTCACTTATGATGGCAATGTCTACGCGGACGCACGTATGGCTTCACAGGCGGCGCGGGCCGCCCCATCGGCGGCTCGAAATGCGACCTCGGGTCCAGCCGCCGCCGCGCCCGCTGGAGACGCCGCGATCTTTCTTGCCGCCGGCTTCCACCTCAAGAAGGGTCGCTGGGAAAGCGGCTGCAACGATGGCGACGAGGACAATGGGCCAGGGTCTTATGGACCCGGCACGATCGAGGAGCGGCGCGACTTGAACGGCGACGGCAGACCCGAGGCCATCATCACCGAAGGCGGCACCTATTGTTATGGCAATACGGGCGCCGCCTTCTGGGTGATGAGCCAGCAGGCCGACGGCCGCTGGAAGCGCATGTATAATTCGGTCGGGATCGCCGATATTCGTCCCACCAAAGGCGCAGACGGTTGGCCCGATATCGGCATCGGCGGCCCCGGCCTTTGCATGCCGGTCGTGCGATGGAACGGCCGGGCCTATGTCGACTTGCGGGTCGAGGGCAAGGGATGTGCCCGTTAAGCCGACACGGGATTGCCGAAGCGATTGGCGCTCCGCGAGCCCGGCTCTATGCAAAGCCATAGCTGGGTGATGATCCCAAAGGCCGCGATGGCCATGGCCAAAGGCGCGTCGATCGCCAGCGGGTCGCCGCGCAGCGTCGCCCAGACCAATCCGACCGTATTGAACCCCGATAATCCAACGTCGTGGAAACGCTTGACCGTAATGGCGATCCCCACCCAGACCGCCAGCGCGCTAATGACGACGACCGCGACATTGATGGTGGCGGCATAGCGTAGCGCGAGCAGCGGGTTGAAAGGCAGGAGATCGAACGCGATCGCCCAACCTGTGGCCACAACCGCCAGGAACGGGGCGCGGCCCACTCGACCTTTCGGAGACAGCAGGATTTCGCCAATGTCCATGCTTTGTCCTTTCTCAGTCGAGCGCCGGTGGATCGGTGAGGTTCACGCGCGTGTGAAGCTTTCCGCCCGGACGCCGATGCAGATCGATCCCGTTTGAGGTGGTGGCGGTGAAGGTCATGGGTTTGACGACGGTCTCGTAGGTGGTCGAAGGTCCGAAGAATCTTCCACGCCCATGCCATTTGTCGCCCTCAATGATCCCCATGCGGTAGGTGCCAGGCGGCACCGGGACCTCCGCATGATCCTCACGACGGACATAGACCGAGATCACATGACGATCGCTCGCACGCTCGAAGAGCTGCACCACGGCGTTGGCATCAGCCGTGCTCACCCGTAGCTTTGAGGTCGCGTCCTTGCGCTCGATGCCTCGAGCCACGGTTACGCTTCCCGTCGCGGGAAACAGCAGGGACGGTCCTGCATCGGAAAGCCAGCCGGAGCGTTTCGCCTCCCGGTAGGCGGGATAAAGAAACGTCACGGCCGACAGCAGCATGATCCACTTCTGCATGGGATGGACGACGACGCGCGGTTCGGGCGTGAGTTGGCCACGCCGCCTGCGCGCGCGCATATAATCGCGATCCGCGAGACCCATAGCCGTCAATTCCAGCCGTCGCGGCGGCCTTCGCCGCCATCGCGCAGCGTGCGCCCATCGAGCGCGGAACGCCGGATTTCGAGCTCGACGCTCTCGCCGTTGCGCCGGGTACGGAAGTCGCTGGGGTCGATATTATTGGCCTTCGCGAAATCCTCGGCCGCCTTTTCGCTGCCGAACTTGCCGGCATCGTCATAATCCCATCCAGACATATCCTCGTCTCGTCTTACAAATCGAGGCCCAGACTGCGTTCGGGCAGCGGGGGCAGCAGATCGGCTTGTTCGGGCTTGAGGCGCGGCGCGCTCAGATCATCAGACTTCGCCCTGGCGGCCACCTGCCCTTCGGCCGGGGGCACCGGCGGAAAGCCATCGAGTCCTTCGGCCGCTTTGGGACCAGGTCCGCCTTCGACAGGTCCCGGATCGAATGGGCCGGATGCCTGCGCCCTTCCCGGACCGTCGATTTCGAGCCGGCCCAGGGTCTCGAGCGCAGAGGTCTTGTTCCCGGGGTTGTGGTCGAGTTGCCGCTCGAGCTTCGCCTTGTCGTCGACCACCATGGTGAGGTCGTCGCGCACGCGGGTGACGCCGACGTTGAAGAGGCGCTGGTTCGACAGGTTGCGCTCATGGCTATCCATGACCGTGATCGCCTTGTCGGTGGTGATCCCCTGCGCCATGTGCATGTTGAGCGCATAGGCCAGGTCCACCCGGCTCAGCATGGGATCGCCAAACGCGAGCACGAGCCGGTCCCTCCCCGCCGTCTCGACTGTCACGCTGTCGCGATCGACGGCGACAACCCGGGCGAGCGAGGCGTTGGTCAGGCCGCGCGGCTTGTCGTTGGCCGTCCAGCGTATGCGGTCACCGGCCCGCAAGTGGAGATCCTTCTTCTCGGTCAGCTGGAGGCGATCGCGTGTCTCGGTCGGCGACAATTTCAGCGGATCGAAACGTATACGGCGGCGGCCTTCGCCCAGCTCGACCTTGCCATTGGCGTGGACAGCCAGGACGTCGTAGCGCCCGGCGCGGAGCCCTATGTCCTGGCCGCCGCCCCGACCGACCTCGAGCGTCATGCCGGCGCGGTAGGTGGCCGCGTAGCGCAGTTCCTCGCGCGTCGTGTTGACCCGCTCATAGACCGTGAGATGGATGCCCTCCCCTTCCAGCGATCCTTCGGCGGCAAGACCCGCCTGGATCCTCTCGTTGATCGCCGCACGTGCCTCGCGTCCCGAGGCAAAGACCGCGGTCGCCTGGCGCTCCGCGGGATCGAGCGCCAGCCAGAGATCGGCGGCATGTTCTGCGGGCTGGGAGGCTTCGATGACCTTGTCGCCCAGCACCCGCATCGCCTCGCTTGCCTTGCCGATATTGGCAAGCGCGGCGACGGTGCGCAGGACGTCGGTCCGCTGGCGGATATTCTCGTCCATGCGCGCCAGCGTGCCGCCCGCCGCCTGGATCATGGCGAAGGATTTGCCCGCATCGATCGAGGAGAGCTGCTGCCGGTCACCAACCAGCACGAGCTTGTCGACGCCAAGCGTCTCGACGATGGCGTGCAGCTTGAGCATATCGTTCGACGACACCATCGAGGTCTCGTCGACGACCAGCATCGATCCGGCATGTGCCGCCCGCGCCGCATCATAGCCCGGGCCCTGCGGTTCGGCGACATACCGTTCATGGGCAAGCACGAAAGAGGCGATGGTTTGCGCAGGGACGCCTGCGCCTTCGGCCAGGTCGGCGACCATCTTGTTCTGGAAGGCAAGGCCGGTGATGGCGCGTCCTTCCGCCTCCGCCACGCGGGCGACGGCCTGAAGCATCGTCGACTTGCCGGCGCCGGCGATGCCCTGGATCGAGACCGTGCGGTCGGCCGAGCCGAGGATCAAGGTAGCGGCGGCGAGCTGGCCTGTATTGAGGGGCTGCGTCGCTGCGGCCTGCAGGCGGCCCGGCGCCTCGGACGCGTCGATGATTGGGTTCGCCTGTCCGCGGCCCGCCTCTACCTGGGTCAGGATCTGGGTTTCCGTGGCTAGTGCCTGCCGGGTGGTGACGAAGTCAGCTGCGCGCTCCTGTCCCCTGAGCAGCGTGCCGCGCGCGACGAGTTGCTGGATCCGCTGTTCGATCCGATCGATCGTCACGTCCTTGAGGCCAAGGTCGAGCGCGGTCTTGGCAAGGCGATGGATGGGAAAGGCCGCCTCGCGTTCGCTATGAATACGGACTGCCGAGGCGACCGCGAGCTGGGCCCGCGCGATGGCGGGCGACTGGGTGACGCGGGCAAGGCCGCGATCGACCAAAGGATCCGCGGGCCGGACAAGGTCGCCGAGCTTTTCGCGCCCGGCGGCGATCGCCTCGGTCACCGCCTTGTAGCCGCGTTCGAGCGGTCCGAGCGCCCCATGGCGATCGGACCGCGCCAGGGCGCCCTCGACGAGGGCCTTTCCGTCGAATCCGAGCGACGCCGCCTTGTCGATCCATTCCTGCTTGAGGGCGTCGCGATCCTTGACATTGAGCTTGGGATCGCGGGTATTGGTGGTGATCTGGTCGCGGCCCTTGTGCGAGACGATGCCAAGCGCCGCCGCCTTTTCGAGGATCGCTTCGCGGCGCTGGCTGTAGGCATCAATCACCTTGCGCGGTACGCCGGCGATCTCGAAGGTGCCGTGCTTGCCGAGCGCCTCGATCCTGAAACCGAGCTGCTCGATGCCTTCGCGCAGATAGGCGTGGTAGATCGAGCCGATGACGGTGTTGTGGCTCCAGATCTTGTCCGCGTGGAGCGCTTGCCATTTGCCGTCGGGCAGACGGGTCAGGTTGGCGATCACTGCATGGATATGCCCCTGGGGATCGAGGGCACGGCTCGTGTCGTGCTGGAAGAGGGCATAGACGAGGTTGCCGGTCGCGACAGGGACGGTTCGCCCGCCGATATCCTTGCGACCTTCGGCGAGGTTTTTCTCGACCCAGGCCATCGTCTTCTGGACCGCCGCCATGTTGGCGGCGAGAATGCGCTTGTCGCCCGCCACATAGGCCAGGATCGAGGCTGACTTGGGCATGGAGAAGGTGAGGTCGAGGCCGGCCCGGCGGTTCTCTACTTGAGCCACCCCTTCTCCCGAAGGCAGGATGCCGTTGAGCATGCCCTCGAACGCATCCTTACCCACTTCTCCCGACAGCCCGAGCGCCCCCGCGCCCTCCCCGCCCCAGGCGCTGATCTCGGAGGATCCTTCGACGGTGTAATAGTCGTCCTTCGCGAAATAATTCGCGGCGCCCGAAGCCGAGCGGACCGAGGCGACCGACAGCATGTCAGATCCCCATGTCCATGCCGTCGTCCTCGCGCCCGAACGCCTGCCTTAGCTCGACCAGCGTCTGATCCTCGACCTGGGGCACTGGCGCAGGTTGACCCCGCCCGTCGCGATCGCGCGGCACGGTCTGAGGATCCCCGGTCGCAGCGCGCGCCGCCTGTGCCCTGTCCGCGGCGTGCGTGGGGGTTGCTGGCCGCTCGTCGCTCTCGGCCGCACGCTGCGCCCGGCGGGCCGCTTCATCATGCTCATCCTCGACCTCGGCCGACAGGATATTGGCGGCAAGTTCCTTGGCCAGATTGACGGGATCGGCAACCTCCCCGATCACCTGCGCGGCGCCATCGCGCCCGCCCGCTTCGCCCCCATCGCTCCCCTCGAACGCCTCCTCTCCGCGCCTTGATCGCACCGGCTGGAGATTGGGACGGGCGATGAAGCCCTGGGCGACCTGGGGGTAGTCTTTCCACTGGAGCTGGATGCGCGCCGCGGGGAAGCCATCAGGGAATTTCACGAAACCATGCATCGAGGGCAGGTTGGTGATGTCGTCCGCGATGACGAGCGGCTCGACCTGCTTGCGCGGCGTCAGCGTCGCGGCGTCGCGCGTGTTGTTGTAGCCGTAGCTATAGGCTTCATCCATCTGCCGTACTTCGCGGTTGCCGATGTAGCGCGCGCATTGCTCGGCGGTGTCGAGATCGGCGGTTGCGAGCATCAGCTTGGAGCGCGCGAGCGAGGCGAGATTGCGGGCACCCTGCTCGCCATAGACCTCGATCAGTTTTTCGAAGCTGTGGATCCCCAGGATCATCGCGCCGCCGAACGCGCGGGCGGTCTGGAGACCATTCTCGATCGCGGGCAGACGATGGAGTGCGCCGAGTTCGTCGAACATGAACCAGGTGCGCAGATCGCGGGTGCGCGGCATGGTCATGAGGCGGTTGATGGCGATGTCCATCCACAGCGTCAGCAGCGCCCGGTTCATCGCCAGATCGACATAGTTCGAGGTGATGAACAGGATCGCGCCGGGCTTCTTCTCGGTCGTGGTCCAGTCGCGGATCGAGAAGCGTGGCCCCTCGTCGGGAAGGAAGCGCAGCACCTGCGCATTGGTATTGAAGACCGCGCGGATCGATTCCGCCATGCGTGCGGCTTCCGGCGCGGTGAGCGGGTCCGCGATCGTGTTGGCAAGGAAACGGTGAACCCGCTTCAGGTCGGCCGTCATCAGGTTCTCGGAGAGCGCGAGATTGGTCGTCGCGCCGCGCTCCTGGAGCCGGATGCACATCTCGATGAAGAGGGTGCGCGCCGCGAGCGCCCAGAAGGGTTCGGCAGAGCCGCCGTCCGAGGGAATGAGCGCCGCCGCTGCGGCAGTGAATTCGCTATGCGTGGTGCAGTCGTTGAAGATCGACCAGGCCGGGCAGCGCGCGTCCATCGGGTTGAGGATCGTATCGCGCGCGGAATCGTAGAAGGCTTCGACATAGGCGCCGGTGAGATCGAAGATGACGGCCGTGTCCTCGCGGGCTCGCACCTGCGAAACCAGGCTCCTGAGTTCGGTCGTCTTGCCCGATCCGGTCGTACCGATGAGCATGGTATGCGACTGCTCGGTGCGATGCGGATAAGGGATGCCCGCAAGCGTATAGGGGTGATGGATGCCCGCCGCCTTGCGTGCACGAAACGGCATGTCGAGAATCTTGGCCGGGGCGAGGCCGGGCAGGCGATCCTGCGCCTCCTCTTCGAACTTCGCGTAATTGTGCTGGCTGATCTCGTTGAGAAGCACGTGGCGGGCGACCAGCATGGCTCCGCGCTCGTGGCGTTCCTGAAGGATCGTCTTGCCCCGCCGGCGCGAAAGATCGACGAACCAGAGTGCGACCGGGATGGTGATGAAGATGGATACGAAGAAGGCCGCCAGAAGGCCTTTCATCGCGATCTTCCAGGCCTGGATGACCTCGGCGATATAAGGCACCGCGGGCATCACCGTACGCATGACCTCGCCGCTCGGCAGGGTGACGTTGACGCGCTTGTTGGGGTTGAGGTCGACCCAGTTCCAGAGCGCGGCATAAATCTTCATGCAGATGAGCTGGAAGCCGTGCTCGTCGAGCTTGATCGACATGATCACGAACCAGGCGGCCGCGAAGAGGAAGAACCACATCAGGATGGGCAGTTTCGCACCCGAGAACCACATCAGAAGTTCGTGGGTGAGAAGCTGCGAGCCGCGGGTAAAATTGCCCGAATTGCGCTGCACCCGTCCGCGCGCGCTGTGATGGGTCAAGGGGATGGCCCGGCCGTCTGTGCGGATATCGTTTTTACGCGCCATGATACTGCTCCAGGCGCTTGTCGGTTTCCGCGACGATGCGGTCGCGGAATTCGGGAAATTGCTCACGGATGATGATGTCGAGGGCGAGCTGCTGGAACTCGCCGATGCGCGCGAGACGAAGCTGGCTGGCAGTCAGGACCGAAGCCCCGCCAAGATAGGCATCGATGGCGCTGCGGATGACGTCGGACGGCCGACAGTGACGCGCATCGGCGACCGCGACGAGACGGTCGAACCGGTCTCGCGCCATGCGCAGCGAGACGATCTTCGAACTGTGGGACAAGCCAGCCTCCTAGCAGAGAGGCTGGTGGAGCTTGAGAGCGCGATGACGCTTATAGAGGAGAGTGCACCCCTTCGCAAGAATAGGCGCAGGCGGGAAGGCCGCTGTAAACAGCGATGACAGCTAAGATATTGAATTAGAGCCCATTATTACTTCGGCCGCGCGCGTCATACAGTGTAAACATCCGCCCCTCTGCCGTAACCCGTTGGATTTCGGGCTTATTTCCTGCAGCTTGCTGCGTAGGGTGTGCTAAAATCCTGAGAGCTCGCCCCGTTGCCCTGGGACGTTCGGGTCGTCGTCTATGAGGGGATGGAACCGGCCTCCGGCGGGTACTGCTCCGCCCTTTGTGGCGGAACTAGCTTGGGTCAGGCCGGCAGGTGCGGCGCTTTGAGGCGCCAGTGCGGCATAAAGCGGCGCGGTGGTACGAGCGGTGACACGTCGTCGATCCCGATCGGCCCTTTGGGCGTCCGCCTCAAATCCGCAGGCGAGGTTCTTTTGCTCCGACGCAAGAGGAACCCGCAGGCCCGCCTGCGTGAGGTCTCCGTCGCTTTGGCAGCGGGGGCGAAACGCCCCCGCCCCAGGCGAGGATCGTCACCCGAATGGGCGGAGACGAGGCGTTCGCATCGGCTCCGTGAGCTTGGCCGGGGACAGGCCCCGCAGGGGTCGGCGGCGGCCTAGTGAATAGAGCCGTCATCGGGCTCGTCCCGATGCGCCCAGCAACCCCTTTCCTGTCTTCCGCCGGGCCTCTCCATCGCTTATAGGAGAGGCGCGTTCACAGCCCGATCAGCTTGAACGAAAGGCCTTCCTATGGCGAAATCCCTGGACGATGAACGCGCGGCCATTGCCGCCGACGAAGAGCGGCTGGCCGATCGCCGCAAGCGGCTCGCGGAACGCGAGCGCGACGCGGCCTTGGCGGCACTCGACAAGGCGGGGCTGCTCAAGCTCCCGCTCGAGCGGATCGAGGCCTTCGCCGCGCAGGTGAAGAAGCTCGGTTTCGAGGAAGTCACCAAGCGCCTCGCCGCCTGAAACGACCCCGCCGCGCCGACCGGCGCGGCACGGACGCGGGGGGCTCGATGCCCCCCGTGGCCGTCTGTCCCGAGCAGCAAAAAAGGAGAGGCCTTGCGGCCCCTCCCCTCGGTTTCAATATTCGTCCGATAGACCGCCCGGCACTGTGTGCACCACCCGGTCGACGAGCGTCATCGGCAGCGCGTCATAGTCGCCTTCGTCGATGCTGATGTAGCGGCCCTCGCTCTCCTGGATGACATGCTGGTCGAAGAAGCTGTGGAGCGCGCGGCGCTGTGCGCAGGCGACGGCGGCGAAGAAGGCGGCGTTGTCGGCGGCGGCGCTGGTCATCTGGGTCTGCATCGTCTTTCTCCTCTTGTCTTGAAGGACAGGGGAGTGGCCGTCGGCCGTCCGGGATCGGGTCAAGGACCGCCGGCATCGCCGGCGGCCGCGAAGCGGGCGACGGGGGTACCGATTTTGTCCTGGTTGCCGTGGAGCGAAGCGGAGCGGTGGCCAGGGCAAAATTGGGGGGACCGTCGATCCTTGAGGCGGTCCCGGACGGCTGACATCATGGGAGGTCTGTGAGAGATATTTTCCTCTCGTGGGGGCGCCCCGGCCGAGGCGAGCGGCTCGCGGACCGAAGGGTCCGCTTGGGGGCCGCGAGCGAGCCGGGCGAAGCGGTGCTGAGGTTGCTCCGCAGCATCACAGCCCAGCCCCAAAGCGTCGCGGTTCAGACCGGGTTCATGGGCATCGAGCCAAGAAAAAAGCGACCCCTGCTAATGCAGGGATCGCCTCAAGTTAGGGTTGCTCGCAACAAAAGCCGCGAGTCCCTCGGGTCGCACCGTGTCTGTAGCATCAAATGATGCAGGAATAGTTGGCGAAATACGTCGGCTTTGACAGTATTTGCCTATAGCATCAGGCCGACGGGATCGTGACTTGCCGCCGCGGCCTCGAAACCTCGCTGCCAAGCTTCGTGGCGCGCGCTGCCGCGCCGGTAGCCGCTTCCGCCATGGCCCATGACGAAGGCGCGCCAGCCCGCCTTTTCCGCTTCCCACAAGGCATCGACCGGCGCGGGACCGAGCAACGTCAGAAGATCGAGGCGCGGCGCGCGTTCGGGCTCCAAAGGACGTGCCCGGCGGGTCATCGCGCCGCGTCCTGGTCTGCCGGTTCGGGCGCGTTCATGCCGGCGCCATCGACCCCGCCCTCCTCGCCGATTTCGAGGAGAATGTCGCCGCTCATTGGCAGGCGGCGAGTGCGGATCTGGGCCCGCGTTAACTGCGCTTCGTCGAGCACCGCGATCACATCGGCGTCATAATCGAAGAGCCTGGCGAGGGCGGCCAGGGCCAGCGTGTCGACGCGGGCGCTCAGCGCATAGTCCAGCGCGTGCTCGTCGCCCTCCTTTTGCCGTAGGAGGTCGAGACCCTGCCGGAGCGCTTCGGCCTCGAGATAGGTACGCAGGCGGGCATAGTGTCGCGCGGTGATGCGCGCCACGAGCGGGCGATATTGGATCGTGGAGGCGGCGGCAGCACCGCGAAACGGGACCGACATGGGAGCTCTCCTTGTCTGTTGGCTCGCGCCTTTCCACCCCTCTTTTCTTTGGGCTTTGCAGGCCGGATTCCAGAGCCCGCCGATAGAGGTTTCAGGGCCGCCTTCGGACCGGCGCGACGGGGTTCGATGCCCCGGCGCGCCGCCCTGCCAGACGAAAAGAAGGAGGAGAGGCCCCGGCATGAGCCGGAGCCTCTCCGATGGGCTCATGCCCGCTTGGCGGTCCGCTGGTGGGCAAGATTGACGACGTGGAGCGGAACCCCGGCCTGGCGCAGCTTCTGGGCGAGGTTCATCTGGATGCCCGAGCCTTCGCAGATGACCGCTTCGACGGGCTTGAGGTTCACCAGCCGGTCGTTGCGGACGAAGGCGGCGCGGTTGCCCTGGCTGCGGTCCAGGCGGAACTGGATGACCTTGACGCCGCGCGAGGCGGCCCAGGCGTGGGCGATGGCATCGCAGCCCTTGGCCTGCGCGGTCGTGGCGAGGATCATCTCGGGGATGCGCGTCTTGATGCGGTCGAGGCCCTTGTAGAGCAGGTCATGATCTTCCCAGACCTGGCCGCCCGAGAAGATCACCACCGGACCATCGGGCGCGAACTGTTCGCGGCGCGTCCGGGCGCGTCCTGCCAGATAATCGCGCGCGTCGATCATCGAGGCGCTGAGCGCGGAGGATACCCGGCTGCCCTTGACGGGCGAGAAGGGCTTGCCGGTCTCGACCCGGTAGACTTCGGCGGCATGGTCGCGCATGCATTCCATCGCTTCGCGGCATCCCTGCAGCGTCTGGCAGAGCAGCTGCGTGTCCTCGAGTTCCGTCGCGTAGATTTCCGAGGGGTCGTAGTGGCGCGCGAGCTCCCCGAGCGTCTTGGCGGCATCATCCTCGCGGCCCTCGATGCGCTTGGCCACGACATGGAAGCTGTTGGCAAAGCCCCAGGCGAGATCGGCGGCATAGGCCTCCATCCTGGTGTCGCGCAGGACGTCGAACATTGTCTGCATCATCATGTCGACCGCGGCGCGGACCTGTTCGGGGTCGGGCATGTCGAGCGCTTCGGGCGCCTCGACGATGGAGAGCTTGGCCATCTCGCTATGCTCGATGAAGGCGGCGCCATAATTGCGGCTGGCATCGTCATTGTCGCGGCTTGCGGCGATGAAGCTGGCGAGATCGGCGAAGTTGGTGAAGTTGGTCATGATTGCCTCCTTGTGAGTGTCTCATCCTCTCGATGAGGCCCTCCTCCGGGCGTGCGGCGGTCAAGCTGGTCAGGGACGGCGACCGGTCTCCGGTCGCCGCCGCTGTGCGGGGAGTGGGGGAACCGATTTGGTCGGGGTCGGCGCGGCACGCGGCGGCGCCGTCAAAATTGGGGGGACCGCTCATCCTTGACAAGCGCCGATCCCCGCACGCCACACTTGGACGACTAGAGAGAGATAAATAGAAAACTGGGGGATGCGGTTGGCACCCCCGCAAGGTGATCGTCACCCGGCAGGGCGGAGACGCGGCGCAGGCGCGGCTCCGGGAGCGCCAGCGACTAGAGCGCCGGTCCCGGCCGGCGGCCGGGATGCGCCGCCCCATCCCTTTTACCGCGCCCCGCCGCGCCGGCGACGGGATATCCAACCCAGATCGGACTATCGAGGATCGCTCTGCCCGCGAGATCGCTGGCGCGGACCCGGCCCGAAGGCTATTTTCGAGACCGGACGCCGGTCAGGGACTCGGGCGGCGGCAAATCCGGGACACGAAGATCATGGTCAAAGGCAAGGGCAGCGAGCGCGCCGCGCGGGCGCTGTGCGAGGCGGAGGGCCTGGCTTGCGACATCCGTTTCGAAGGCGCGCCGATGTGGCAGAGCTTCCTGCCGCAGGTCCAGACCGTCCTCGCCGCGATCGCGGACCCGGGCGTGGCCCATGGCGAGGAATGGACACGGATCATCACCCATCTGCGTGCGCAGGCAGGGCCGCGCTGAGGTTTAGGTCCGGTATCCGGCACAGGCCGCGTGGACAAATTCCAACGCTTGCTGGCCGTCAGGTTTCAGGCAGCACATCGAGGCGGGAGGGACGGCAAGAGTGTTGTAGGGTCCCGCCAGGCGGCTTTTGGCGGGACACCTGCATCAGCGGACTCCAATGACCGGCCGTGATGGCCGGCCTGGGCTAATCCAGGGTCTGCTGTAATCGTTTAACCTGGGGATTGCTCACCCCCTCATGCTAGGGAAGCGGTCAGCTTCTCGCTATTCGCTATTGACGGTTTGCGCTGAAAAATGGGGGAGAGAGAATATGGCTTCGCCTGGCGAGACTGTGACGGCATTCCTTGCGCAATGCGGGAACGGCAAAAACGAGATGATGGATGCCTTTCGCACGTACTTCACGGCTGACACGATCTGGGAACTGGTCGGATCGATAACGACCAAGGGTATCGACGAAGCGCTGGCCAAAGTTCAATCGGCTCAGACCGAATACGGGATGGATCATCTTGTTTCGGAAGTCCGCGCTCTTGCTACGCAAGGCCAATCAGTTCTGACGGAGAGGATCGATCATGTCCGCAAGGCGGATGGAACAAACATCGATTCCTGCCCCTGTATGGGCATTTTTGAGGTCGAAGCCGGGAAGATCACCGCGTGGCGAGAATATTACGATACGGCAACGCACGGCACGTGATTGACCATTGTCAGATCGGCCCACAAGGTCGGTTCACGCCGCAGCGGGCGGCTTCCTCGTCATGTCCGGATTTCGGATATCTGTAGGAAAAGCCGACGGATCGAGCGCATGTTCGGCCATCGTAAGACCACCACGCATCGCCACCCGCTACGACCAACTCGCCAGCAGCTTCCTCGGCATTGTCCATTTTCGCCATGGCCAGATACTGGTCCATATTTGTCCACGCTGGCTAGCTGCCGGGCTTGGCGGCGCGGTCGGTGTTGCGCTTGTCCGCGACATAGGTCTGGCCGTTGTCGCCCTTCATGATGTCGAACAGGCCGGTCGCCTCGAACAGCCGGGGGAAATTCTTGACCCCATAGTTGCGCGGATCGATCGGCGCCTGGCGCTTTACCGCGCTGCCGGCCGCCGCCATGTGCGCCCAGCCATCGTCGCGAGCCGCGGCCTCGACCGCGCCGCGCAGGGTGGTGATGAGCTTGCTGTCCTGCGCGAGCGACTTGGCGCCCGGCGTCGTCGGCGCTTCGACCGAAGCGGCAGGCGCGGCGGCAGGCGCCGCCTTGCGGCGGCCGCGTGGCTTGGGCTGCGCGGCAGCCGGAGCCTCGGCCTCCGGCTCGGCGGGCGGCGCGCTGTCCTCCAGACCGTCGAGAAAGAGGAAAGTGGTGCAGGCGTTGACGAAAGGCGTCGGCGTCTTGCGCTCGCCGAACCCGTAGACCTCATGGCCATTGGCCTTGAGCTGCATGATCAGCGGCGTGAAGTCGGCATCGCTCGACGCGATCGCGAAGGCGTCCAGGTCCTGGGTATAGAGCAGTTCCATCGCGTCGATGACGAGCGCGATATCGGTGGCGTTCTTGCCGGTGGAATAGCTGAACTGCTGGATCGGACGGATCGCGAAATCGTGGAGCTTGCCGGTCCAGCCCTTGAGCGTCGCCGCCGCCCAGTTGCCATAGGCGCGGCGGATATTGGCGGTGCCATATTTGCTGAGCTCGGCGAGGATGGCGCCGATCTTGGCATGGCTTACATTGTCGGCGTCGATGAGCAGCGCGATACGGCGAGTGGGCGTGGCGGCGAGGGGCGTGTCGGGTTCCAAGAGCGGTCCTTTGTGCAAGAGTGCCGCAGGCGCGCGGGGGTGCGCACCTGCGGCCAGCGAAGGGCGGCGCATGGGCGCCGCCCGGCGCCTGTCAGAAGAAGTGGAGCCGGTCGGCGATGACCTCGGCGCCGTAGCGGGCGTTGCCGTCGCGGTCTTCCCAGCTCGAATAGTGCAGATAGCCCGAAATGGCGACGACGTCGCCCTTCTTGCGCGTGGCCGCCGCCTTGCCCTGGCCGTTGAAGCAGGTGACCTTGTGGAACTCGGTGGTTTTGGCCGTGTAGCCGGTCGCCTCGTCGATATAGGTCTTGCCGTCCTTGAGCTTGACCCGGTCAGTCGCGACGATGAGGGTGACGGGGCCATTGCCCGAGGGGGTCTGCGGATCCTTGGCGACGCGGCCGGTGAGATTGACTTCGTTCATGATGAGCCTCCTTGGGTTGCCGGCGTACCTTCCCGCCGGTGACACCGATTGGCGGCGTGGGGCCGGGACCTGCACCGACGCGCGCAGCGCGGGAGGGGAACCCCTGAAAGGCGCTGGCGCGGGCCGCCGCGCAGCGGCAACACGGGCGCCTGGAACGGGGTTGCCGGGCCCGGTCCCCTCGCCGCAGGTGTCACGTCAACGGCGCGGAAGGGACGCTGGCAGCCCTGGCCGGCGGTGAACGGACAATCGTCAGGCCGCCCTCCAGGATCGGCTCCCCGGCAATGGCCCCGTCACCCGGCGCGGCGGCGAGGCTCATGCGCCGGCAGACCGGCCCCAACGCGGGCGCAGGGCGAGCGACCAATGGCGCGCCGACGGGGCCACCTGGGATACGACGCGGCCCCGGGCGCCCGGCAACCTTGCGCAAGGCGGGCGGCCCGCGCCCGCCGATGCTATCGGTTCGGGCCGGAGCAGCGCATCAGCGCCCGCGCGCCGTCAGGGTTGGACGAGGGACTCCGCCCAGGTGCCGAGCACAGCCCCGTCGGCGGGGTTCTCGATGCGCACCTCGTCGAGCGTGACGGCGAGGAGGCACACCGGCCGCTGGTCCGGCCCGGCGGCCTGGGTGCAGCGCAGGCTGCCGCCATCCGGAAGGCGGGCAACCCGGCCGATGAGCCGGATACGGAGCCCCTTCGGCCCGGGCGCTGCGTCCGGCGCCAGCCGCTTGACCAGATCATAGGCCCGCCCGGCCCGCGCTGTATCGGTCCGTCCCGGCTCGCTGCGCCATTGGGCAAGGGCGAGCGTCTGCTCCGTCGGCAGCGGAGGCGCAATTTCGCTTACAGCCGGCACGGCAGGAACAGGCGGACAGGTCTCGGCGCTAGACCAGGGCCGCTCGATCCAGAAGCCCTCGAGCCGGGCCTGCCCGGCCGCTTCCCCCGCTTTGGGTTCGGCCCGCTCATTGCCCTCGTCGCTCGTCCCGCCCCCGGCCGTATCCGGGGCAAGCCCCCAGTCGGCCAGCGACCAGCGGGCGGGCGCGACATGAACGCGCAGGGTCTGCTGCGCGGCGTCATAGCGCCAGCGCACGGGCGCGGCGCTGTCGGCAGCGGCAGGCCCGGCGCAGCCGAAGGGCAGGACGAGCTCGAACCGCTTGCCCTGCAGGCCGGTCGGCAGCGCCTGCCCCGACGTGGCCGCATCGGCCGCCTTGGCGGCAAGCGCGACGAGGTCCGCGCGGCCGAGGATATGCGGCGGTTCAGGCTGAGTCGCCGGCGGCGGCGGCGCGGGCTGGAGCGCGGGCGGCGGCGCGCTGTCCGGCCTCGGCGACGTGCTGCGCCCCAGCAGGAATCCCCCGCCCGCCAGCGCGAGCGCGGCCACGAGGCCGCCGGCAATGGCAAGACGGCTGGTCCTGAGATTGGGCTCGCGCATGTCCGGGTGATACCAAATTGCAAGGCCGGCTCCACCCCGCCCGTCCTGTTTCTTTTGACCGGGCGTTGACAGGGGCGGACCTGGGTTCGAGGCAGGGACGCGATGACGATCGATCAAATTCTCACCTTGCTCGTGCTGGTCGGCGTGGTCGGCGTGATGATCTGGGACCGGCTGCGTGCCGACGTCGTGGCGCTTGCCGGCGCGGCGATCCTCCTCATGACCGGGGTGGTGCGACCGGTCGACGTGCAGGGCGCTTTCGCCAGTCCCGCCATCATCGCCCTCGCCTCGCTGTTCGTCATTGCCTATGCGCTGGAACTCTCGGGCCTGCTCGACCGCGCGATCGAACTCGGCGTCGGTCTCTGCCGGCGCCTGGGCGCCAAGGGGGTGTGGCTGCTCCTCTCGATGATCGGCGGCCTCTCCTGTTTTCTCAATTCCACGCCGATCGTGGTGCTGGGCGCGCCGGTGATCCGCGATATCGCCCGCACCCTGGGACAGTCGCCCAAGCGCTATCTGATGCCGCTCTCCTACATCACCGTGCTCACCGGCTGCTGCACGCTGGTGGGCACCTCGACGAACCTCCTCGTCGACGACATGGCGAGCATTGCCGGACAGGCGCGCTTCGGCATTTTCGAGATCACGCCCGTGGGCCTGCCGATCGCCCTGGTCGGCGGGCTCTATCTCTATTTCGTGAGCGGTCGGCTGCTGCGGGCGCATGAGAGCGACGAGCGGGACCGCGAGCCCGGACCGCTCGAACCCGTCCATATCGGCAATGCCCAGGTCGGCGACGCGACGCTGTTCGCGCAAAAGCGCCCGTTCCAACCGCTCAAGGCCGCGATGGCCTTTGCGATCTTTGCCGGCGCGATCGCGCTGGCGGCGTTCGGGGTCGCGCCGATCGCGGCGACGGCGCTGAGCGGCGCGGTCCTCCTGATCCTGCTGCGCGTGATCAGCGCCGACGAGGCCTATGGCGGACTGCGTCCGGAAATCCTGATCCTCATCGCGGGCATGGTGGTGATCGGCATCGCCATGGAATCGAGCGGGCTGGCGGGCGAGGCCTCGGAGTTCCTGATTTCCAGCGTCCACGGGCTGAGCCCGCTCGTCGCGCTGATCGTCCTCTACCTCGCCACGATGGTGCTGACCGAGCTTCTCTCCAACGCGACCGTGGCGGTGCTCGTGACGCCTGTCGCCGTGGCGCTCGCCGACAGTCTCGGCGTCAGCCCGCGTCCGTTTCTCGTCGGGGTCATGATGGCCGCGAGCGCCGCTTTCGCGAACCCCTTCGGCTACCAGACCAATGTCATCGTCTACCAGATGGCGGGCTATCGCTATATGGACTTCGTCCGGGTTGGCCTGCCGCTCAACCTCCTCACCGCGATCGTGGCGATCCTCGCGATCCAGGCCTTTTTTCCGTTCTGAGCCGGACCGGATCGGCCCTTTCCAGCCGAAATAAAGACAGGACCCGCTGCGCGGGGGAAGCGCGGCGGATCCTGCCAGGGGCTTTCCGCGCCGGAGGCACGGCGCGGAAAGGACAGAGGATGGGTGCGCTCAGTCGGCGGTTTCGACCGCGCGCTGGCAGCGGCCGCGGCGGCCCTGAGCCGGCGCCTGCGCGTCATCGCCGCCAAAATCGTCGCCGGCGGTCGAGGCGCCCAGCCCCTCGGGCTCGCGCTGTCCGGCCTGGGAGGCGTCGTCGCCCGGCAGCGGCGGCAGGCCGTCATCGGCGGGCATCGCCATTTCGGCGGGGAGTTCGCGGCGGCGCGAGGGGCGCGACCAGACGACATTGTAGGAGCCGTCCTGCTGCTGGAACAGCGAGACATAGAGCGGCTGGGCGAAGCTCGGGTCCTCGATCTTGCCGTTGTAGAAGATGAGGCCGCTCTCGCGCGAGGCGAGCTCGAACAGCGCGCCGACACGGACCCAGGCGCGCGCCGCCGACAGCGCCATCACTTCGAACTTGGGCGCATTGGGATTGGCCGAGTGGACCGGGCGCAGCGCGATGGTGAGCTCGACGGTCAGGGTGGAGACACGGCCGACGAGGTGGCCGGCGGCGTTCTTGGCGATGGAACCGATGTTCATGGGACTTCTCCGTTTTCGAAAGCGTCCTCGAACCCCTTGTCCGGGACGAAGTCCTCTCTCCCCCTCCTCTCCTCGGCCGTCGGCCGAGCATGCGCCGCCAGGCGCCCATCATCGCCAGCCACTTCGGCAGGCGATGGCCGCAGCGGGATGCAAGAACGGGTGGCGCGGAGCCCAAATCCCGTGCCCGGGCGGGGGGATGCGGGGCCTTACAAACCCATTGTTGCCGTCCAGGAACTGTCGGGGAGGTTGAGGTCTTCTTGCGCGAAGAAGGACAGGAGGCCGTCCATGACACAACCCTTGATGCGTAGCGTTGTAACCCGCCCTTGGATCGTCGCTTTGGTCCTGGCCAGTTCCGCCTCCGGCGCGATCCCTGCCGTGGCGCAGGCGACGCCCGACCGACAGGAGGTCGAGGCGACACGGCAGCTCAACCGCGAGACGGCGCGGCGCCAGCAGATCACCCTGATGGAGGCGGAACGCCAATATCAGCGTGACATCGCGGCCTATGACCGCTCGATCCGCGCTCGCCAGCGGGCCGTGGCGATCGGGAATGCCCAATACCGGCATAAGCGGCACGCCTACGCGGCCGCCATGGCCACATGGCGGGAACAGGTTGCCGCTTGTAAGGCGGGCAAGCGCGCGGCCTGCAGGGCGCCAACCCCCGATCCCGCCAGCTTTCTCTAGACGCGCTAGTCTGATCAAAACCGCAGCGGCGCGGGCATGGCCAGCCATTCGGGCTGGTCGTCGGTGATCGGCATGTCCAGGCGTGACGCCTCGGCCTCGGAGAAGATGCTTGCATCGGCGAGCCGCCCGAACCCGGCCTCGCGGTTCCAGAAGCTCAGACCATGGATCGCATGACGCGTGACCAGCACGTAGCCGTCCGCGCCTTCCTCGAGCGCGCGCCCGATCGCCCGGTCCAGGAGCGCGCTGCTATGACCAAAGCTGACGCCATGCTCGGTGATGGCAACATAGCCCCCGCCGAACTGGCCGGGCACGAGGCGATCGCAATCGAGCGAGAATTCGAAACCGAAGGGCAGAGCGGATTTGGCTGCGGCGAAGAGAAGCTGTCCGACCGCGTCGATGGCGAACTGCTCCCCGGAAAAGTGCAGGTGGACACGGTCCGCGCTTCGGGGTTCGCGTCGGGACAGATCGCAGTCGAACGTCGGATAGGCCGGATCGACGAACAGAGCGAGGAACTTCTCGAACGGATCGTCGTCGCCCGGAGGAAAGGCCATAGCAAAGGCCGGGCCCAGGCCCGAATAGGCCGCAAGGCGCGCCGCGGGCTCGTCCCCGAGATCGCCGAGCAGATCGCTCGCTGCAAAGGCGCAGTCGATGAGCGCGGCCTCGGCGGGCGTGACTTCGATGAGGAAGCTCGCCTTGAGATAGTTGTTCGCCATGATCGTCTCCTTATGGTGAGAAAAGTGCAGGCCCGCTGGCCGCACGCGCAGCGCCGGACTCCTCGCCCGGCTGAAAAAAATGGGAGGAAGATGCTATGCAGGCGTGGATCGCCGCGCTCTCGACCTATTCCGCGACACGCGAGACGATCCTCCAGCATCGATTTCTCGCCGATGTCGGCGGCGAGCTATGGCGCCGCGGCGAGTTCGATTTTTCGGTCTCGCACAGCGAGGTCGACAATAGCGGCTATGACCTCATCATCGAGGCGCGCGGCATAATGCGGCATGTCCAGCTCAAGGCGATGCATGGACAGGCCAGGCGGCGCAGCTTCGACATTCAGACGCGGCTGGGCGCCAAGCCCAATGGCTGCGCCGTGCTGATCCGGCATGATGCGCGCAGCCTCGCGGTCGAGGCCTATCGCTGGTTCGGCGCACCGCCCGGCCAAGGCCTGCCACCTTTGGGGGAGAAGGTCACCCGCCATGCCAAGGGCGATGCGCTCGGCCATAAGGCGGACCGGCCGGCGCTGCGCGAAGTGCCGCTCGCGCGCTTTGCGCCCGTCAGCGATATCGCTGCGCTGGTGGATCTGATGTTCGGGCCATCGTCTGAAGCGGTCTAGGCCGCGTTCGCGGCCTGCGGCGCGTGCCAGCGCGCGATGATCGCCTGCATCTCGTCGCCATAGCCGAGCGCATCGATATAGAGGGCGCCTGGATGCTCGGCGAGAAAGCCCAGGATCGCCGCGATGTCGCGCGCCACGGCCGTGTCGAGCGCGAACAGGTCGGCGACCGCGAAATCGCCGAGCTCGGGCCCGTTCCACCAGGCCATGAGAAAACGGGCGACGCGCCGCGCCTGCCCGGTATCGGACAGGGCGAGGGGAACGAGCCGGTCGAGCGCGGCCAGCGCGCTGCTGCGGTCGGTGGGAATCGCTGTCATGACGGGACTGTCTCATCAAAGCCCGGCCGGGCCAAGGGCTCTTGGGGGAAAGGAGCGCCATCCCCCAAGACGAGCGGCGGCACAACGAAGTCGGCCGCATCGAAATAGGCGAGCACGGCGTCGAAGCTTGCCAGGTGTTCGAGCGCCGCGCGGCCGATCAAGACATAATCGTCTTCGTCGACCGGGTAGGAGACGGGTTCGCCTGCGCCCGTGAACACCACGCGCTCTGCGCCCCATTGCGAGGGATAGGCGCCCGACCAGCGCGCAAAGGCGATGCCGTGCTCGGCGCACCAGGCTTCGATGGCCTCGAACCGGCCGTTTGCGACTTCGTGGGCGAAGAGGCCGAGGGCAGTGCCGGGCACATGGTGATCGGCCTCGAAGGGCTCGCCGTCCCACTCGGTCGACAAGGCCTCGGCGGCGATGAGCGCGGTGAGCGCCTCATAAGCAAGTGATGAGAGGGTGCCGCCGAGCGTGATTGACGCGGAAACGCGGTTTGCCATGGTGTGAGCTCCTGAAAGGAAGGTGGTCGGCCTCGCGCGATCAGCCGCAGAGGGCGGCGAGGCGGGCGCGCGCTTGGGCCGCGCAAGCGGGATAGGCGGCCGCAATATTGGCATGGAGAAGCGCGAAGTCCGGGATCGGGAAATGACCGCCGCTGTCGGGCCGGGTCGTCATGAGCGCGCCGATGACGATCTCGTCGATGCCCGACCGCCGCTCCAGCACGTCGCCGCCCGGCGCATAGCGGATCGGCGCGGTGAAGCCCGCTTCGATCCAGGTCGAGAGGCCGTTTTCGGCGGCCTCGACATAGGCGGCGACCTGGGCGCGGTCCTGCGCGAAGCGCCAGACCTTGAGCCCGAGGGTACGGTAACGCCCAAAATCATGGGCGTTGCCGATAGCGACGAGCGCACAGCCCTCGGGCGGGGGACCGAAGCGGGCCTGGATGGCGGCGCGGTAGCTCTCCACTTCGAGGCGGTTGCACGCATCGAAGTCGGGCGTGTGGCCGATCTGGGCGCAGTCCTCATTGGCCGGCGCCGCGCCGATATCAAAAATGCTGAACATGAAATCCTCCAGGGGTCAGGGGGGCCTGGCGTCTGACGGCAGACCCGCGCATGGAACGGACCTAGTCGATCGCGCCGAAGATTTTCGCGGCCTCGGGATGATCGCCGGCATAGTCGCGCAGGCGGTGGAAGGCCTCGGCGATATGATCGTCTTCGACCTCGAAGGAGAGGTGCGAGAAGGCGAAGAGCGTGGCGATGATGCCCGCAGCGTCGGCGGAGACGGTGCCCTCATAGCGGTTGCTGTTGCAGCAGATGCGATAGGCCGGTCGTCCGGCGGGGACGAGATAGAGCGGGTGCCCCGCCTGTTCCATGAACTGCCAGTAGCCGCCGCCATAATCGGCCGAGAGCCACTGCAGGAAGGAATAGACCAGCGTCTCGCCCTTGAAGAAATGACGGCGGCCAAAAAGCGCAGGGAGGAATGTGCCGCGCCGCGCGTCGGGCACGGGGGTTGCGGCGTTGCAGGGGGCATCGGCGATGGCGGGAAGAGTGTCTGTCATGCGGGAACTCCGACAAAGGGACCGGCCCGGACGCTCCTTTTCGCGGCAGGACCATCATCACCGCTCCCCCTCCCCTTCACAGCGCCGCGCGAGCGGCGGCATGACGACAGGGCCCGCTTCGCAGGCGTGCGAGGCGAGCCCTGTCGGTGGAAAAAGCGGTGGCGATCAGTCGGCGAAGGCAGGCGGAGCCGAGCTGGTGCCCAGCCCATCGGGTTCGCTCTGTCCGGCCTGGGAGGCCTCTTCGCCCGGCAGCGGCGGCAGGCCGTCATCGGCGGGCATCGCCATTTCGGCGGGGAGTTCGCGGCGGCGCGAGGGGCGCGACCAGACCACATTGTAGGAGCCGTCCTGCTGCTGGAACAGCGAGACATAGAGCGGCTGGGCGAAGCTCGGGTCCTCGATCTTGCCGTTGTAGAAGATAAGGCCGCTCTCGCGCGAGGCGAGCTCGAACAATGCGCCGACACGGACCCAGGCGCGCGCCGCCGACAGCGCCATCACTTCGAACTTGGGCGCATTGGGATTGGCCGAGTGGACCGGGCGCAGCGCGATGGTGAGCTCGACGGTCAGGGTGGACACACGGCCGACGAGGTGGCCGGCGGCGTTCTTGGCGATGGAACCGATGTTCATGGGACTTCTCCTTGGAAAGCGTCCTCGAACCCCTTGTCCGGGACGCCAGTCCCTCACCCCCTCCTCTCCTCGGCCGCTGGGCCGAGCAGGCGCCGCCAGGCGCCCATCATCGCCAGCCCCTTCGGCGGGCGATGGCGCGTTCGAACCGAACCCGAAAAAATGCGGCCCCCTCCTGGGCGCCCCGACCGTCCTCGGCCTCGGAGTTCACGGCGCGCGCAGGTGACCCCGGCGGGGATGACCGCGTGGCCGGCCAGCGACAACCTCGCGCACCGATCCGGCGTGCGAGTCCGTGTCGCGGCTAGCGCGGCCTAGCGGCCCCGCGCGGCGAGTAGATTGGCGACGATCGCGGCATTGTAGGCGCGGTACGCGCTCTGCACCATGGCCGTCCAGCGCGGCAGATCCACGACCACATTGGCCGCATCGTTCGGGTTCCATTCGCCATAGTCTCCCGCCGTCGACATGGAGGAGGCGCCTGCCGACCCGGTGAAGGCCCCATCCATGACGACGTCGCGCGAGAGGGTCATGGCGATCGGGCCGGCGATGCCCACCGCCTGGCCGACCTGGATGTTGACCGGCGAGGGCATGCGGATCGCGAACTGGGTGTCGATATCGACACTGGCGCGGCGCGAACCGGCGAGCGTGCGGCTCGTGCGCGCATCGGCGTCGGCGAAATCGATCGTAAGCGAGGGCGATACGAAGGCCGCGCCCAGGCTCAGGGCCGGCTTGCTCAGCTTGTTGCCCTTGCCCAGGGTCGCGAGCATGCCGAAGCCGCCGACCTTGCCCGCGCTCTGGTAGAGATCGGTGAGCGGCGCCGCGTCGGCGCCGACGCTGACATAGGACTTCTTGACGCCCGATCCGATGACCATGCCGCCGTCGCGGTTCGCGTCGCGATTGCCCGGCAGCAGCGTGACGCCGGCGGTCCGGGTCACCTCCGCTATGGTGGCATCATCGACGATGGGAATGCCCGCGGCGGTCAGCTGCGCCTTGAGATCGGCATGGGCCTCGTTGGCGAGGCGGCGCATCGTCGCTTCATCGACGCCGACCAGCGTGGCGCCCGCCCGGGCCTTGGTGCCGACGCTGGCATTGGCCGAGGCGCGCTGCCCGGTCACGAAATTGATCGCATAGGAGAGGACGGCGATCTTGTTGTCCTTGAGGCCATAGCTGTTCGGCTTCGAAAGCCGGACCTGCGGGGCACCCGCCTGATCCTGGGCGAGTGCAGGCGCGGCGGCCAGACATAGTGCGGCAGATACGAGCATCCATTTACGCATGAAGCGTCCCCTCCTGTTAAAGACAGGAGAGAATTTCTAAGAAAAGCGCCGCCCGTCAAGCCGGGAACAGGGCGATCCTTTGCAGAACTGATCGATTCAGTGCTGCGAACCGAACAGGATCCGCTTGACCTCGATCTGGTGCGCGCCGTCGCGCTTGCCGGCGGCGGCGTCCATGTCTTCGCGCAGACGCGCGGCGAGATCATCCGGAATGAGCGCATAGGGCGCGACAAGCGCGATCGCGGCCTCGGGGTCGAGCAGTTCGCCCGGCTCGGTGCCGACCCACAACAGGATTTCGCCATCCTCATCCCCCTTCTCATTATCGTCCCGGACGCTCCCGGCCTCGGGATCTTCGGCCTCGGGGGGTATGCGAGAAGACCTGCGCAAAAAGGGTCTGGAGCGGGCGGTCGAAACCGACGACGGCGCGCAGCACCTGCGGGCACCCTGGGCGGGGCGCAAGCCTGTGACGGCTCATGATCTTGTCCTCCTCGCAAAGACGTCTGATGCTCGAATGGTTGGCGCTGCGACATCGCCGCCATATCTTCCCAGGTTCAATCCCAAGAAGGAGACAGCCATGGGCAAAGCCACCGAAGGGCATATCGATATCGGCATCGACGAGAAGGACCGCGCGGCCATCGCCGAAGGTCTCTCCCGCCTCTTGGCCGATACCTATACGCTCTATCTCACCACCCACAATTTCCATTGGAACGTGACGGGTCCGATGTTCAACACGCTCCATGACATGTTCATGGTGCAATATACCGAGCTGTGGAACTCGGTCGATCTCATTGCCGAGCGCATCCGCTCGCTGGGACACAAGGCGCCGGGCTCCTACGCGCAGTTCAGCGAACTGGCCTCGATCGACGATGCGCCCGCCGATCCGCCCAAGGCGCTCGACATGGTCGCCATCCTGGTAAGGGGTCACGAAGCGGTTGCGCGCACCGCGCGCTCGATCTTCCCGCTGGCGGACAAGGCGAGCGACGAGCCGACCGCCGATCTTTTGACCCAGCGCCTGGCCGTGCACGAAAAGACCGCCTGGATGCTGCGCTCGCTGCTGCAGAACTGAGCCAGGTCGCAAAGATCGTCCGCCGGCACGGGCAGGCACGCCCGTAAGCTCCGTCGGACGGGGCGGGGAATATTCCGGGCCTCGGGAAACTCAAAACCGTTCCGGCGGTTTGTCGTTCACACCCGCCCTGCGTCCCGCAGGGCGGTTTATCGACATGACCTGACAGGAGCTTCTATGCCCAGGAAACCCGCGACCGACAAAGATGTGCTCGTTCCTGCCGACATTGCGCCTGGCAAGCCCGTCTCGGGAGAGTCGCGGCAGAAGGCCTCGCCGGTGCCCGCCGACGCACAGCTGTCGGAAAGCTATGCTGAAAAACAGGGAGACGGCGGTGAGACCCACCAGGTCGCAGCCGACGGCGCGCCGGTGCTCACCACGGGCCATGGCGCTCCGGTCGCCGACGACCAGAACAGCCTGAAGCAGGGTGCGCGCGGCCCGACGCTGCTCGAGGACTTCCACTTTCGCGAGAAGATCTTCCACTTCGACCATGAGCGGATCCCCGAGCGCGTGGTCCATGCCCGCGGCTATGGCGCGCACGGCTTTTTCGAGCTGACCGACAGCCTGGCGGACGTGACCCGCGCCGACATCTTCCAGCGCGTTGGCGAGCGCACGCCGGCCTTCGTGCGCTTCTCGACCGTGGCGGGCTCGAAGGGTTCGTTCGATCTCGCGCGCGATGTGCGCGGCTTCGCCGTCAAGCTCTATACCAAGGAAGGCAACTGGGACCTGGTCGGCAACAACATCCCGGTCTTCTTCATCCAGGATGCGATCAAGTTTCCCGACCTCGTCCATGCGGCAAAGCCCGAGCCTGACCGCGCCTTCCCGCAGGCGCAGACCGCCCATGACAATTTCTGGGATTTCATCAGCCTGACGCCCGAGTCCATGCACATGATCATGTGGGCCATGTCGGACCGGGCGATCCCGCGCTCGTTCCGCACGATGGAGGGCTTTGGCGTCCATACCTTCCGGCTCGTCAGCGCCGAGGGCAAGTCGACCTTCGTCAAGTTCCACTGGAAGCCCAAGCAGGGCCTGCAGTCGGTGCTGTGGAACGAGGCGGTCAAGATCAACGGCGCCGACCCGGACTTCCATCGTCGCGATCTGTGGGAAGCGATCAATGGCGGCGACTTTCCCGAATGGGAGCTCGGCGTCCAGCTGTTCGACCAGGCCTTTGCCGACCAGTTCGATTTCGACGTGCTCGATGCGACCAAGATCATTCCGGAAGAGATCCTGCCCGTCCGGGTCGTGGGCCGTCTGGTGCTTGACCGGGTCGTCGACAATTTCTTCGCCGAGACCGAACAGGTCGCCTTCTGCACGCAGAATGTCGTGCCCGGCATCGACTTCACCAACGACCCGCTGCTCCAGGGGCGTAATTTCTCCTACCTCGATACGCAGCTCAAGCGCCTGGGCTCGCCCAACTTCACTCATATCCCGATCAACGCGCCCAAATGCCCCGTGGCCCATTTCCAGCAGGACGGGCACATGGCGATGACCAACCCCCGGGGGCGGGTCAATTATGAGCCCAACAGCTGGGGTGCGACGCTCGGCGGACCGCGCGAGGATCCGGTCCGGGGGTTCCGGAGCTTCGCCGAGGAGGCTGATGGCGCCAAGCTGCGCATCCGCCCGGAAAGCTTTGCCGATCACTACAGCCAGGCCCGGCAATTCTATGTGAGCCAGGAGCCGATCGAGCAGAAGCATATCGCCGATGCCCTGGTTTTCGAGCTCAGCAAGGTCGAACGGCCGGACATTCGCGCCCGTGTCGTCTCGCACCTGATCAACATCGACGACGGCCTGGCCGGCACCGTCGCGGACGGCCTGGGCCTTCCCGAATTGCCCGCGCCCGCACAGGCCGCGCAGCCGACCCGGGGCGACTTGCCCCCGTCCGAAGCACTGTCGATCGTGAAGAACGGACCGCCGAGCTTCAAGGGGCGCAAGCTGGGCATTCTCCTGAGCGACGGCGCCGATGCCGCGCTGTTTGGCGGCCTCGTCAAGGCGCTCGACAAGGTGGGCGCGGTCTATGACGTGATCGCTCCCAAGATCGGCGGCGTGACGCTCGATGATGGGACCAAGGTTGCGGCCAAGCAGAAGATCGACGGCGGACCTTCGGTGCTGTTCGACGCGGTGGCCATCGTCGTCTCGGCCGACGGCGCGGCGCTGCTTGCCGATGACGCCGCCACGCAGGACTTCGTGCGCGATGCCTTTGGCCATTGCAAATATATCGGCCTCACGCTCGATGCGCAGCCGATCTTTGCCAATGCCGGCATCCTCGAGAAGCTCGACGATGCCTGTATCGAGCTTGGCGCAGCCAAGGATGCCACGGCCTTCGTCGATACGATCGCGGCGCTGCGCTTTTGGCCCCGCGAACTCAAGGTCGACCTGGATGCCAAATGAGGCCGGCGATCTGCCGCCCCTGCCCTCGCCCGAGCGGCTGCGCGAACTGATGTTCGATGCGGCGAGGTTGGGGCGGACGGACGTGCTACCGGCCCTGCTGCATGCGGGCTGCGCGGTCGAGGCAAAGGATAAGCGGGGCTATACCCCGCTCATCCTGGCGGCCTATCATGGGCAGGACGAGGCCGTCGCGCTGCTGCTCGATCACGGCGCCGATCCCGAGGCGGGCGATGCCGCGCGCGGCAATACCGCGCTGATGGGCGCTGCGTTCAAGGGCTTCACATCGGTCGCGAGGCTGCTTCTCGAGCGCGGAGCAGACGCCGAGGCGACCAACAAGGCCGGCCAGACCGCCCTCATGCTGGCCGCACTGTTCGACCGGCGAGAGATCGCCGATCTCCTGCTCGCACGGGGCGCGGACCCCGAGCGGTGCGACGCCGCGGGCAACTCGGCACTGTCGGTGGCGCGCGACCAGAACAACGCCGCCATGGCCGAACATTTGCGCGGCGCCTGTCCTGCATCTCGGCCTGGGAGCCGGCGGGCAGAAAGCGCCATTCCTGCATCGTAGGATGGCCGAGGGCCGATTGCCGGTTTCACGCGAGAGCCTGCGCCGCTAGGCTATGCGATAAGGTTTTGAGGGGTAAGGTATTTTGAACGAGACTGCGGCTTCGGGAATGCGCGCGGCGCTGCAGCAGATGTCAGTCGGGGTGTCGGTTGCCGAGGTGCCCTCCGGGGCCTTCGTCTTTCTGAACGAGGCAGGCGAGACCATATTGGGCAGCGCACATGCGCCCGCCGATCTTGACGATTATGCGGGCTTTGGCGCCGAGCATGCCGACGGCTCGGCCTATCGCCCAGAGGACTATCCGCTGGCCCGGGCCGCCACCAAGGGCGAAACCGTAACCCGCGAACCAATGCTCTATCGCCGAGCGGACGGCGAACTGCGCCGTCTGGAAGTGAGCGCCTCGCGCGTGCGCGGCGATGATGGCGAACCCCTGCTCGCGATCTGCTCGTTCGAGGATGTGACCGAGCGCGAGCGCACGCTGCAGTTGTTCGAGACTTTCGTCGCCGCGGTTCCCGGTGTCGTCTATGCCAAGGACCGGCAGAAGCGGATGATCGTCGCCAATCGCGGCGTTGCCGAACTGGTAGGCAAGCCGCTATCCGAGATCCTGGGCAAAAGCGATGCGGAGTTCCTCGATTCTGCGGCGGAAGCAGCGGCGGTTGCCGAAACCGACGAACGGGTGATGGCCTCGGGCGTGGCGGAACAGGTGGAGGAACTGGTCAGCTTCCCCGACGGGCGCCGCGCCATCTGGCTCTCGACCAAGGCGCCCTTGCGCGACGAAGCCGGTGCGATCACCGGCATGATTGGCTCGTCGATCGACATTACCGCGCGCAAGGAAGCCGAGGCCGCGCTGGCGCAGGCGGAGGAGCAGTTCCGCTTCGCGCTCGAAGCGGCGGGCGGCATCGGCACCTGGGACTGGGACGTCCCCGGCGACGTCGTTCGCGCCAGCGCGCAGTTTGCCGGGCTTTACGGCATCGCGGCCGAGCGGGCCGCCGCCGGCCTGTCGCTCGAGGAATATATCGCCGGCATCCATCCCGCCGATCGCGAGGCAATCAGCGCGCGCATCCGCGCGGCGGTGGACGGCGAAGACGAATTCCATGCCGAATACCGGGTCTGCAACCTCAACGGCGAGGTCCGGTGGGTGGTCGCCCGGGGTCGCTGCCTGCGCGATGCGGCGGGAACGCCGACGCGTTTTCCGGGCGTCACCTTCGACATCACCGACCGCAAGCGGGCCGAGGACGCGCTGCGCGAGGTCGAGGAGCGCTATCGCCTTGCCGCGCGCGCCACCAATGATGCGATCTGGGACTGGCATTTCGCCAGCAACCATGTGCTGTGGAACGAGGCGCTCGAGGTGGGCTACGGCCATGCGCCCGATACGGTGAGCCCCACTGGCGAATGGTGGCTCGAGCAGATCCATCCCGAAGACCGCGAGCGGGTCGACACCACCATTCATGAGGCGATCGAAGGCGAGGCTGAAAGCTGGACCGGTGAGTATCGCTTCCGGCGTGCCGATGGCAGCTACGCCGACATTTTCGACCGCGGGCATATCATCCGGGACGAGGCGGGACGCGCCATCCGCATGATCGGCGCCATGCTCGACCTCAGCGAGCGTCGCCGGGCCGAGCGCGCCCTGCGCGCCACCAGCCAGCGCCTGGAAGCGATCCTTGCCAATACGCGCATGGCGGTGTTCCTGCTCGACGAGCGCGCGCAGTGCATCTTTGCCAATGCGGCGGCGCAGACGCTGACGGGGCATGATGTGGCCGCGCTCGAAGGCCGCACGCTCGATCATCTGATCGCGCCGGAAGGGGCCGCGCAGCCGGGCGCCGGGACTGCGCTGCCGCTCGACATGGTCCTCGAAGACGGACAGCAGATCGAGGGCGAGACGATATTCGTCACCCAGGCGGGCCCGATCCTGCCCATCGCCTACAGCGCAAGTCCGGTTCTGGACGAGGTGGGCCGGCCCGTCGGCACGGTGATCGAGGCGCGTGGGACCGCCGAGGAAAAGGCCGAGGAGCGACGGCAGGCATTCCGCCTGGAGCTGGTCGATGCGCTGCGCAGCGAGATCGATCCGCGCCAGATCATGCAGCGCGCCGTGAATATCCTGGGGCCCCATCTCGGCGCGTCGCGGGTCGGCTATGGCATGGTGCGCCGGGACGGCGAGACGGTCGATCTCGAGACCGAATATTGCGATGGAGTGGCGCCACTGGCCGGTAGCCATCCGATCAGCGCTTTCGGTCCCGGCAATATCGCGAACCTGCGTGCGGGGCAGACCTCGGTCTATCGGGATGTCGAAGCCGACCCCGGCACGGCGGGCATCGGCCTCGCGGCCTTCGGGATCGCGAGCCTGGTCGCCGTGCCGCTGATCCGCGAGGGCGTATTGCGTGCCTCTCTCTACGTCAATAGGACGAGGTGCGCGATTGGCAACCTGCGGAAGTCGCGCTCATCGAGGAAGTGGCCGCGCGGGTGTGGGACGCAGTCGAGCGGGCCAATGCGGTCGACGACCTGCGCGCGCTCAATGCCGATCTGGAACGCCGGATCGCGGCGGCCGTGGCCGAGCGTGAGAAAGCCGAAGAGGCCTTGCGGCAAAGCCAGAAGATGGAAGCGGTCGGCCAGCTCACCGGCGGGATCGCGCATGATTTCAACAATCTGCTGACCATCGTCACTGGCAATATCGACATGGCCAGCCGGGCACTCGAGGCGGCGGGCGTCAACGATCCGCGCGCGCGCCGCGCGCTCGACAATGCGATGAAGGGCGGCGAACGCGCGGCGGCGCTCACGCACCGGCTGCTCGCTTTCTCGCGCCGCCAGCCGCTGGCGCCTAAGCCGACCGATGCCGATCGGCTGGTCGCGGGCATGTCTGATCTCCTCGGTCGTTCGCTGGGCGAGACGGTCAGCCTCGAGATCGTTACCTCGCCGGGGCTCTGGCGGATCGAGGCCGACCAGAACCAGCTTGAAAATGCGATCCTCAATCTGGCCCTCAATGCGCGCGACGCGATGCCCCAGGGCGGAACGCTGACGATCGAGACGGCCAATGCCCGGCTGGGGGACGAATATAGCGCGCAGCATGCCGAGGTGGCGCCTGGCCAATATGTGGTGATCGCGGTGACCGATACCGGTGAAGGTATGACCCGCGAGACGCTGGCCCGGGTGTTCGAACCCTTTTTCACCACCAAGGAGGTGGGCCGCGGCACGGGCCTGGGACTCTCGCAGGTCTACGGCTTCACCAAGCAGTCGGGCGGACATGTGAAGATTTATTCGGAGGAGAATCAGGGCACCACCGTCAAGATTTACCTGCCGCGCCTCGTTAGCGATGGCGAAGTGGAGCCGGCCGCGGAGCAGGTGACCGACCTGGAGACCAGCCCGCGCCGGGAGACCATCCTTGCTGTCGAGGATGATGACGATGTACGCGCCTATACGGTCGAGTGCCTGCGCGAACTCGGTTACCGGGTGCTCGAAGCCCATGACGGGCCCTCGGCGCTCGCGCTGATGGAGCGGCAGGGAACTTCGGTGGACCTGCTGTTCACCGATGTGGTCATGCCCGGCATGTCGGGCCGCGAGCTCGCGGACGAGCTGCGGCGACGCCAGCCCGATCTGCGCGTGCTCTACACCTCGGGCTATACGCGCAACGCCATCACCCATGGCGGACGGCTGGACGAAGGCGTGGAGATGATCGCCAAGCCTTTCACCTACCAGGCCTTGGCCATGAAATTGCGGGACATGCTAGAGGCTGGCCGCACCAAGCGCGTGCTGGTGGTCGACCACGATCCGATGGTGCGGGCGCTGGTGGCCGAATCCTTGGCCGGGGTCGACTATACCGCCGACGAAGCCGCGACGGCGGCCGAGGCCTTGATGACGGTCCGGGCGGCACAGGGGCGCTTCGATGCCGTGGTGCTGGATCTCGCACTCCCCGACAAGCCGGGCGACCTTGTGGCGGCCGAATTGCGGGCGCTTCATGCCGATCTACCGATTCTGATCGCAGCGGACGCAGGCGCCGAGGCGCTCGCGGCGCGGTTCGCCGAGGATCGCTGCATCGCCGTCATCGCCAAACCCTATACCGGCGGTCTGCTCAAGGAAGCGCTGGCCGATCTGGGGATGCGATGCGCGGTCGGGGACACGGGGCAATAGGACGCGGAGAAAAGGGCGGCTGCTCTTGTCGGGCAGCGCTCGGGAGACGCCGCAGGCGATAGGCGCGTTCGATGGCGGCGACGGCGTGGCCGGCCAGCAAACACTGGGCCTCGATCGAAAGGGGCGTAGCGCCCACGAACGCCAGTGTGACGCCGGTGTCGGCGCGGCGTTCGAAACGAAGTGTGCCTTGGGCGCAGACCGCAAGTCCTGCTTCGAAGTCGAGCGACCAGAGCCCGGGTGTTGTGTGCGAATCCATGCACACTTGTACCGCAAGATGGCGAAAGCCTGGTTATGGCCACAGCCCCGAAACCCTAGACATTGGTCGCATGGCGCTTGACCCCGCCAAGGCCTCCCGCGAGAGCGCGCGGGCGTCATATCGACGTGCGACGGATCCGGTGCGCGACATGCCGGGCCGCGCCTTCGGCGCTGCTGATCGCCTTGCCGGCGGCGGCGGCCGCCTGACGTGCGCCGGCCTGGCGCAAAAGGGCGCGCGCTTCGCGCAGGCGCTCGACGGCATTGGCGATGGCCTGGCCCTGCTCGGGGGTGGCAGGCGTGATGGGGCGCATGGTTGACCTCCTTGGTGGATAAACATGTGGTCAGAGCCGGTATAACCGGTGGGTATGCTGTGGGCGGGCGGTGCCCATGTCCCGGGATCGCGCCGCGCTGCGCGGCTGCCCTAGAGACGGCTGGTGGCCTGCCCCGCGGTGAAGTCGGCGAGCCATTGCTCCATGGTCGGTCGTTCACTCACCGGCACGAGCGCGGCCGCGTCCTGGAAGCGCAGCAGGTCGGTGGGAGCGGTCCGCAGGATCTCGCTGATCTCGGCCTGGGGCAGCAGCTTCTCGGCGCGGATAAAGTCGGTGATCCGCCCTGGACGGGTTCGGGTCGAGCGCCGCCAGAGCCCCTCGACCGTGTGGAGACGCGGGGCCGCGCGTGCCTCGATGAGCACGATGAGGCGCAGGCACCAGGCCGGCAAGGCGCGGACCTCGTCGGGCTCGATGGCGCCGCAGAAGAAGCAGGACGACTTGGGCGGGACCGGCAGGCCGGCTTGCGCAATCCGGGCCTCGCAGCGTGCGCGCGTCCAGCCCCAGTCGCGAAGCGGATAGCGGCACTCGAACAGCGGGTCGTCGATCCCGGCGGCATGGCGGTAGCGGCGCGCGTCGGCGGGCGAGGCATCGTAGCCGATCAGGCGCACGACCTTCCGGCCCGCCGCCCAGGCAGCCTTGGCCGGCGGCCATTGCTTGAGGAAGGCGTCCTGGGGCGCGACCTTCCATTTGAGCGAGCAGCTGTGACGGCCCAGGCTAATGCTCGGCAGCGTCGCGTTCGCCAGCAGGTTGGTAAGGATGGTCGCATAGGGCGGATAGTGCTTGAAGCGCTTGGGCCGGTAAGCGACGACTTCGTAGGGAATGCCCCTGCTCGCCATCCAGGCGGCCATCATCGTCTGATATTCATAGGTATCGGGCTTTTCGGCGCCCGGGTCTGCGGTGAGGACGAGATCGGGCGTTTCGCCGCGCGCATGCAGCTCGATGAGGAGCGCGGTGGAATCGACCCCGATGCCGTAGGCGAGGATGACGGGCGCCCGCGGATGGAGGTCGATCCTGTCGGGCACGCGGCAAGGTGCCGCGTCATTGGGGACGCAATGCATGAGGTTTCCTTTCAGCGGGCTGCCCGCAGGCGGGCGCTACTGACAAAAATGTGGACAGCCGCCCCGCGCACGCGCAGCATCGCACTGCGGGGGAAACGAGAGATGCCGCTCGGGGCGCATATGATCGTCTATGCAGCGCCGCCTCATGACGCGGTGCGCACCGTTCAGTGCCAATGCGGATGGAAAGCGACGGCCGAACCCGACAGTCCCTCTGACTATCGCGCCACCATGGCGCGCTTGCTGGAGCGTTGGCTGGGCCATGTCGACCCGCCGCCGGCCTGAGGGTCAGGCGAACAGTCGGCCATCCGAGCGGGTGGTGGGCGTCAGATTGAGATCCCGGCGGATCTTCCGGGCGAAGCGATCGGGGGCCATGAGGTCGCGGATCGAGGCGTAATGGTTGCGCTCGCCGATATGGTCGCTCCGGCCGTGGACGCGCCGGTAGAGGATCTCGCGGTCCGGTCCCATGAGGCCCAGGCTGAGCTGGACCCAGATGTCCTCGCCGTGGAGCGTGATTTCGCCGGAGACAGCGACGCCGCCCTTGTTGGAGCGGACATCAAAGCTGCCCTCGGACAGATCCAGGGCCTCGGCGAGCCGCCGCATCGCGATCCGTCCCTCGCTGTGAAAGAGGCGCTTGGCGGGCTCGTCATAGGCAACGCCGCGATAGGCGAGCGTCTTGAGCACGGGATGCCGCCGGATCTCAGCGATCGCATCCATGCATTCGCGGCGCAGGAGGGTGCTGGGCGGCCGGGCTTCGCACACCTGCGAGAGGTGACGGATGAGGAGGATGACCGCAGGGTCGATCTCAGCATCCTTGCCGGCGTTGCGGCAGTCGGTGATAGCGGCGCCGATCGCGTGCAATGTGGTGGTGACACTCGAGAGCGCGCTCGGGTCGAGGGCCTGCTGGTGGCGAAACGCAACATCGTAGCTCATGGGAAAGTCTCCGAGAGGCCGAGCGATCCACGTCGCTCGCCCTCCCGGCCCCCCTCCCCTTTTTCCGGCGCCTGGCGCCGAACCGGTCCTGCATACTGCGGACCTTTCCGGTGCGGCCGCGAGAAAGAACCGCCGGATAGTCAGACGCCTCGGCAAGGTATAAAATTCCTCCGAAATGGAGAGGACTCAGGCGATGGGCATCGACATGATGGAATGCCTGCGTGGCGGTGTGTCGGACCTGCGCATCCCGGGACATCCTGACCTTGGTGAACGCGCGAACGAGATGGCCGGGCCGGATGCGACCGGCATCTTCAGCGTCATAGGACCGTTTCAGGTCGATCTTTTCGCGCGGGCCGTCTGCGCCACCGCCATTTCGCGTGGCAGTGTCGCGCCGCCCGAGGCTGCGACAATCGAACTGCGCTACGTGCTGGCCCAGCCGATCCAGTTCGACCGGCTGGTCGGAGCCGTGCGCGACCGCCGGGACGCGCGGGACAGCCTGCCGGTGAAGGTACGACGCCTGACGGTGGCTGGGCTTCCCGCTCTCTACCAGGTCATCGAGGGGCGCCACCGGGCATGCGTCGCGCGCGACGCGGGCGACAGCACGATCGCGGCCCGGATCGACATGGACTATCGCTGCGAACCGTCCGCCTTCTGCCTGCATGGCGATACGCTGATGCGCGAGGCCGAGGGCGTACGGTGGCCGGTCTCGCCGCTTCGGCCCTGGGACCTGCCGATCGAAGCGGCCGGCGCGGCGGTGACGCCCGACCTCAATTATACGCTCCAGGCCCTGGGCGTGCGCAGCCTGCCGGTCAGCAGCACGCTCAGCTACGACCTCAATCTCGCCAGGGCCGTCCATCGCGAACTCGCCAATGAGGCGGACGAGGCCTGACCCAGGTCGATGCCGACCTTGTTGACCACGCCAGATGTTCACGGTACGTTCCCACGCGAAGGGAGTTTTCGCCATGGGCATGTCCATTTTTCTCGACCGGTTCGATCTCGACATCACGCTACGGGATGCCGCGCTCGATCCCGACAATCGGCCGACGCGCCGGATGATCGCCAATGCGGCCATCGGCATGGATGCGCTCGACGCCTATTACGCCGTGCGGGAGATCCGCGAGGCGGCCCAGTGGATCCACGAGGGGCTGGCGCAAGGCAAACGGAAGCTCGCAAGCCTCCTGTCCAATCCGCAGGCCGACGACTTTCAGCGGACGATCTATTTCTGCCTGGCGGGGCGCGGCGTGGTCGAGATGCTCGACGACCTCACCTGGTTGGAGGATTTGCTCGAGCGGCGCGGCCGGATCGCGGGCCAGATCCACCGTGAAAAGCGAACATTCCTGCCGCTGACCAACCCTTATGTCGCCGCGGAGCCCGATGGTCCCCTGGTGGAGAGTCGTGCCGATTTCGTCCAGGGTGCGTCCTGGTGGGCGGAGCCGGTCGTCAAATCCTGAACTGCAGGGCCGTGCCGCGTGGGGCGCCGTGCCTGGTGATCGCCCTCAAGGCTCGGCGTGCAGCAGGTCTGCGGCCCATTGCTCGACCCATCCGGTCACAAGCGCATCATGATCGAGGTCGCCGCTTTCGATGAGCGCCCGCAGGTCTTCCCGCGCCTTAGCGATCGCCTCTTCCCAGGGATCGAACCGCAGCGGCGGCGCTGTCGCAGGCGCCGCGATCGGCAGGGGGCGGGCAGGCTGGCGTAGCCGCGCCCGCTGCTGCTCGACCCACCGCTCCATCTCGTCGGCGACGAGGTCATCCGACTTTCGACAACCATGCACCCGCGCCTTGCTGCGCGCTGCGATGCCATAGGCCTGACTGTCGATCGAGGCGACGCGGCGCGCGAAGGGTTTGAGGAAGGGAATGGCCGCGCCCTTGACGCCGAAGAGATGCAACCGCACCGCTGGCGGCAGGACGCGATCGAGATGATCGACCACCGCAATAAGACCGGCGTCGCCATGGATGGGTCGTCGGCACATCGATCCGACACCGATGAGGGGATGGCGCTCGACAAGCCCCGCGAGCGCAGTGGCGCAGCGTTCGTAATCTTGCGGCAGGCGGCCCTGGATGACCGGCAGGAATGTGCTGGCGATATTCCGATCGACAGCGCGCGCATGGCATTCAATATTGGCCCGGACGGTGCGCGCGATCCGGTCGAGGACCTCCTCGCGGTCGCGGGCAACCTCCTGCTCCACGCAATAGTCGAGGCTTGCCCACCAGCGAAAGGGAAAGGCGGACGCGAGCGCGACATAGGCGTCGATGGTCCAGGGATAGCCGCCATAGTGGGCCATGGCGCTGAACCCGGCGCTGTCCAGGCAAAGACTGTGGAGACTGGCCGCATTCTCCAGGTCCTGGAGTTTCCAGCCGGCCCATTCACGTCCCTGCCCGGCGTCCACCCAGCGGGAGAAGGCATTGGCCGAGACGAGGACCGGCAGGGCAAGATTGCGCGCGCGGGCGAGCAACGGGCCGGAGCGAAGATGCGGCAGCCCGACCATCAGCATGATCGCGCGCGATTGGGACGAGGACGTCATCATGCGACATGTCCTTGGAGACCAGCCTCATCAGCAATGCCCGCGGACGACATCGGCTCGACCCGGTGCTGTCGGGGGTGTCCACGCGCTTCAAGCGCCGAGGTCTTGCGGAAAAGGGATTATCGGCGCTCGCAGGCGAGGCGTTCGCCTTTGCGCCAGCGTGCGGGGGGCAGCCAGGTGCCGTCAAAGGCCCCTGCCCTGCGGCCTTGGGCGTCGGCGAAAGCCGCTTCATAGCGCGCGCGGCGGGCGGGATCGCGGCGAAGATACTGCGATTGCGGGATTGCAAGCCCGGCGCGGAGCAGCGTCTCGCCAAGATCGGAGCCGCGAACGGTCACGGTGGCGACGGGACGGCCATAGGTCGACGAGGGCGTCAGCGTGATGACCGGCTCGGCATCGCGCAGAGCCCGCGCTGCGAGATCCTGCGCGGCCTTGCCGCATGGCCAGCAGCCGTTCCGGCGCTCGCACATCTGCCTTGTCTCGAAGGCATCGATCCCGAGCAGGCGGATATCGACGGCGATTGTATCGCCGTCGAGCGCGCGGCCGCGGGCATGGAAGCTCTGGGCGCCCGGCGGGCTGGAACCCATAAGCAGGGCTGCACAAAGGCCAGCGAGCATGACCTTGCGCGCCATCATGATACCATGACCGTCTCGACCTGCTCATAGCGGGCCGGGACCAGGGCCACCCGGTAGGGCTGGAGAAGATCGCCGGTGCGCACGACGCTGATTGGCCCGCCGCCGGCGGCGAACAGACGTGCAGCGACGCGTTCGGCATTTTGCCGGCTGCACAGGAGATCGCGCTTGGCGGACCGGGGAAAGGGAAAAGGAAACATGATCAGATCCTTGTCTTCGCAGGAGGGACGGGAGGCAAGAGCGCTCAGGCGAAGAGGGTCTTGTGGACCTTGGTCTCCGGGACGATCGTCCAGGCCTGGTCCATGAAGCGGCTGATCCGGTAGGGCATGCGCGTCTCGGGATCGCGCAGGATGACCCGGCGGCCGATCCGGTCGACGATGAATTCCTCGCCCACATGCCCGTCGGAAAACCGGACCGGCGCGGGCAGCTTGATGCGCGCGCCGGTCTCGATCTTTCGGGAACGGCGGGCGAGCGCCTCGCGGCAGCGACGCCGCCAGTCGAGCGCATGCGCGTTGGTGGTCGGTGTCAGAAGATCGAGGATCGCGGCGGGACAGGCAGCCTCGCAGGGGCCCATATTTTCCGTCATGTCCTTGTAGCCAAAATTTTCGCCGTTCGCGCTGCGCGGATTCCACAGGACGAGGCAGACGATGGCGAAGACCTCGCCGCCGATGCCGTCGCGCGTCACTTGCGCGGCCGCATAATAGACGCGGTTTGCAGGGCAGGACGAGGCGAGCACCTTGAGGCCGCGCGTGCCGCCTTCGGGATGGTCGCGCTCATAGGTGAACTGGTCGTCGAGATAGGCTTTCGCGGTTGCGTGCCCGCCCATCGAATGGCGGGACATGGTGAGCCAACCCATGAGGGTTCTCCTTGGATGAGAGGGGATTACCAGTCGTAGACCGGCAGTTCGGCGATCGGCGCGCAGTCGCGGTCGAACTGCAGCCAGGCGGCGCCGGACGCTTCGGCGAGGTCGAGGCAGGCCTTGAGCGAGCCGGGCATATGCGCGCGGGCTGGCGACGCGACCCAGATGAACCAGCCATAATCCAGCCAGCGGTCCATGAGGATATGCGCCTGCCACAGCGCAGGGTTGAGGCGGGCCGCGAGCGGCGGCGGATAGGCGAGGATGGCGTCGAGTTCCGCCGCGACCTCGGCTGAGAGATGGGCCGTCGACAGGCAGGCCAGGATCTTGGTTTCAAGGGTCATGGCGGCCGCCTCACGCAGCCGCGGCAAGTTCGGACGCCGCGGCGCTGCCCGCTTGCCCGACCTCGCCGAACGCCGTCAGATAGACGAAGGCCTGTTCGGCCTTGGACGCGGCGTGGATGATGGCGGTCTTGTCGGCCTTGAGGATCCCGAGCCAGTGGCCGACATAGCTCGCGTGGCTGTCGTGTAGCTCGTTGGGGAGGCCAAGCTCGGCGCAGACCAGCCCGGCGGTGATCTCGGCGACAAGTTCCTCGAATGCGTAGGCCTTGTCGCCGAAGCGCTTGCCGAAGGTGCGCGCGAGCCGGTCGCCATGGCCGGTCCAGTGCCCCGTTTCATGGACCCTGACGCTCGCATAATGGTCCATCGAGATGAAGCTCGAGCGCTTGGGCATCTGGATATAGTCGAAGGTGGGCGAGTAGAAGGCGCCGTTACCGCCATGACGGACATCGGCGGGGATCGCCGCGAAGAAGCTGTCGATCGCCGCTTGCCGCAGAGAGGGGGACAGCGGCGTCGCCGGCACCTCGGGCGGGTAGTAATAGCCGGGCAGGCCGTCGATCTGGTCGGCGTTGAAGACGATGTAATGGCGCAGGAAGCGGATGCTGCGTTCCACGGCCTCACCGCTCGCGGCGTCTGTCTCGGTCTTCTTGAACGAGGAATAATAGACCGACAGGGCGCCCTGCTCGCCGCGGCGGACCTGCGCGCCGAGCTCGCTCGCCTGCCGATAGGTCATCCAGTAGCGCGACCGGTAGCCGTGCATGTCGCCGAGCGCCCAAAGCAGGAGATTGTTGATCCCCGTATAGGGCGTGCCGCAGTGCCGGAGCGGCCGGCCGCCGCTGCCACTCGTGCGCCAGGGCCGGGTCCAGGGCGGTACGCCCTTTTCAAGGCGATCGATGATGATGGCGCTGATTTCGGCCGCGGCATCCCGGCCGGTTCGTGCAGGCTTGGACATGATGGAAAACTCCTCACAGACGAGACGACCACCGGCGCGCGGACACGCCGGTGGTCGCTTGCGGACAGGATTTGAGGCTCAGGCCTCGGCGGCGGCGAGTTCGTCTTCGTCGGCCTCGGCCGGCGCGGAAGCCGTCGGCGCGGCGGTCACCGCGTCCCCGTCGTCGGTCTCGCTGTCATCAGCCCCGTCGCTTTCGGCCACGTCCAGGTCGCCAAGCGCATCGAAGGGCTCCTCGGCCTGTTCCGGCACGCGATCCAGGAAGCGCATGGCATTGGGGACCCAGGCGAGCGCCGCCTCCTTGACGTCCGGCTCGACGATCGACTCCCCGGCAAAGAGCTTCTCGCAGCTTGCGGCGATCTCGCCCTTCTTCAGCGTGGCATGGCGCGCGGTCAGCGAGCCCCCGCCGACATCGTTGAGCAGGGTGAGGATAGTGCCCTTGTTGACCCGGTCGAAGAAATTCTCCGCGGTGGGTCGCCACCAGGCGGCGACATCGATCTCGAGGATCGAGGCGAGGCGGTTCTGCAGCGGGATCTGTTCCGCCTTGAAACCGCCCTTGGCCTCGAGCGAGACGGCGACGATATAGGCGAGCCAGGCTGCCTTGGCGTCGTCACCGAGCGCGCGGAAGGCCTCGAACCGCTCCACGATATCGGCCGGTTCCGTCCAGGCCGCGTCGAGCCCGTCATGGGCCTCGGCGAGATACTGCCGCGCCCGGGTCACCGGCATGTCACCCGAGATCGGGTCTTGCGGTGCTCCGGCCCGCAGCGTCGAGCCATAGTGGACGCTGTGATAGCCGGTATGACGCGTGGACTGGCTGCGCGCGTCGATCATCGTGAACAGGGCATAGTCGAGCGCGAGCGCGGGTTCGGCGAGGAGCGAGGCTGCCAGAATGTCGCGGCGCTGCATGGCGAGTTCGTCGTAGAGCCGGGCGCTGAGCGGCTTGCCGCCCGGACCCACGGCTTCCTCGGGCAGGCTGGGCGCCTCCTTGTCGGCCCCGCCGATGCGGAAACCGCCTGCCAGGCGCTCGCCCTCTTCGCCGCCCTCGCCGTCGTCCTCCTCGCCCTCGCCCTGCGCCTCGTCATCGATGCGCTGGATGGGCTGTTCGCTGAAGAACTGCGTGTCGAGGCGCATTTCGCCCTGCGGGGTCAGCAGGAGGAACGCGCCGACATGCGGCTTGAGCTCGTCGGGCAGCACCGGCAGCCGGTTCTCGATGGCTTCGGCCTCGGCCATCAGCGCGTCGTCCTCGCTGTCGAGTGCCTTGAACTGATCCTCGTCGAGCGCCTCGTCCTGCATCAGCTCTTCGAGCTCGCTGCGCCGTGCCTCGATCGCTTCCAGGCGCGCGGCCTGCTCGTCGGTCAGTTCGGGCGGATCGAGCATGACGCGGTAGAGATCCTGCGCGTGGTTATAGGCATAGCTGCTCGCGATCGGCCGGATCCAGGCGAGCCCGGATTCCTCGCCGATGCGCTTGGCCTCGGCTTCCATCATCTCGGCAGCGACGCCCTTGGCAATTTCGGGATCGATCCAGCGGTCGCCGCCCTCGCTGAAGAGGTCGCGATCGACCCGGCCGCCGGCGGCCGCATAGCGGTCCTCGCCGATCAGGAGCGCGATCGGTTCGTTGGATTTAAGGGCGTCGTTGGCGATGACGCGGCGGATGGAATCGGCGTTGACGTAGCTGTTCTGGCCGTAGGTGCTCCAGACATCGAGCTGCTTGTCGTGGCTTTCCGTCGAGGCATAGGCCTTGGCAATGTCGAGCGTAATCGCGCCCGAGGCCAGCGCGTCGAAGATCGGCTCGGCCAGTGAGGCCAGGCGCAGGCGGCCTTCGACGAAGCGGCGGGTCTTGCCGAAGCGTTTGGCGACCCCGTCTATGTCGGCGCCCTTGCCGATGAAATGCTCATAGGCGCGGCATTCTTCGGCCGGGGTGAGCGGCAGCTGGTGATAGGTGGCGGCGAAGGACGTTTCGCTCAGATGCGCGATATCGCCCGTGATGACGCGCACCGGCACGTCATAGTCGGCCGCGACGATCGTGCCCGCCTCGACCAGGCGCATCAGCGCGCGCCAGCGCCGTCCCCCGTCGAGCACTTCGAACGTACCCTTGGGCTTGGCCGGGGTCACCAGCATGTTCTGCAGGATGCCGCGGGCCTCGACGTCGGGGGTGAGTTCATCGAGACGCAGCCGGTCTTCCGAAACCTTGCGCACATTGATCGGCGAGAGGCGGAGCTTGTTGAGTTTGACGCTGTCGATCACTGGAAGTCTCCTTGATGCCCGGACCATCCCGGGACACCCTTCCGACCCCCCTTCTCTTTGCAGCGGCCCCGCCGCTGGCCGTTTCGGCCGCCTCGGCCGTCCGACCGGGGGCAGCGGCCTATGGTGCGACAGCGATCGCCAAGGCACGCGGAACGGGGCGCGACACCTGCCAACGGCGCTGCGAACCTGGTCAGGAAAAGGAACCGGTTGGCCGGTCACGGCCCCTCTGTTAGGGCGGGGATGCGCTGCGCAAAGGGCAGCGCCGGACCTCGCAAGTCCGTGAACACAAGCAACTCGAAAACCATCGGTTTCCGGGCTGCCGTCGCGCATGTCCAGACCTTCGGGTTAAAGGTGGCGGCGCATGTGTGTTCACATGTTGCGAGGTCCGGCGGCTCCCGCGTCCAGTGCGCGGGAGTTCGGACGACATGCCAATCGCCCCCTCTCCCACGGTTCAACCGGGAGCTCGAGGATGATGGGCATGGCAGACACGAACAGCCGGGGCATCGCGATAGGCCTCATGCGGCAGGCGATGATGTTTCTGGAAAAGGCCGAAGACTGGGATACGGCGGCGCGGCTGCAGCATGCGCTCGATGTGGCGCTCGCGGCCCGGCCCCTCCAGCCCGGCGAAGAGCTCGATCCGCAGAGCGCCGCGCTCATCGCGGGTATTCCGCTCAGCAGCGATTAGGGCATTCGCCGGGCCTCGAGGGATTGGAAACCCTGCACCTCTTCCCTAGGAGGATTGCGGGAATTGGCAGGGCATCGCGTTGAGAAGAAACCGGATCATTTCTCCTCCACGGGAGGATCTCGACCGACTGCGCCAGCCCCTAACGCCCGGCGAGCGCGTAGTCCTCGAGTTTTTCGACGCGCATCTCGACCCGGAATGGGAGATTTATTGCCAGCCGCATCTCAACGGCCTGCGCCCCGACTTCGTTTTACTGAACCCCTGGGTGGGAATCGCCGTCTTCGAGGTAAAGGACTGGAACCTCGATGCGATGCACTATTTCGTGCCCGCCGGCGGCCGGGACCTGCACGGGCGCAAGGACGGAAAGAGCTTTTCGCTTGCGGCGCAGAACCCCGTCACCAAGGTCAATCATTACCGAGATGCGGTCTACAAGCTCTACTGCCCTCGCCTGAAGCAGAATGCTGGCTTTGCCGCGGTGACGGCGGGCGTGATTTTCCCCTTCGCCGACAGCCGGCGCGTGCGCGACCTCTTCGCCGGCTTCCTGACGCGCGATGAGAACGATCCTCTGGCGCGCTATCAACCGGTCAGCGGTCGGGTGGAGCTCGCCGCCGGCCGGATGGATTTGATCATGCCGGAATCGCAGCGCCAGCACTCGATGCTCATGCGCGAGGACATCGCGGCCGATCTGCGTGGATGGCTGGTGGAACCTGATTTCTCGGTCACGCAGCGCCGACCGCTGGAGATGGACGCAAACCAGCGGCAGCTAGCCGAGACCCGAACCGAGAGCGGCTATCGCCGGATCAAGGGGCCCGCCGGGTCGGGCAAGTCGCTCGTCCTCGCAGCGCGGGCCGCGCGCCTTGCCGACGAGGGAAAGTCGGTGCTGGTCGCGACCTTCAACATCACCCTCTGGCACTATCTGCGCGATCTCGTCGTGCGCGCGCTCAAGGTGCGCGGGGGCCATCGCAATGTCGTGTTCGTCAACTTCCACAGCTGGTGCAAGCAGGTCTGCATGGAGGTGGGGTGGAGCGAGGCCTATGACGAGCTGTGGAAGAGCGGAGACGGCGCATCGGTGATGGAAGCTGCCCTTCCCAGCCTTGTCGCTTCGGCCGCGGCCGAGGAGGACAGCCCGCGCTACGACGCGATCCTAGTCGATGAAGGGCAGGACTATCGCCCACTCTGGTGGGATACGCTGCGACGGTTTCTGAAGCCTGGCGGGGAGATGATCCTGGCGGCAGATGCCACGCAGGACGTCTATGGGACGGCCCAGGCCTGGACCAACGAGGCAATGGCGGGTGCGGGGTTTCGTGGCGCCTGGGCGCAGCTCGACGTCAGCTATCGCCTGCCGCCCGCCACCCTGCCGCTGATCCAGAGCTTCGTGACCAGCTTTTTGCCGGAAGAGGGCGTTGAGCTGCCCAGTCCGCCACAAGCATCGCTCGATCTGTTCCCGGTGTCCCTGCGCTGGGTGCAGTGCACGTCGCAGCACAGAATCGAGACCTGCGTCACAGAGATCGTCGGAATGATGCGGCGGACGGGGAAGGCCCTAGCCAATGCCGATATCACCTTCCTTGCCGCCGACGCCTCGGTAGGCGCGATGGTCGTCTCTGCGCTCGCGGACCGCGACATTGCCAGCGTTGCCACCTTCGCGCCCGACATGCAGGAGCGCCGGCGCGAAAAGATGGCCTTCTACATGGGCGACGCTCGCGTGAAGGCCACGACCCTGCACAGCTTCAAGGGCTGGGAATCGCCGCTCCTGGTGATCTATGTGGACGAGAATGCGGGCGAGCGGTCGCTCGCACTGGTCTATGCAGGTCTCACCCGCCTCAAGCGCCAGCAGGCGGGAAGCGCCATGACGGTGATCTGCTCGTCCGCGCTGCTGCGCGACTATGGCAGCACATGGCCGGATTTTATCGAGAAAGGGCCACTCGCGACGCTTTGATCGGACGGCCAGCCACATCACCCGGTAGCGGGCGGCGGGGCTTATGCTATCCTAGGCCCATGGCACCAGCACGAGTGGATGCGATGGACGCGGTACATGACAAGAGGGCGCTTGCGGTCGGCCTGATCCGCAAGGCAGTTCAATTGCTCGAACAGGCGGGTGACAAGGCTGGCGCGGCGACGACCCAGGCGGCGCTCGCGGCCATGCTGCTGACCCAGCCCCTGGCGGGGTTGGAAATCGAGCCCGATGCCGCGAGCCTGATCGTCGCTATGCCGCTCGGGCCTCTGGCCTGAGCAGCCGGCTGAGGATATCGGCAGCACCCTCCACGGGCACGAACACGCGCGTGCGGTAGCTGATGATCTCGGTGAAGCAGCCAAGCGATTTGAGATAGGCAAGTTGCGCGGGCGGCGCGCCCACCAGTTCGATGCGGGGCAGACCGTTCACCACGGCGCGCTTGATCGCCATCGGGAACGGCTGCGTCAGTTCGACGCTGCGTCCGCCGAGCGCGGACTTGACGATATCGCCGGGCGGCAGGTTCTCGGCGCGATCGAGGCCGAGTTTGGTGTAGAGCTGCACAACATGATCATCGAAGACGATGCGGCCGAGCCAGGACTGGCCGCTCTGGTCGGCGATGCGGTTGACGACGAGATGGTCGCTCGGAAGCGCTGACCAGATCGGCAGCAGGAGCCCGGTCGCGAGCCGGATGGTCTCGGTATCGACCTGCGCCGCCGCCGCTTCGGCCTCGGCGGCCCAGAGCGCGCGGAAAGCTTCCTCGTCGATCGGTGACCAGGCGGTTTCGGCGAGATCGGCAAGGCGCATATAGTCGTTGCGGGTCGGGCGCATGAGTTCGATGCGGGGGATGGGCGTGCCGTCCTTCTCTTCCATATGGGCGCGGGCCTTCACCTGCAGTGCGACCAGGCCGGACTTGGCGTTGCGCAGGAAGGCGTGGCGTGGATGACTTTCGGCGATGCGCAGGATGCGCTCGAGCGAGACCGGCGTCTTGCGGCGCGCTACCTCGATAGTGAGGAGGTGGGAGGTCGCGCCGCTGACCGGATCGGTGCGCAGGATCGTGTCGTCGATGATCGTCGCGGTATCGACGAGCATGGTTTCCACGCCGACGTCGAGCCGACCCGCTTCGCGCGCGGCCTGTACCCGGGTTTCGACGAGGGCGAGAAACTCCTCGAAGATCCGGTTCTGCAGCCCGATCGGGAGCGCAAGCAACCGGTTGAGCCAGCGCTGGATCGGCGGCAGCTCGTCTTTCAGCACGCCGTCCTTGTCGGTGAGCTCGAGGCCGGTGCGCTCCTCGAACTCGGCGAGCGTGGTGCTCTTGAGCTTGCCCAGGTGCAGGAGGTGGAACCAGCTCGTCAGCGCCGCGCAGGCGTAGCTGCTTTCCAGATTGTCGGCGGGGTCGAAGAGATTCTGTCCTCCGGTCTGGCGTTGCCCCCGGGTCAGCGCGCCCAGCGTATCGAGGCGCCGGGCGATGGTGCTGGTGAAGCGCAGCTCGCCCTTGCAGTCGGTGGTTACCGGCCGGAACAGGGGCGTGCAGGCCTGATGCGTGCGATGGGTGCGCCCCAGACCCTGGATCGCCCGGTCGGCCCGCCAGCCGGGTTCGAGCAGGAGATGGGCCCGCTGCTCCTGGTTCACCGCATCGAGGCTCGCATGATAGGAGCGGCCAGTCCCGCCCGCGTCGCTGAAGATGAGGATGCGCTTGAGGCCGCCCATGAAGGCGGCGGCCTCGGCCTGGCTGGTTCGGGTCGAGCGGGTCTCGAGCTTCTGGCGCCCGTCGCTCGCCTGGATCAGCCGCTTGGTGCGTCCCGTGATCTCGGCGACATAGTCATGGCCGAAATGATTGAGAAGCCCGTCGAGCGCGGAGGTGATCGGCGGCAGCGCGCAAAGCTGCTCGATGAGATTGGCGCGCGCCGCGAGCGCTTGCGGATTATAGACCGGATTGCCGTTCTCGTCGTCCATCGGCACCGATCGCTCGGCCCCGGTGTCGTCGGTGAAGACACGCATTTGCCGGGTCGGAAAGGCGCGTTCGAGATAGTCGATGACGTATTCGCGCGGGCTCAGGTCGATATCGAGTTCGGCGCGCTCATCCGGCGCGAGCTGGCCCAGGCGGCGGTCGAGGATGGACTCGGCTGTGGTGACAAGCTGCATGACCACCGACTTGCCTTCGGCGAGATGCTGCTCGGCCGCCGCGATCACGGTCGGCAGTTTCATCGACAGGAGCACCTGTCCGAAGAAGCGCTGCTTGGTCGACTCGAAGCGCGAGCGCGCCGAGGCCTTGGCGCCGCTGTTGAGCGTATTGCCTTCGAGGCCGTCGACGACGCCGGTCAGCTCGAGGGCGGCCTCCATGTTGCGATGGATGATCGCCCAGGCATCGGCATAAATGTCGTAGATCTCGATCTGCGCCGGGGTCAGCTCGTGCTTCAATATGTCATATTCGACCCCGGCAAAGCTCAGGGCGCGGGCGAGATAGAGGCCGCTGGCCTTGAGATCGCGGGCGACCAGCTCCATCGCGGCGATGCCGCCTTGCCGGATCGAGGAGATGAACTGCTCGCGATCGGGGAAGGAGGTTTCCGGGCCCCAGAGCCCGAGCCGGACCGCATAGGCGAGATTGTTGATGTCCGAGGCGCCGGTGGCCGAAGCGTAGCCGACGCGCGCGCCGGGCAGATGGTTCTGGAGGAGCACGCCGCAGATGCCCTGCTGCGAGCCGGCCTTTGCGCCAAGGGCCCCCTCCCCGCCAGCGACGCCGCCCATCTCGTGCGCTTCGTCAAAGAAAATGACGCCCTCGAAATCCTCGCCCGCCCAGTCGAGGATCTGCTTGAGCCGGCTATGATCGCCGCGCGCTGAGCGCAGGGTCGGATAGGTGACGAACAGGACGCCTTGCTCGAGGGTGATGGGCTCGTCGATCTTCCAGTTGCCGACCGGTTGCACATCGGCCGAGACGCCGCCGAGCGCGGTCCAGTCGCGCCGCGCATCTTCGAGCAGCGGCTCGTTCTTGGTGACCCAGATGTTGCGCCGCCGCCCCTGCAGCCAGTTGTCGAGGATGCAGGCGGCTACCTGTCGGCCCTTGCCGGCCCCGGTGCCGTCGCCCAGGAAGAAGCCCTTGCGATAGGTCCGGCCGTCTTCGGCAAGGACGAGCCCGACGCCCTCCTTGTCCGGCTTGAAGCGCCCCGGGAGCGTCTGCGACCAGGCATGGCCGGCATAGACGACGGTTTCGAGCTGGGAGGCCGAGAGCAGGCGTTCCGACACGGTGCGCTCGGGCAAGCGGGGCACATAGTGCGGGATGGGCGCGGCGATCGATCCCATCGCGACGGATTCCACGAGTGCGGTTGGGTGGTCGCCTGCTTTGTCGAATACGATGCGGCTCGGCCGATAGGGCAGATAGACGCCGGTCTGCTCCAGCAGCGGTGCCGGGGCTTCGAGGCGTTCATAATCGACCGGGAGAACGTCGTTGCGCGCCGGTGCGAAATAGGCGCGCGGCTTGACCGGAGCGCTCTTGACCGCGCGGAAGAGCGAGATGCCTTTGCCGGACACCGGCGCCGCGCGGACGGGCGCTGCCACGACGGGCGGCGCGGCACGCGGCGGCACGGTGAGGACCGCGGCCAGTTCTTCGACCGATGCGCGCTGGATGACGGCGGGCGGCGCGTTTCCCGCGACCTTGTCGATGACGAAGAGCCGCACGGCGATGCTCGTGCCATGCTTGGTGTAGCATTTTTCGAGCCGCAGCGATGTCCGCACGCTCGCCTCGCGCAGCACGGTTTCGAAATGGTCGCGCATGCGCGCATTGGGGCCAAACCAGTCGGGCATGATCGCCACCAGGCGTCCACCCGGTGCAAGGTGGCGCAGCGCCGCCTGGAGGTGCCGCACAGCGGCCCGGTCGTCAGCGCCGCGGCCCAGCGAGCGCGAGAAGGGCGGGTTCATCAGGATGACGCTCGGCCGTTCCTGGTGGGCCATGAGCGACCCGATCGCGGCACCGTCATGCCCGGTGATGAGGGCGTCGGGGAACAGGGCCGCCAGCCGCGATCGCCGCGTGGGATCGAGTTCGTTGAGTTGCAGCGACCGATGATCTCCGAGCTGCGCAACGAGAAGGCCATTGCCCGCGCTGGGCTCGAGCACCACGTCCTGCGGCCCGACGTCGGCGAGCAGCACCGCGAGCGCCGCGATATCGGCGGGCGTCGAGAATTGCTGCCAGGCGATCTGCGCTTCGCTGCGCACGGTTTGGGTCGGCAGGCGCTGGACGAGCGCATGGGCCTGCGTCACGTCGGCGAAGCTCTCGAGGGTATAGGGCCTCTCGCGCAGATAGAGGACGGTCGCATGCTCCAGGAGTTCGAAGCTGTCGCGCTGCGTCCAGCGGCCGTCGGCGTCGCTGCCGCCAAAGGCGCTCGTCATCGCTTCGTTGAGCTGGCGGCGGGTGATGGGGCCCCCCCTGCGCAGCAGGGGAAGCAGGGCCTGGGCGGCAAGGCGGTCGGATGCGCCGGCGGCGGCGAAGAGATCGGACATGAGGTATGCTCCTGTGACAGCTGCCCCTTCGGCAGCATCACAGTTCCGATCCCCCTCCCCTTTTCCGGGCCGGGATTTCCCGGGTCGTCTTCGTCGCCAGCGGGATGCCGGCGGCGGCACCCGTAAACGCCGCTCCAATTTCGCTGTTCGGCGCCGCGCCGTCTCCATAAGGTGGTCCCGTCTTCGAGAGGGGTGCGGGTGATCGGAAAAGCGCAAATGGACCGGCTCAAGAGCGGCGTCCCGGTGGCGGTGGTTCTCCTCCTTGCGGCGATGGGCTTCTTCGCACTGTCGCACCTCCTGCGCGAAGTGCACATGCACGACATCCGGGCAGCTTGGGCGCAAGTGGGCGTCCTTCATCTGCTCGCGGCGGCGGGACTTACCGCAATCAGCTATCTGGCGTTGACGCTCTACGACGTGCTGGCGCTGCGCGCGATCGATCGTCCCCTGCCCTATCGCGTCGCGGCGCTGGCCTCGTTCACAAGCTATACGCTCAGCCATAATCTGGGTCTGGCGCTCTTCACCGGCGGCTCGGCCCGCTACCGGATCTATAGCGCGCACGGCCTGGGCGCGGGCGATGTGGGCCGCGTGGTCGCGATCGCCGGGCTGACCTTCTGGGGCGGCGTCTTCACCCTTGCCGGGGCGATGCTGGCGCTCTTTCCCGGCGGCCTTGGCTTTGCCGGCTTCGCGCCCTCGCCCTGGGTCTGGCGAGCAAGTGGCCTCGCGCTCCTTGCCCTCATCATCGGTGCGCTTGCCTGGTCAGGACCCTCGGGCCGGACTGTCCGGATCTGGAAATGGGATTTGCGGATCCCGGGCTACCGGACGGCGCTCGCCCAGCTTGGCGTCGCCACGGTCGATCTCATGGCCGCGAGCGCGGCCCTGCTGGTGCTGGTCCCGGGCGCTAGTCTTGCCGACTGGCCGGTCTTCTTCATCGGCTACATATTGGCGATCATTGCGGTACTCGTAACCCACGTGCCGGGCGGCCTCGGCGTTTTCGAAGCGGTCATCGTGGCAGCCCTGCCGGCAACGCCGCGCCCGGAGCTCATCGCCGCGCTGCTCGGCTACCGGCTGGTCTACTATATCCTGCCCCTGCTGATCGCAGGGGTCATCATCGCCGTGCAGGAAGGCGCGCGCTGGCGGCGGCCGATGGCTGCGACGTTGCACGGCGCCCAGACGATCGCCTCGGGCATAGCGCCGACGCTGGTCGCGGCCCTTGTCTTCCTGGGCGGCATGGTCCTGCTGGTCTCGGGCGCGCTGCCCGCCGAGCATGATCGCATGGCGGCGCTGGCAGCGATCCTGCCCTTGCCGCTGGTGGAAATATCGCATCTCGCCGGCAGCGTCGTCGGCGCCGCGCTGCTCCTGGTGTCGGCGGGCCTTTATCGTCGCCTCGATGGGGCGGCCTGGCTGACAGGCCTGCTGCTGCTCATCGGCGCGCTGGTCTCGCTCGCCAAGGGCCTCGACTATGAGGAGGCGATCCTCATGCTGCTGCTCGCGGGCGTCCTGCGCTGGACGCGGGGCGCCTTCTACCGCCGGACGCGGCTGACGCAGGAAGTGCTGACGCCGAGCTGGCTCGCGAGCGTGGCGCTGATGATCGGCCTGCCGATCTGGGTCGGCTTCTTCGCCTATAAGCGCGTGCCCTACAGCACCGATCTCTTCTGGCGCTTTTCGGAGCATGGCGACGCCTCGCGCTTCCTGCGCGCCAGCCTCGGCGTGGGCCTCGCGCTGGCCGCCCTCGCAGTCTGGCGGCTGCTGCGCCCGGCCCCCGTGGCGGGTCCGGGGCTCGTCAGCCTGGAGCCGCCGCAGGGCGAAGCGATGGCGCTCACGCACCGCACCGATGCCAATCTCGCCTATACGGGCGACAAGCGGTTCCTGTGCTCGCCTTCGGGCCGCGCCTTTGTCATGTACCAGGTGCGCGGGGCAAGCTGGATCGTGATGGGCGATCCGGTCGGGGATCCCGCCGAATGGAGCGAACTCCTCTGGCAGCTGCGCGAAGGGGCGGACGCGGCGCAGGGCCGCTTGCTACTCTACCAGATCAGCCTGCAGGCCTTGCCCGTGGCGATCGACCTGGGCTTGCAGATCGTCAAATATGGCGAAGAAGCGCGGGTCGATCTTGCCGCCTTCACGCTCGACACGCCGTCGGCCAAGCCGCTGCGCTATGCGGTGCGCCGCGCGGAGAAGGAAGGCGCGCGCTTCGCGATCATCGCGCGAGACGAGCTTGCCGCGCATCTGCCGCGGCTGCAGGAGATTTCCGAAAGCTGGCTGCGCGAGAAGGGCCACCGGGAAAAGGGGTTCAGCGTTGGCCGCTTCGACCCGCCTATCTCGCCCGCTTCGACTGCGCGGTCGTCCTGCGCGAGGAGAAGATTGTCGCCTTCGCCAATATCTGGGCGACGCAGGATCGCTCCGAGCTGTCGATCGACCTGATGCGCCACGATGCCGACATGCCCTATGGCACGATGGACTATCTGTTCGTGCGGCTGATGCAATGGGGCCATGGGCAGGGCTATCGCTGGTTCACCCTCGGCCTCGCCCCCTTGTCCGGCCTGGAGGCGCGCCGCCTGGCGCCGCTCTGGGCGCGGCTCGGCGCGCTTCTCTACCATCACGGCCAAGCGCTCTACGGCTTCGAGGGCCTGCGCAGCTACAAGGAGAAATTCTCGCCTGTCTGGGAGCCGCGCTTCATCGCGGGACCGCAAGGCCCGGCGCTCGCCAGGGCGCTGTTCGACCTCCAGGCGCTGATCGGCGGCAAATGAGCGGCCGGTCTCCTGCACGGCGATGGGTCCGCGCCGCGCTGCTGGTCGCGCTGCTCGTCATCGCCGCGGGCGCGGGATATTGCCATTTTCTGGGCTATCCGGCCGGGCCGATCTACAGCCGGGTGCCGGCGAGCGCCTCGTCCGCAAGGCAAGACGGCACGGTCGCCCTGTTTTTTTCCGGTGACCTGGGGTTCAACACCGGCATGGGGCCCAGGATCGCGAGGCACATCGCCGCAGCCGGGATCCCGGTCCTGGGCGTCAATTCGCTCAGCGCCTTTGCCCGTCGCCGCTCGCCGCAGGAGACGCGGGCGCTCGTGCGCCAGGCAATCGGCCGCGCCCTCGCCGAGCCAGGCACCCGCCGCCTTGTGGTGATCGGGCAGTCCTTCGGCGCCGATGTCCTCCTGACGGGTTTGGCTGACCTGCTCCCCGCCGATCGGCAGCGTATCGTGCTTGCGGCCCTCATCGTTCCGCAGGACACGCTGTCGTTCCGGGCGACGCCGGGCGGCGTCTTCAACTTCGGCAATGACGGTCCGGCTCTTCCCACCGCCCGGCGCTTCGATTGGGCGCCCGCTCTCTGTATCCAGGGCGAGACCGAGCCGGAAAGCCTATGCCCCGTTTGGAGCGCGAGCGCGCGCAACGTGACACGGATCGCGCTGCCCGGCGGCCACTTCCTGAATGACGATGTCGGCAAGGTGTCGGCCGTAATCCTGCGGGCAATCGACGGCCACTGACCTCATGCATGTGGTCAGGCTCAACGGCTGATAGGATTGCCTTCATCGTCGAGCCTGGAATCGCCACCGCGCAATCGCTGAATCTTAGCCACTTTCCCCGCAGCCAAGTCATAAGCAACGGCATCATAGGACCAGCAGCAATCCGGAGGAGGCGTTCTCCCCCAGCTCGCAAGAGAATTAAAATACTCGATAAACAAAAGGCGTCCGGTAGAAGAGTAGCCAGTTACAAATTTGAGCTGGACGCCTGGCGCCGACAGCGTTTTTCCAATTTTCGCGATCCACTGCTGCTTGTCGGACGCGATCAACTGTCCATCCTCGTACACGTGAACGTCGTCGGCCAGCAAAGCGGAATATGCAGCGACGTCTTTGTTCGAGAGGGCGGCCGCAAGCTTGGTGCCTAGATCGGACTGTCCTGGCAGCGGCGGCGGCGGTGGAACCTGCGCATCAACGCGGGACAAACCGGCGCAGGTTACAGCAATGATCGCCGCTACGCAGAGCGGTCGCAAATATCCGACTGTGGAGCGGGTTGCACCAAGCTGCATGAAGCTTCCTTACAGACAAAATGGAAGACGCAATACGTTGTTCGAGCTGAACGTATATCTGTCGACGTCAGCAACCTGAGTGGCGATTTGTTGTCAGAAAAGCGGGGCTCTCCGCCCTCGGGACTCAAGCTAGCATGTTGGGGTGAGTCAGTTGGCTGGTCCGCGCCAGACAGGTAGTTGGCGCCGCTTCCAGTGCCGCCTCCGAGTGATCCTGCTTGCAGGCATCGCGATCCGCAATATGAAGACGGCGATCAGCGGTCTGCAGCGCTGACGACCATTCCCGAGAAAGGGAGACCAGATTGGCCCAAGATCTTCTTGTCACACTCACCGTGGATATCGTCGCAGCTCATGTCTCGAACAACGCCCTGCCGGCAACCGACCTGCCGGCGCTAATCGAGGGCGTTTATAGCGCGCTGAACCAGGCGGTGGCGCCGGCCCCAGAGCCTCAACCGGAAGAGCTTCGTCCGGCGGTGTCGATCCGCCATTCGGTCAAGCCGGACTATCTGGTGTGCCTGGAAGACGGCAAGAAGATGAAGATGCTCAAGCGGCACCTGGCAACCCATTATGGCCTGTCCCCCGATGCCTATCGCGCGAAATGGGGCCTGCCCAAGGACTATCCCATGGTGGCGCCGAGCTACAGGGAGCGCCGCAGCACACTTGCCAAAGAAAACGGCCTTGGCCGCAAGCCCGGTGAACCGGCACCGGCTGCTAAGGCAAGTGGCAAGGGTCGCCGGAAACTTGGCATAGCGGCCGCCAAGCCCGCCCGGGATCGTCCCTAAGCGCTAGAGGCCGGCACGGCGTGCCACCCCCCAATTGGTCAGGCAAGCATCCTGTCGGCAAGCGTGAGAAGCTGCCGCGCGTCGAAGGGCTTGGAGAGCAGTTCGATGTGCGGGAAAGCCGGGGGCAGGTTCTCGCGCCCATAGCCGCTCATGAACAGGAAGGGGATGGACCGCGCGGCGAGCGCATGCGCGATATCGTCGACCGGTTCACCCGAGAGATTGGCGTCGAGCAGGGCGATGTCGATCCGATGGTGTGCGATGAGGTCGAGCGCCGCCCGCAGATCGGCGGCGGGTCCGACGATGATGGTACCTGCGTCCTCGAGCTGGCCGACGATATCGAGGGCCAGGAGCGGCTCGTCCTCGACGACAAGCACGTGCTTGCCTGCAAGATTGTGCCATGCCGGTTGGCGCGATGGCCCAAGGCCGGCCTGCTCGGCGAGCGAACCCTGCCCCGCCCGCCGCTTGCCAGCTTCGATTGCTGAGTCCTCGTCGTCCGGCAGCGGAAACTGGATCTCCCAGCGTACGCCCTCGGCCTCGATGCTCATATCGGCATTGCCGTGAACGCCGCGAACGGTCGCTTCGATCAGCCGCGATCCAAAGCCGCGGCGGACGGGCGCCTGGACCCTGGGACCACCGCGCTCGGTCCAGCTGAGCGCGAGTTGTCCCGGTCGGACAGTCCAACGGATGTCGACCGTGCCGCCGGCACGAGAGAGAGCGCCGTATTTGCGCGCATTGGTGCCGAGCTCGTGCAGGATCATCGCCATCTTCGGCACGGCGTTGGCATTGAGATGGATGTCGGGGCCTGACGCGGCAATCTGCGGCTCGTCGACGGGTCCGAGTTTCATCCCCTCTTCGACGACGGCGCGTAGCTCCGTGCCTTTCCAGTCCGTGGTGCTGAGCTGCGAGTGGACCCGGGCCATCGACTGGATGCGGCCCGAAAAGCTCTCGACGAATTCGGCGGGATCGCTGCAGTTGCGCAGGGTCTGTGTCGAGATTGCCTGGACGGTTGCGAGCATGTTCTTGACGCGGTGGCTGAGCTCGCCGGTCAGCATCTTCCGGAGCTGCTCGGATTCGCGCAGCGCCGCGCAGGTCCGGTCGAGTTCCTCCTTGCGTTCGCGCAGCGCTTCGTCGGCAATCGTCCGTTCGAGAAGATCGGCCGCCTGGCGGGCGAGGATGTCGAGGAGCCGGAGATCGCGCGGCGAGGGCTCGTGCGGCTCGGTCCAATGGGTCGAGATCATCCCGAGCAGGCGTCCGTCGCGCGCGAGAAGCGGCGTGGTCTGCGCGGATCGGATGGCGGTGCGGCGGAACGCCTCGAGATCCTCGGTGCCCGCGATTTCGTCCCATTCCTCATAATCGGGAATGATCGCGCGGCTGCCGGTCTTGAGCGCCTTGGTGCAACTGCTGTGAGCCGCGGGGCTGACGATCTGCCAGAACTGCACCGCCTCAGGCGGCAGCCCACGCGAGCAGAGAAGCTGGAGGCAGCCCGCATGGCCCGAGACATCGCCGGGCGGCACGACGAGCTGCATCGTACCGAACTGCGACTGGGTGATGGTGATCGCCGCGTCCACAATCTTGCCATAGAGCTCGACGCGGTCCTGCTCGCCGCTCAGCGCGACGCTGATCGAGTGGATGAGGTCGATGTCGGCGAATGGTCCGCCCGCTTGCTCGAGCGGGCGATGGGCAGACGACGTGGCCCCGAAAGGCACCACATTGGACATGAGGAGATATCCCCCGAAGGCGGAAAAATTGCTACGCGTGACAGGCATAAACGCGGACCATCGCAAAATGGTTTCCGGCCGTCGCAAAGAAAGCGAGGGTGGCCCGGTCCGGGGAACCGATCTGGGCAATGAGCAAAGTTCAGCGCTGGCCGGCTTCGGCCTCGGCTTCGAGCACCCGCGCCCAGTCCTTGAAAGGAGCGGGCGGCAGCGCTTCCACGAGGTCAAGATCGGGGCGCGCGTAGCATTCCATCGCCTGCGCCATGGCCCGCCGGCCTTCGGGATCATTGTCACCCGCCACGAAGAGCCGCGTCACTGAAGCGGGTATCTGAAGCTGGTGAAGCCTGCGGGCACCCAGGCTGGCCCAGCACGGAATGCCGCGCAGCAGGGTGAAGGCCCGTGCGGTCTCGAAACCCTCTGCAATGCCGAGCATATCGCCCGGCCGCGCGCCTTGCCACGCCCCGCGCCCCGGCGTGCCAAGCATGACCTTACGGGTATAGCGGCCATCGGGGTCCAGGAAGATGCGCTGGATGGCGGTCAGGCGCTGACCTTCCTGGACGGGGACCAGCAAGGCGGGAAGAAACTGCGTTCGCGGCTTGGGAAGATAGGGACAACGCGGATGGAACCGCAGGCCCTGGACGAGCGGCACGAGGTGGCGCCCGCGCAGGTAGGTTTCCCCAAGCGTACCGATGATCTCGGTGCCCTGGTCCCAGACGCGCTGTGGATCGCCCCTTCCCCGCCCTTCAGTGCTGCTGGGCGCAGGGAAATGTCGGCCCGGTCGCACGCGCCGAAGCTCACGCAGCACGTCTTCGCGCGCGCAGCCGGCAAAGCAGGTCACGAGGATACCGCGGTCGCCCTGGCGGATCGAAAGGCTGGGGTCGCTGTCGGCGTGGGCGGGGCATCGGCACATGGCGACATTACCGCTCCATGTGCCCCCGAGGGCTCCGACGAGATCGATGAGTTCCTGGGACGGTCTAAGAGCTGTAAGCGGCATGATATCCTCCTTGCTTACCGTCCTGTTCCCCCCTTTCCTCCTCCTTGGGGTGGACGTTGGCTGCAGAGCCCGTTCAAACCAAATTTAATGCTCGGTTCGGGGCACCTTGAGCGAAGCGCGCGCAAGGGCTCGGACGACCCTGCGAGCCTTGGCATCGTAATCGACGACATCCGTATCGGGCAGATGGCCGCGAACGGTCTGGCGCGCGGGTGGAAACCCGCGGTCGATGCTCGCGAAGACGACACGGTTCCCGCCATTTTCGGCCGGAACGACGATCGTGCGGTTCTCGAAGCTGGCCCCGATACGGCGTTCGAGCGTGGCAAAGGCCATGGCATTGTCGCACAGATTGGCCACTAGCAGCCCGTTTCTGCCGAGGCGATTTCGGCAGCTGTCGTAGAAGGACCGCTCGCTCAGCGCCGGGGGAAGGCCCCGGCTGTCAAAGCCGTCGAGAATAAGGATGTCGGGCGCGCCGGGGGCGCTGAGGATATAGTCCAGGCCATCGGCGCAGATCACGCGGAACCGGTCATTGTCGGGCGGAATGTGGAACTGCTCGCGCAGGGCGATGACTGCAGGATCGATCTCGACCACGGTGATGTCGCACTGGGGCAGGCAGCGATAGCAGGCCTTGGCGAGCGATCCGCCACCCAGCCCGATCATTTCGATCTTTCGCGGCGCGGGTCGGAACAGGCGGAAGCCCATCATCATGCGCGTATAGTCGAACAGGAGATGGTCGGGATCGCTGATCCGCATGCCGCTCTGAACGGTGGTCCAGTCGAAGAGGAGCGACAACATGTCACCGAACCGGAACAGCATCGGCCCCGTCTCGCCAAAAGGCGCGTCGAGCGCGATCGGGATGTTCCCCGCGCCCCGGAAGCGGCCCTCGAGATTGCTGCCTGGCGCAGGCCGATCGAACCGCAAATCGAAGACCATGTCGTGAAACAGCTCGAGATCGATCGACGGCCCTACCCCGCCCCCGTCGGTCATGGGCGCGGCGCCTTCGCCGAGGGTGTCAGGTTCACGTCGCGGCGATGGAGAGCGATGCCAAGCAGCAAGGCCGAAGCGGCGGCAACCCAGATGGCCTGGTGGCCGATGAGGCCGAACAGCATGGCGCCCAGCACCGCGCCCGCCAGGAGGCCAAGCCATAGCAGGAGATAGGGAACCCATCCGAACCGGTCGCCGCCCATAAGCGCGGACAACAGGCGCTGGCCCAGCTTCACCAGCGTACCGGTCATGTAGGTGAGGCCGATCTGTACCTCGCCATCATGTTCGAACAGGGCATTTTCTGCGCCCATTGCCATGGCGAGCACCGCAGCCGCGGCCCAGGTCGCATCGGCCGCCGCAAGCAAAGAAGCGGCGGTCAGCATGGCCGCGATGAGGTACATGAGAGCGCCATGGCGGGCGCGCCTGATGGTTCGTCCGCACAGCGAGCCGAGCATGACGCCCACGACGAAGGACGCGATCAGCCCGCCGGCGGTCAAGGCGTCTGCGACATGCTCGCTCAAGCCGACAGCAAGCCGCGTGGAGTTGCCGCTCATGAAGGAGACAAAGAAGCCGCCGAGATAGAGGAAGCCGAGCGCGTCGACAAAGCCAGCGAGCGCGGAAAAACAGGCGGCGAGACCCCAGACGCTTCGTTCGTAGCGGTTCATCGGCGGCGCGTCCCTACGCGCAGCTTGCCGCGCCGCCGCACGACAGATCACGATCCCACCGCGCAATCTCGCGGCGGTTCGCCAGATGGATTGCGGAAAGCTGGGCCAGGTCCTGCGTGCCGAGCGACCGGTCGGCCAAGCTCTGGCAGAGAAAATCGTACAATCGCTGGTTGTGAAGGAGAAGGAATTCTCGAACTGTCCGCGCCGTCATCATGTCTCCCGCTTATGTGTCAGCGCCAACCGCTCCGCCGGCGGGCGTCTCGATCGACTGCCTGAACATCCCACCGTTGTTCCGATGTGGCAATCTTAGCACATTGGCTGTCATTTCGTAAGATTGAATTGTGATGTATGAAACATCATAAGATCAGTCTCGCGCTGGCCACACGTTGCCGTCTAGCCTCCCCGTCTCGACGATGCTGCCAGGAAGGCAGCGCCCTCGTCGGCCGAGGACGCTGCCCTGGTGCCGCCCTATCGCAGCCGTACCGGCACATAGGCCGGCGCTTCGCCGCGCCCCTTGACCCGTAGCAGGATAGCCGATCGTCCCGCCGTCCTGGCCTGCCGGATCGCGGCCTCGAGATCAGCAGCGCTCGCCACCGGCCGGTTGTTGGCCGACAGGATGATGTCGCCGCGGCTGAGGCCTTTGCGCGCCGCATCGGAATTGCCCTCGACGCTGCTGATGACGAGACCCTGGGAGACGTCGCTCGCACCGAGTTGACGCGCGATGCCTGGAGTCAGCGGTTCGACGGCAAGCCCGAGTGTCTTTTCGCTGGGGGACGCGCGATCCTTGTCGAAATTGTCGAAACGACGGTCATCGCGGCCAAAACCCTGCCGGGCGAGCTTGTCCTCGCTGGGACGAAGCACCGGCGTGGCAGTCACGGTCATGCGCTGGTTGCCGCGCATGAGTTCGACTGCGACCTTGCGGCCAGGTTCGACGCTCGCAACGAGGAACGACAGGCTTTGGCTTGGAGTCACCTCCTTGCCGTCGACCCGCAGGATGACGTCGCCGGCGCGGATGCCAGCCTGTGCCGCGGGCCCGCCGGGCTCCACGCTCTGGACGAACTCGCCGCGGTCTCGCGGAACGCCGAGCGATGACGCGAGGTCTTCGGTCATCGGCTGGATCGTCACGCCCAGATAACCGCGTTCGATGGCCTTGCCGGCCTTGAGCTTCTCGACGATCGGCGCGGCGATCTCCGCGGGGATGGCAAAGCCGATCCCGACATTTCCGCCCGTGGGCGAGAAGATCGCATTGTTGATGCCGATGACCCGCCCGCTGCTGTCGAACATCGGTCCGCCCGAATTGCCGCGGTTGATCGAGGCGTCGGTTTGCAGATAGCGGTCATAGGCGCGCCCTGTACCGGTATTGCGGTAGACCGCCGAGACGATACCGGCTGTGACCGTGCCGCCCAGGCCGAAAGGATTGCCGATCGCGAGCACCCAGTCGCCAACCCTGACTCGCGTGGAATCGCCGAAGGTCACGAAGGGCAGCGGTTTGCGCAACGTAATCTTGAGGACCGCCAGGTCCGAGGCGGGATCGCTACCGACGAGGGTCGCCGGATATTCCTCGCCATTGTGCAAGGTGACCGTGATCGTCTCGACCTTGCCCTGCCCGTCGGCGGTGATGACGTGGTTGTTGGTGACAATGTAGCCGTCGGCGGACAGGATGAAGCCTGAGCCGAGCGACTGCGCCTCGCGGGTGCGCGGTCCCGTGGGACTTCCGAAGAAGCGCTCGAAGGGCGTGCCGGCAAAGGGGCTGAAGCTCGGCATCTGCACGCGCTGGCGGGTCGAGATGTTGACGACGGCGGGCGCCAGCCTTTCGGTGAGATCGGCAAAGCTTTGCGGCGCGCCTGGGCGTGGCACGACTGGCGATGCGGCGGGCGGCGATTGCGCGGCAGCGGGGGATGGCTGGCCGATGACAAGACCCACGGCGGCGGCGGTGCTTAATAGGGAGGCAAAGATCCTGTCAGGATTTCGCACGAAATTCTCCTCTTCCTTCCTTTCTCGAGATGGGATGGTCGGCGCGGCAACAGCCACGCCGGCTCTGGTCGACGTCGGCAGAGCGGCGGGGTCCGCAAAGGAATGCGATGTCCTTACGCCAATGGCCGCGCGCTCACGCACGCGGCCAAAGCGTCACCGGACCCGGGCGGCCCGCATCAGGTCGTGTGGGATGGACCCGCCTGAACCTGCGCCGACCCGCTGGTCGTCTGCAGCTGCGGCTTAACCGCGGCGCTGCAGTCGCCGGTGCTGGTCTTCGTCATCTTCGGCTGCGCGTTCCCGGTGCCGTCGGAGGTCCAGGTCACGCTCTGCGCGCAACCATTGGGACCGATGGTGGTCGAGCTATAGCTGTAGCGGACCTGGGCGCCCTTTGGCAGGCCGGAGACGGACACGAAATGCGGTGCCTCGCTCGCCGTCACGTCAGCGCTTTGAGCATGGAGATCCGCGACGCGCCGCATCATGGCGTTCATCTGGGCATCCATCACCGCCGAGATCCGATCCATCCGCGCGAAGGGCTGGAAGGCCGCATCGACGAAGTCGGTCTGGTCTGGCTGGGTTTGGGAAATTTTGACCTGCGGAGGTGTGTCGCCGAAATAGGTAATGTGGGCGCTCTCCCCGCCCGGCAGGTCGACGGTCATTTTGTGCTCGTGGGACGCGGCATAGGCTACACCGCCCACCAGCGAGGCGGCAAGACAGCCGCCGAGCAAAAGTTTGTGCGTGGTTCGCATGGGGATCTCCCTTACAATTCAAGCACAGGTCAAATTGCCTTTCGAAGGCTGAACGCGCGATGACTGCGTCCATGAGGGAAGCGAAGAGCGTCGGCCATCTTGGGCGGCGGCATGCCTTCGCTGATCAAGGCCGATACAACGTAAGAATCGAGAGCACCGCATATACCTTACGCCAATGTCTCCGTCCGTGACGATAATGCGTGTTGGGCCATTTGCATTTCAAACGCGGGAATCGAGAGGCGGACGTATCGGCTTCGCTCACCTATTTCATCCGGTGACACGACAATCCATTGAACACAGGCAAACCGGGAGACGAGCGGCTGCGCCCATCACTGAGATGATGCGAGCTTTGCGTTCCCGATAACCGGGTCGGGATTCGAGGCAACGCGAAACTCTTGGTACTCTACCGCTCGGATATGTGCAGCTTCCAGGGCGCAGCGCAACGAACGCTCGACGACCCTATGAGTCTCCATATACCGTGGACGCCAAATCTTACGCGAGGTTTGGAAGCCAGCGCGCATAAGAATAGCACGCCGCTTCCGAATACGCTGTTCGCTTGTGCCAGGAGGCGTCCACATCTCGGCCTCCATTGCCTTGAGATCAAGGCAGTCTTCAACTCCGATGATGTTCATAAGATAAAAGCAATCGGAAATAGTCAAACCAGTTTCATCTTCTATCAGGAACGGATATATCTCGACGTCTCCCCGACATTCTTCTTCTAGTACTGCCTTAAAACGGTCACTCACATAATATTGCATGCCCGCGCGGAACAGATCTCCCAGTGACTCCTTGCCCGAGAAGCAAATGCCAAGCCTCGGGATATCATCTCGTCCTTTCCAAGATCCGTCACAGGCGGCGAGCGTCAGTGGCTCATTAACCCGAACCATCGCTGGGACATTCCAGTATGGATCTCTTATTCTCGCCCTCAGATTCGTTCGCTGGATGGCAGATCGTCAAGCCTAGACATGTCCATCATGGTTGATCGTGAGGAGGCGATACCCGTAGCGAGATGGGAGCCGCATGGTATTCAGTGGCGGCCTTAGGAGTTCAAGGGGGTATGGGTTAGAAAGCTCAACTCGGCTGACGGCTCTCCGAGGACTAACCTCGCCGCGACGCTAGAGGAGGAAGATGGGCGGCGGTAAGGTCTTGGATCGGATCTGCCGCCACGTCCCTTTCCTCCCAAAATCCATTTTTAAAAACGCCCAAGCGGAGCGCGGGAGCTTCTATATTTCAATGATTCTAAGATTCAGGGGCAATTCCCGCTTGTAAACCAAGGGTTTAGACCCCGTTTATGTGAGCGGTTGGGGGCTTTATCGTGAGGACTCGGGGGCATTTATGAGAGCGGCCGGGGGCATCTGCCTGAGCAACCGGGGGATTATGTGAGGGATCGGGGGAAGCGTCCCAGTGACTTGGAAAAGGCCATGGGAATAGCTTGAATGGCCAGCCTTTTTGGCACGTCGCGGGCCTCGAACCTCGACCGACCTTGTTCGTGTGAGAGATCGGGGGCGATCTCCCTGCCCTTCCCGCCGTTTATATGAGCTTTCGGGGGGCCTCAGCATATTGATTAAATTCCCTATTTCGAACCGAGTCGCTTTAAATGAGTGATCGGGGGAGCGACGAAAAGGCCAGCAAAATCAAGTAGATGCTATAACGTTTATGTGAGCGTGCGGGGGATGCGGCAATGCGGCTTGTAAAAGCGCTGCGGGTCCGAATGCCGCGGCGAGATCTTTATATGAGCGATGGGGGGATATCACGAGACTCGCGGTGAATCCGCGAGTCGGACAATTTCTTTATATGAGTGGTCGGGGGCCACCGGTTTGCGCCCTTGTCAGCCTTTATGTGAGGGCTCGGGGGCACGTCTATGTGAGTGAACGGGGGGATGTTCTCTTTATGACAAGGTGATGATATGCAACTCACATGAAGCCCGATTCGGACATCGTTGAGATCGAGGTTTCCCCGGAAGCGGATGGCCTGAGCCGGACGCTGCGGGTCGCTGATGTGATTCGCCGCCGCGATCTCGATTTTGTAAGCAAACCGGGCGAGCTCGTCGAATCCGAGTTTGAAACCGGCTCCTTGAGCGCCGCCGGGCGTAAGGCCTTCGCCCTGATGCTACGCAAGGCTGGGCCAGACGCTGGCGAGGACAGAAACTTCACGATTACCAAGAAGGAGCTGCGCGGATCGCACAAGGGCAATGAGCGCATCCAGCCCGTGATGGACGAGCTTTTGCGCGTGATCGTGCGCATCCGCACGACGACCAAGAAGGGCAAGCCCGCGATCATGTCGCAATCCCTGCTCTCGAGCTGCGTGGAGGAAATCTCCGAAGACGGCATGAGCGTCGTGGAGTACGAGTTTTCGGAAGCCTTCAAGCGCGTGATGCAGCGCTCGGACTATTATGCGCGGGTCAACCTGGGCGTCATGCTGGCGCTGCAGTCGCGCTATTCGCTGACGCTCTATGACCTGGGCTGCCTGATCATCAACCGGCAGAACCGCGTCGTGAAGATGGAGGTTGAGGAACTGCGCCGGCGTCTGGGCGTGCCGGAGGGTAGCTTCAAGAATTTCGCGGAATTCCGCCGCGATGTCCTGGCAAAATCGAAGTTGGAGATCGACCAGCTCGCGGATTTCACCGTGGAATGGGACGAGATCCGTGGATCGGGGCGTGGACGGCCTGTCGAGGCTGTGAAGCTCACATTCAGTCCTAAGGATCCCGTCGATCAGGAGGAAACCGCCAAGGAGCTCGATCGGCCGAAAGTGGGTCGGCGTGCCAGGCGGGACGGAACGGTCGAAACCGTCGCACCGCCGCCCGTCCCCCTGCCCTCGGCGCGCCCCTTCCCTTCGGGATCGCTGAACTTCTGCCCTGACCAACGCATCATCACGATTTTCCGCGATTTTGGCGGAGGCTGGGACAAGGACATGATTGCCGATGCCTACAGGCAGAAAATGGGCGCAAAGCTGGAGACCCTGACGGGCGCCGCTCTCTACAAATCGTGGGAAGGCTTCTGCAAAAGCTGGGTCGCGATGCGCGGGACGCCCTGAAGTCCCCTCCCCCCGTTCCTCACATAAAGAGCCGGGGCCCTACTCCCCGCTACCCCCCTGCCCTTCCGCGAGATCGATCAGCGCCATGATGCCGTCGGGCAGGCTGAGATTGCGATCGTCGCACCAGCGAACAAGCCGGTCGCGCTCGGGCGGCGACAGGCGCATGCTGATGTGCAGTGAGCGCGCGGGACCACGCTGGGGCTTGCGCTTCGGAATGATGCCGACCTCGCTGGCGACTTGCGGAAAATAGCCAGGCGGGAGCGTCGCTGGCGCCGGTTCGCGGACGGGCGCCGGTGCGGCGGCCGGCGCTGGCTTGGGCGTCGCAGCGATCAGGTTCTTGAGGCGGTCGGCCGGGTCTTCGCTATGCTCGATGCGCTGCCGGGTGGAGCCGATGATGTCCCCCATTGCGCCGGCAGCGGACTTAGGCTCAGGCATTGACGGCCTCCTTGTTCTGAATTTCGCTGAGTATGTCGGCCAGGATGCCTTGCGCGATGCGCCGCGCCTTCTCGGTCTTGGCCAGGCCGGCGGCCTCAACCTCGGCCAGCGTCATGCGATAGTTGGACATGGCGCGGAACGCGTCGAGCGTATGCATCTGCTCGTTGAAGGTCGGCAGAGCATTGCTGATCTGGCTGTCGATCTCCCATTCGGCCTTGGAGCGGGCGACCTGCCCTGTCTGCGTGATCAGGACCCTGTAGGGCACGCCGCCGCACATCTTGCCCAGCATGTCGCTGGTTTCCACGGTGCGCTCGAGATCGAGGCGCGATGAGCGCGTGGGAATGACGACGAAATCGGAGTCCATCGCCGCGTAGGCGGTCTTGAAGTTCGAAGTGCCCTCGGAATCGACAATGACAAGCTGTGCGGCATCGCGCGCGCGCGCGATAGCGGGTCCAATGTCCGCGTCCCGGAGTTGTGAGGCGTCTTCCACGGTGATGCGCCCCTCCCCTGCCCTGTCGGCGTTCATCCGATCCCGATACCAGTTGAGCAAGCTGTTCTGACGGTCGGCGTCGAGCATGAAGACTGAACCGCCGAGAGCCTCGAATTCGGAAGCGAGCGCAAGCGCGAGCGTGGTCTTGCCGGCGCCGCCTTTGCTTTGCGCGATCGTGATGACGGGCATGCGAACTCCTGTAATGCGATAGCGCTGCACACTGCGCGGCACAAACATGGCCCACCCCGCACCGCGCCGCACACAATGACAGCGCCACTGATAGCGTCACCGCCCGCGCCACGCAAGGCGCGTATACGCGCGACAGCGCGTGCAAGTGCGCGGTACTGTGCGGCAGCGCGAGGAACATCGCAAGCGCGATGAAGCGCGCGAGCGCACGCGACGGAACACGCGAGCATGCCAGCGAACACGCACGCGCACACGCTGCCGACATGTGCCGCGCTGGGGCAAGCGTTATCGCTGCATAAAGTACAGCGGAATGTGGTGTGGCGGGGCGTTACAAGGCGCGGCACATCGTGCGGCACAATATTAAGTGCAGGAATTTCAAGTTGTTCGATCGCCTACAAGGCGACGAGGGCCGAAGGGGACTGACGCTAGAGAGGACTTATCGGGCCTTGAGAAGCTCATCGATCGCCGCCATTTCCGCATCGAATTGGTCGAAGACAGCCGCCAGATTTCGAGATGGCGAGGGGAGGGGTCTCTCCACGCGGGGGCGCCCAAGCGGGACTCTGGCGAAGCCAAACTCGACAGCGAGGTCGACGCTCATGAAAATGCGCCACGTCCGCCTTGTCGTGATTTCGGTCAGAAGCCCGGTACGGGCGGCGCGCTCCAGCAACCTGCTGGCGCCAGTCACGGTCAGATCAAGAAGTCGCGCCACAGCCTGTGGCGACAGGACCGGTTGGTGAAGCGTAAGCGCGAGGAGGGAGGGCAGGGCACCGGGACGATAAGACTCCGCGATTGCCGTTCGGGCTTTGCGATGGAGGCGCTCCAGATGGTCAAGGCGTTCAAGGCCACGCTCGGCGCGCGCGGCAAGGGCCCGCAGGACCGCGAGCCAGTCGGCTTCATTCAGCGTCTTCTTCAAACGGAAGGCTTTGGCGCCGCCGACGAGGTAGGGGAGGGGGCTGCCTGTCAGATCCTGGTCGCGTAAGGCGAACGGCAGACCGAGCCAGGGGTCGAGCCCGCCTCGTACTCGTGCATAGCGCCGGATCTGTTCGAGCGCGCGGACGAGGGGAGGGTGATCCGCGGCTTCGGCCGGCAATTCGACAGCCTTGGGAAGCGCATCGCGCCAGACAAAGGGGTCCGATAACCCCAGCATGTCCTGCCAGGGCGCGAAGGCCTCATATTCGCCGCGGTTCGTGGCGCGCAGCGGCCGGCCGGGGATCGTGACCCGGCAGCCCCAGGAAAATAGGTCGATTTCATCGACCTCGTGGCCTTCCAGCTGAAGAGCACGCGCATAGCCGGCCCACGCTGCGCGGGTCTGCCACGCCGAGAGCACCAAACTCCCGGAAATTCGGCTGTTTAGCGTCGCTATCACTGCGGTCGCATGTGCAACTTCGGCGACGACCTTCGGCGTATAGCTTGGTCCGAAGCCAACGATATCCATGAGACGAAACTAGCAAACACTGAGCTTAAGAGCAATCTGAGTTCACTTTGCCCGCATTCTTATGGCGACCCCGTGCCGACGCGAGGGGCGACCCCTCGATTGAGGCGCCGGTAGGCCCCACTGTCATTCCTTTGATCCGCAGATTTCATCCGCGCAGATCGACCAGCGGCGCTGTCCAAAAGCCCGAAAGGCGCTCGCACGGCCCATGGGGCGCCGGAGACGATCACGGGTCGAATCCTAGGGGACGGGGCTGGCCAAAACCGGCACTGGCGTTTATCAAACGGGAGCAACCCCTCGATTGCTCCCGTTTGATGGAATGTGACAGTGGCTTTGATCGGCTATGCCCGCGTATCGACCGAAGATCAGGACACGGCCAGCCAACGCCTTGCGCTGGAGCAGCAGGGTTGCGCCCTCATCTTCGAGGACAAGGCCAGCGGGGGAAGCCGGGACCGCCCGAACCTCGCCAGGGCGTTGGCAAGGGTAGGGGAGGGCGACACCCTCATTGTCGTGCGGATCGATCGATTGGCGCGCTCGCTCGTCCATCTGCTGGAGATCGTCGAGCAGCTGCGGGCGAAGGGCGCCTACTTTCGCTCGATCAACGACCCGATCGACACCTCGAGCGCGCAAGGCATGCTGATGATCCAGATGCTGGGCGCCTTTGCCGAATTCGAACGCGCCCTTATCCGAGAACGCACGCGGGCAGGGCTTGCCGCGGCGATGGCGAAGGGCGCCAAGCCCGGCAATCCCAAGATGCGCGCGCGCGATCCGGCGGCAATCGCGGATATCGGCTACGCGCACAAAGAGCGTTATCTGCACGCCTTGATCGACGATCGCCACCGCTGGCTGCCGACCGTAGAGCGCCTGCGACCCCATCTTCCCTGGTCGATAGTCTTGCGCCAGATCCGCGCGATAAAGCCCCCCGTCCGGTCATTCAGTGAGCGCACGCTGGTGAAGGCCTGCAGGGCCCTGGTCAAAGCCGGTTATGCTGACGCCGTTATCCTTCAGGCCGCGCCGCGCCTGCCACCGGATACCCGCGTCGCGCGCCTGGTGGCGGACAGGTTGAAGACATATCCGGGAGCGTCTCTGCGCGACCTTGCGGGCTGGCTCAGCAGAGACTTGCGCGAACCTACGCCACGCGGCGGCATACACTGGTCGGCTGAGGGCGTGCGGCGTGTTCTGGAACGGGCGAGGGAGCTCGGGCTTCTCCTAGATCGCGAGGCGTCTTCGGACCTCTGTCTGATCGCCTAACCAGAGCTCGATAATGTGCCGCGTCTTGTGGGGCGCGGCACATGGCGCGGCACCTGAAGTTGAAGGGGCGCGCCGCGAGTTGGCCGGCGACCGGATTGTTCAGTCACCAGTAGAGTTCACGCCTTTTAGGCCGAAAGGAAGCTAGGGCCGGGCTCGTCGCCCGACAGCTTTTGGCGGACCTTATCAAGCGGCCGAGCGGCCTTCAGGCCGCTGCAGGCTTGTGCCGACGAGCAGCTAGGCCAGCAGTCCAACCCGCCCACACTGTGAGCCCACCGACAATCGTCGCGACAGCCAGCACCGGCAGCGAAGGCAGTTTTCCAAGCCCGGCAAATACCGTCTGCCAAACGCTGCTCTCCCCCAGCGTCTCGACCAGGACGGCTTGGGCGACCATCGCCATGCCCACGATGAAGAAGGGCCGCCCTTAACGTGGCGCCGTCGCGTAGAGGCACGCCGCGGCAACAAGCCCCCCAAGCTCTGCAGCACGCATAGTCCACGCAAATTGAGCGGGGTCGGACGCCGTGAAAGGCGGGACCAGATGCCCGAGCAATCGTTCAATGATGGGCTCAACGAGGGGCAGGGCTGTCGCGAGCATATAGCGGGCGTGCAGTTGCACTTTGCGTCTTTCTTTCAGCGCGAAATAGAAGAGGACAATCAGAAGGATGGGCGTCGCGGCGTCCAATATGCCCAGGCGTCCGCCGTTGATCTGGTAGAAAGGGTCTGACGGCGTGCTTCGCGCCATGCTCAGAAGGACAGCAACGCTTCCCGCGAGAAAAAGCGGAAACAGAAACAAACTCACGATCCCGAAAATCCGGTGCGCGCCGCGTCGCTGATGATGAATGGTCCAGCTCTGGAGCGCGAGCAACAACATCCAGGCGGTGGCCGTCACTCCATGAAAATGAAGTTCTGTCCGCGCGGTCCGCAAAACAGAAAAGTAGGTCGGCCAGAATGCCACGACTGTAGCGAGCACCATTGCCAGGACGAGATAATGGGCGCGGCGAAGCGGCATCCGATGATCTTGACAGACAGTAATTTCGCGGCGCCCCTTCCGTAGGGACCGCGTGGGTCCTTAGCAATTGCGCAATTCGTCGAGCAGCTTTTCGTTGGCTGGAGCCGGCAACGATCCCCTCGACGACCGAATGCCCCGATCGACTGAGAACCCTGACATTCGATGTATAGGGCAGGCCTTCATGACGAAGTTCTGTAAGAAAGTGTGTCCTCGTAATCGAAACCGTGACGGGCCCATTGATAAACTCGATCCGTGGCTTAGCTTTGCGGTGCGTACCGGGCCCCTCTGGCGAGAATGTCTCGTGATGTCGGACGTATCGAACTCAGGGGCCGTCTCAATCATACTCCCTGCGCTCGATCCATTGTTTGGAAAGAGGAGTATGTTGTGATCTTGTCTTTGCTTGCCTTGGCAACCGCTTCCGCTGCGCCCTTCGTTGATCCTGTTCATCGGACCAGCGTGGATCATCAAGGGAGATCCCTGGATGTGACCTATCGGGCCGATACCAAGGTATCTACCCGCCAGATCGGCATGTCAGCGGGAACACGACCCACCACGGAACGCTGCCTCTGGACCGCCCGGGTGGCCGTCGTTCGCGATGTGGCAGGTACCAGGGGCGCATCTTTGAGCCATCGCCTGGATGCCGATCAAATAATCCGGGGCAGCCATTTTGGCAAATGCTCGGAGAATAGGGCGCAGGTTGCGTCATCAATAGTACGTCGCAGTAATGAGGTGAAAGCTCATCTTGCGGAAGTTGCGCGAGGAGATGGCGTTCGGCTGGCGAACGACATCAGCTCAGCCAAGCATTTCGCAGCCAATTAGACGCGGACTATAATCGGTAGCAGGGGGCCCGGCGCGTGGGTCGCGTCGGGCCCATCTGATGAATATACGAGCTGCACGTCGATCGCTGAGCAGCGCGACAGCAAAGGCGACATCCCAGTTTGCATTGCGAAGCGAGCGGGTCGGCCTCAGCCCTTCAGATGCTGCTCGACAGCGTCCGCGCTGTTTCCGACAGCCTTTACCGCCGCTTCCAGCCGCTCCCTGCTGACACCGAACTTGCCAGTCCAGTAATCGACCTCATAATCCTCTCCGAGCGCGATACGCGCGCGGTCCTGGGGCCCGCGAGCGGTCTTGTCGTCTGCCATTGCTCATCTCCTTCGTCGGTGGCCTAGATCCGCAACGCCGGGGGGACGATGCGGTTGCCGCGATCGGCGACACGTGGGGCGTCGGTCGGCGAGCCGAGTCCGGGACGCGCTGGAACGAGTCCGGCGCTCGCGCACTTTGGACTCCATGAAGAACAACGGCCATCCATCATGGCGCGCATGACCGCAGCGCCAAGGAAAGCGGCTTCCACCAGCCGCGCGCCGCCCTTCCGCGCAGTGCAACTCGCAACGCTGGTCGACACGGTTCCTACCGGCAACCGCTGGCTGCACGAGATGAAGTATGACGGTTACCGCGTGCTGCTGAGCGTCGGCGGGGGCGAGGCCGTTGCCTATACCCGCTCGGGTCTCGACTGGTCGGAGAAGTTTAGCGGACTGGTTGCCGACGCCCTGAAGCTGAAGGTTTCCTCCGCGCTCATCGACGGCGAGGCGGTCGTGCTCGATGCCGACGGCCGCTCGAGTTTCCAGGCCCTGCAAAACGCGCTCAAAGGGGCGCCGGCTTCGATCGATTATTTCGCGTTCGACCTGCTGGAGCTCGACGGCGAGGATCTAACCCAGTTGCCACTCACGGAGCGCAAGGCGAAGCTCGCGAAGATCCTGCCCAAGGGCAAGTCGCGGTTGCGCTATTCGGATCACATTGCCGGCAATGGCGAGAAGTTGCTCGACCAGTTCTGCGCGGCGGGCCTCGAAGGGGTGATCTCGAAGCGGGCCGACGGCCGCTATGTCGGCTCGCGATCGGGCGGCTGGCTGAAGACCAAATGCATCAAGCGGCAGGAGTTCGTCGTGGTCGGCTGGACCCCTTCGGACAAGTCGCGGTTATTCCGATCGCTGATCCTGGGTGTCCATGAGGACGGCGTCCTGCGCTATGCCGGCAAGGTCGGCACCGGCTTCGATACCCAGGAGATCATCGACCTGATGGCGGTGATGGCGCCGCTCGAGCAGGAGGCGCCGACCGTCAAGGCGCCGCGCGCAGAGGTGCGCGGGGCGCACTGGCTGCGGCCAACGCTGGTCGCAGAAATTGCATTTACCGAAATGACAAACGAAGGGACCCTCCGGCATCCGTCCTTTCTGGGCCTGCGAGAAGACAAGAAGCCCGAGGCTGTGGTCGTCGAGACCGAGGCGCCGGTTGAGGCGGTGACGGCCGAGACCTCGTCGATCAAGATCACCAACCGCGACCGTGTCATTTTTCCCGAAGGGAAGCTTACCAAGGGTCAGCTGGCCGATTATTATACGCAGGTCGCTCCGATCATGCTGCCCTGGATCGGTTCGCGGCCGATCAGCCTCGTTCGCTGCCCGCAAGGCCGAGCCAAGAAATGCTTCTTCCAGAAGCATGACGCGGGCAGTTTTGGCGACGCTGTACGGCATGTCGCCATTCGCGAGAAGGACGGGCACGACGAGCCCTATCTCTATGTCGATACCGCGGACGGCCTGCTCACATGCGTACAGATGGGCACGATCGAGTTCCATGGTTGGGGCGCCAGGATCGAGGATGTCGAGAGGGCCGACCGGCTGGTCTTCGATCTTGATCCCGACGAGGGCCTGGATTTCGAGAATGTGCGCAGCGCCGCCTTCCACTTTCGCGAGATCCTGCAGTCGATCGGGCTCGAGACCTTCCCGATGGTGACCGGCGGCAAGGGCGTCCATGTGATCGCGCCGCTTGTTCCGCAAGCGGAGTGGCCGGAGGTGAAAGACTTTGCGCATCGGCTGGCCCAAGCGGTTGCCCAGAGTGACCCTGAGCATTTCACGGCCGCCCTGCCGAAAGCGCAGCGCAAGGGCCGCATCTTTGTCGACTATCTTCGCAACCAGCGCGGTGCGACGGCGGTCATGCCCTATGGGGTCCGCGCGCGCGAAGGCGCGCCGGTCGCCGTACCCATCACATGGAAGGAAATGGAGACGATCGACAAGCCCTCGCACTGGACCATTCGCGATGGCGCCGAACTGGTGAAGCGGGCCGGCTCCAAGGCGCTCAGCGGTTGGGGCCGCGCCGACCAGACCCTGCCTGACCTGTGAAGATCGCCACCTATAATGTGAACGGCGTCAATGGCCGGCTGCCGGTGCTGCTGCGCTGGCTTGAGGAAGCGCAGCCTGATGTGGTTGTGCTCCAGGAATTGAAGGCGCCGCAGGAGAAGTTTCCGGAAAGTGCGATCCGCGATCTTGGCTATGATGTCATCTGGCACGGACAGAAGTCGTGGAACGGCGTTGCGCTGCTCAGCCGCGTCGGCGAAATCCACGAGACGCGGCGGGGGCTTCCGGGCGATCCCGACCCGGGCCAGAGCCGCTATATCGAGGCGGCGGTCAACGGCATCCTGATCGGCGGGCTTTACCTGCCAAACGGTAATCCGCGGCCTGGCCCCAAGTTCGACTACAAGCTGCGCTGGTTCGACCGGCTGATCGAGCATGCGGCGGGGTTACTGGAGAGCGGACTGCCGGTGATGCTGGCGGGCGACTTCAATGTCATGCCGACCGATCTCGACGTCTACAAGCCGGAGCGCTGGCTCGACGACGCGCTATTCGCACCCGAAGTAAGGGCGGCCTATTTCCGGCTGCTGGATCAGGGCTGGACCGACGCGCTGCGCACGTTGCACCCGGGCGAGGTCATCTACACCTTCTGGGACTATTTCCGGAACGCCTATGGCCGCAATGCCGGCCTGCGCATCGATCACCTGCTGCTCAGCCCCGCGCTTGCCGACCGGCTGCTCGATGCCCAGGTCGACCGCCATGTCCGGGGCTGGGAAAAGACCAGCGACCATGCCCCGGTCTGGATCGAACTGGCCGACAAGCCAAAGCGCAAGCGAGCCCCCAAGGCGAAAATATGATGGAGATCGAAAGCTTCCTGCTCGGCGAGAATGACTGGGTGCCGAACAATGCGCGGTTGCCGGTCGTCATCTATCGCAGCGCGCTGGACGGCGAGGGCGAAGACCTGGCCGGCCGGTTCGAGGCCTTGTTCGAGGATCATGGTTGGCCGCCGGATTGGCGCGACGGCGTATTCGATTATCACCATTATCATTCGACCGCACACGAGGTTTTGGGCGTGTTCGCGGGCGAAGCGACGCTCGAGCTTGGCGGGCCAGACGGGCGCAAGGTGTCCGTCGCAGGCGGCGATGCGCTCATGCTGCCGACCGGCACCGGCCACCGCGCCATCGATGCGAGCGAGAATTTCCAGGTTGTCGGTGCCTATCCGCGGGGACAGGGCTGGGACATCTGCCGCGAAGCGCCCGACGATGCGGCGCGCGCGCGGATGGAGGCGCTTCCCGATCCGAAGCATGACCCCGTTACCGGCGAAATGGGGGCAAGGACTGGCGCCTGATCATGACAGGCGCATAGGAGGATCGAGCCTTGCTCTTGGACAGTGCGAACCAGAGTCCGGCTTGGGTGGGGAACGCGAACCCGTGCTGGACGCTTCAGCGGTTATGAAAACACAAGAGGACGCGCCGGCCGACACCGGCGAGGCAGGAACGATCGTCGATGCGCAGGAAGCCGCGGAAAATGCGGGTCTCGTCTACGTAACCGACGACAGCCCGGGAATCGTCCGCCAGCCCTACCGTGGCAAGTTTCGCTATCGCGATGCCCGGGGCAACGTCGTGACGGACGAAAAAACCCTGAAGCGGATCGCTTCGCTCGCCATCCCCCCGGCCTATACCGATGTCTGGATCTGCCCCAAAGCAAACGGGCACATCCAGGCGACCGGCCGTGACGCAAAGGGCCGCAAGCAGTATCGTTACCATCCGCGTTTCCGCGAGGTGCGCGACAGCACCAAGTACGAGCACATGCTGGACTTCGCAAAGGCCCTTCCTGGCGTGCGCGAACGCATCGATGCCGATCTCAAGAAGCGCGGGCTACCGCGCGAGAAGGTCCTGGCCGCCGTCGTGCATCTTCTCGAGACAACGATGATCCGCATCGGCAACGCGGATTATGCCAAGCAAAACAAGAGTTATGGGCTCACGACCCTCCAGGACCGCCATGTCGCGATTGACGGCGCTGAGCTCCGATTCAATTTCAAGGGCAAGAGCGGAAAGCAGTGGCGGCTGAAGCTGAAGGATCGGCGCATCGCGAAGATCGTCAAGGCCAGCCAGGATCTGCCCGGACAGCATCTGTTCCAATATGTGGGCGAAGACGGCGCGCAGTACGAAGTCACCTCGAACGATATCAACGCTTATCTTCGGGAGATTTCCGGGACGGACATCACCGCCAAGGATTTCCGCACCTGGAATGGCACGGTGCTCGCCGCTCTGGCGCTGTCCGAATATGAAAAGGTCGACAGCCAGGCTGCGGCGAAACGAAATGTCCGGACCGCAATCGAAGCCGTCGCTTCGCGGCTTGGCAACACGCCCACTGTGTGCCGCAAGTGCTACATTCATCCCGAAGTTTTCGAGAGCTACCTGAGCGACGAATTGGTCCTGGAAGCGCGGGACGCCGTCGAGAAGGAGCTTCGGGAAGACTTGTCCCGCCTCCGTCCGGAAGAAGCGGTCGTGCTGGCCTTCCTACAGCGCCGGCTCGCCGAAAAGGCAAAGATCCCGGCGTTGTAGCGATGCAATGAATGGCGGGACGCTGGCCCGTCTCTCCTGTTACTCGCGCCAATTCTCGGCAGCCCCGCTAGCTCATGGTGTTGAAGGCCCGCGCCTATGCAAGGGGACACAAGGCGATCTGTCCGCGCCAATATTAGCTGCGGCCGACGACCGAGGCGCGCGCCGTAGCGCTGGGGGGTGTCAGGTGGGGCCGCCCGGCTGCGGGCGGCCCGCCTTCAACGAAAGCTCGCCTTCAGCCGTGTGCCGGCGAAGCGCTGGGCTTCTCCAGCTTTACGGATCACCGCATCGGCGCCGAAGAACTCATGCGTAACGCCAGGATAGAGCTGCGTTGCAACCGGCACACCCGCGGCGCGCAGCCGGCCTGCAAGCGTCTGGCCCTCGGACGTCAACGGATCGATCTGGGCCTGGATGAGGGTCACGGGCGGGAGACCGCGCAGGTTTGCCGCGACGAGATTGATGCGCGGATCGGTTGCGTCAGCCGGGCCGCGCGTCGTGTGATGGAGGAACCAGGCCATGGCCGCCCGATTGAGCGGCATGGCATTCGCGTTTTCCTGATAGGAGGGGGTGTTGAGGTCGGAACCGGCGATCGGATAGATGGTCAATACATGCGCGGGCTTTTGCAACTTGGCATCGCGCGCGGCGATCGCGGTCGCGAGGGCGAGGTTGCCGCCGGCGCTTTCGCCCGCGAGCGCGATCTTGCGCGGGTCACCACCGATCTCGCCGGCATGGCCGAGCGCCCAGCGGTATGCCGCGAGGGCGTCGTCGTGCTGAGCCGGGAATTTCGCCTCGGGCGCCTTGCGATATTCGACCGAGATCACGATCGCGCGCGCTTCTCGGGCGAGGGCACGGGCCGAGGCATCATAGGTGTCGATGGTCGCGAGCACCCATCCGCCGCCATGGTAGTAGACGATGACGGGAAGGGGACCTTGTGCGTCGGCCGGTCGATAGACCCGTGCTGGGATCGGACCCGCCCCGCCGGCTACCTGGATATCCTGCGTCGCGACGCCGGGTGGAGGCGCAACCGGGCGACCCTGCTTCTGGAGCACGGCCTTTACCCCGTCGGCGAAGCTCGGTTGCAGGCGCGCTTCGGCCGGACTGAGCGTGTGGTAGGGCCGCAGGCCAAGCCCTTTCAAGGCATCGAGAACGGCCTGGTTGTCGGCGTCGACCTTGGCGCCGCTCGCCGGGATGCCCGGCTGGCCCTGCGCCGCCGCCGCCAAAACCGGCGCCGCTACGGGCCCGAGCGCGGCGAAGGCAAGAGCCGCGGAGACAAGCGTGCCGGCGGCGAGCAAAGGCGCTTTACGCATGAAAAGTGTTTCCCTGTTGCATGAAGTTGCGACAGGTGAACGGGCGCTGCGCACGCCCGTTCCCTAAGTCATTCCAGCTGCGGAAATAAATCATGTGCGAGTTGTCGCGCGGCAGGAACTGCGGAACCGATCCGTCGTTCTCGAAAAACGCTGCTCAATGCAAAGCGCCGAAAAGGATGCTCCCATGATTTCGACTTCCGCAAGGCTGCTCTGCCTCCTTTCGTTCGGACTGGCCGGCTCTGCCTTTGCCCAGAGCCCATCGAATCCCCCGCCGCCGACGCCCGCCTCCACCGGCGCGGCGATGCCCTATCTTCAGATTGCCGGGGAAAGCGACGTCTACGAGGTGACCTCTAGCCAGATCGCGGTGCAGCGATCGCAGAACCCGCGCGTCCGCGCCTTTGCGTCGATGCTGATCGATCACCATACGAAGACGACGAATGTCACGCTGACGCAGGCAAAGGCCGCCGGGCTTGTTCCGCCGCCGGCAGTCCTGGGGCAGGGCACGCGCGCCCAGATCGACCAGCTCTATGCCGCGAGCCCGGCGGATTTCGACCGGATCTACATCGCGCAGCAAATCCCGGCGCACGAACAGGCGCTCGCGGTCCAGACCGCCTATGCGCAGACCGGCGACAAGGCGCCGCTGCGCACGGCCGCCACCGGTGCGATCCCGATCATCAAGCAGCACCTCGAGCATGCGCGTTCGCTCAAGAGCGGCCTGTGAAACCGATAAGCCAAGGAGAGACCGTGAAGCTCAGCGCTATCCTCGCCGGCACCTGCGCCGCACTCGCCCTGTCGACCGCCGCTTATGCGCAGCAGGGGGATGGCACCGACGTTCAGGTCGCGATCCATGTCTTCAAGCCGGACAAGGCCCCGGCGATACCCGAGCGGCTCGCCGGGCTCAAGACGCCTGCAGGTTTCACGGTCACGACCTTCGCCACGGGCCTCAAGAATCCGCGGATCATTGCCGTGGCGCCCAATGGCGGGATCTATGTCAGCCGGCGCGAGCAGGGCGACGTCGTACTCCTGAAGGACGCCGACGGAAATGGCGTGGCCGATGGGCCGCCGGTGGTCGTTGCGAACCGCCCGAGCGCCCACGGCCTCGCGATCAAGGACAACAAGCTCTACATCGCGACGGTGAAGGAGATTTTCGTCGCCGACATCCGGCCCGACGGCATGCTCGGACCGCTCCAGATGATCGTCGGCGACTTGCCCGATGGCGGCCAGCACCCCAATCGGACGATGGCCTTCGGACCTGACGGCATGCTCTATGTGAGCGTGGGCTCCACCTGCAATGCGTGCAACGAGAGCAATCCTGAAAACGCATCGATCCTGCGTGTCTCGCCCGATGGGAAGACCCGGACGATCTTCGCCCGTAATCTGCGCAACACGATCGGCTTCGGCTGGCATCCGGCGACCGGCGAGCTGTGGGGAATGGACCACGGCATCGACGATCTCGGCGACGACCAACAGCCCGAAGAGCTGAACCGCATCGAGCAGGGCAAGCAATATGGCTGGCCTCATGCCTTCGGCGCTGGCGCGATCCACCCCCAGACGACCCCGCCCGGGGAGATCACCAAGGCCCAGTGGCTTGCGGCAAGCACGCCGATGGTGCTCGGCTACACCGCGCACGCCGCGCCGATGAGCCTCGTCTTCTATTCGGGCGGCAATTTCCCGGCCGAGTTCCAGAACGATGCCTTCGTTGCGATGCGCGGATCATGGAACCGCAAACCGGCCTCGGGCTACGAGATCGTACGGATCCGCTTCCAGAACGGTCAGCCGCAACGCTTCGAGCCCTTTGTCACGGGTTTCCTGACCGACGACGGGACGCGCCATATCGCCCGTCCCGTTGGCCTCGCCATGCTGAAGGACGGCTCGCTGCTCCTTTCGGACGATGGCAATGGCACGATTTTCCGCGTTGCCTACACGGGCGGGGCCGCAGCCCCCACCGCAGCAGCCGTGCCGCCCGCGCAGCCAATGCTTGCGCAGGCCGCCAAGGGTGTGGGGGTCCCGCTGGTACTCGACCGGCCCGAGACGGCTGGTGCCCGCGGCCGGATTGCGGTGCGTTCGCCCGCCATCGCGCCGCAGGCGCTGATCCCTGAACGCTATAGCGAATATGCCGATGCGGTGTCGCCGCCGCTTGCGTGGGATCCCGTGCCCGGCGCGCAGTCCTATGTGCTCATCATGGAGGACCCGGACTCGCTGCCGATCAATCCGTTCGTCCATTGGGTCGCCTGGAATATTCCGCCCTCGACGACCAGCCTTCCCGAAGGTCTGCAGGAGCAGGAGCGGCTGACCTTGCCGGATGGCATGATGCAAGGGCGCAACAGCCGAAATACGCCCGGATATTTCGGCCCGCAGCCGCCGGTCGGTGACCCCGCGCATCGCTACGCATTCCAGGTGCTGGCGCTAGACAAGGCCCTCGATCTGCCGATCGGCGCAGACCGCGATCAGGTGCTTGCCGCCGCGCAGGGCCACGTCATCGCCAAGGGCTCGCTCGTGGGCCGCTACCGCCAGGCCGAGAAGCCGCCGAAGTCGGGCGTCCTGCCCGCGGGCGTCGCCAAGACGGTCGGAACCAAGATGCCCGCGACCCGCCGCTGACGACCGAACGAGAGGCTGGTGCGCGGTGCGCACCGGCTTTTCCGCTGCGGCTAATTTCCCTCGGTTTGAAGGTCCGGTCGTTTCGGCGACGTGTCGGTTAACCGCTCACCGGACGCGGTCCGATGAGAACTGGCCCGTGACGTGATGCTCCGGGAACGCCCGCGTTTGACACGACGTTGCACGGACAAAGGCCGAAGATGACAGATGCTCCGCAACTTCTTGGCCCGATGCAGGACATACCTCGACCATGCCACTCTACTTTTTCGACATCTACAATGACGAAACGACCGAGGATGATAACGGCATCGAACTTGCCGATAGCGAGGCGGCGCTGAAGCGCGCCCGCGCCGAGGCGCAGAACCTGGCTGCAGAATCCATCCGCGAGCACGGCCATCTCATCCTCGATCACCGCATCGTGGTGCGCGACGGGAATGGCGCGACGATCGGCGAGGTTCGTTTCGACGAGGCGGTCGAAGTGCGCCAAAGCGGCGGCAAGAGCGAGCCTCGACGATCATAAACGGCCCGCCACCGGCCGCGATGGGCTGGACCGGGAATTCCGATGCCGGCGCGGAAGAGCGCCCGCGCTGCTCCGGCAGCCTGACGCACGGTGAGGGTACAGAGCAAAACCAGCGGGAACCCCCCACGCTCTTTCGGGATTTCGGACAGCGCCAGCAACGAGCGGACGTGTTTGTCAGATGGATCCACGTTTCAGTTTTGACCGAATGATCGACGAGGCCACGCATTGGATCGGGGCCAACTGGCTCGAGATCGCGATTGCCACCGCCGCGGGCGCGGCGATCTATCTGCTGCTCAACCTTGTGCGCGGATGGAGTGTAAAACTGTGCCAGCGGGGCGAAGGCGCGGCGAGCTGGTACAGTATCCTGGGGCGAGCCTTCGGACGTACCGGGCAGATCTTCATGATCCTTGTCGCCGCCCGGCTCGTAGTGGGATACGCCGACGCACCGGCCTGGCTGACTACCACGGTCGCCACTTTGTTCACGATCTCCGCGGTATTCCAGGGCGCGCTATGGGCCCGAGAAGTCGTCTTCGGAGCGATCGAGCATCGCATGCGCGACCAGGAGCATAACAGTCGGGCACTCATGAGCGCCCTTGGCATCATACGGCTCCTTGTGACGATCTCCCTCTTCGCGATCGCGCTCGTGGTGGTGCTGAGCAATCTGGGGGTGAACGTCACCGGGCTGGTTACGGGCCTTGGGATTGGCGGCATCGCGATTGGCCTCGCGGCACAAGGCATTTTCGCCGACTTGTTCGCAGCGCTCGCCATTCTTTTCGACCGCCCGTTTCGCATTGGCGATTCCATTTCCTATGACAAGGGCGCCGGCTCGGGGACAGTTGAATCGATCGGTCTCAAGTCGACGCGGATTCGCGGCGGGCCCGGCGAAGAGCGGATTATCGCGAACAAGAAGCTGCTGGACTTCGAAATCCTCAACACGACCCGACGCCTGCGCAACCGTTTCAAGTTCGAGTTTGTGATTGGGTACGCTGCGGCGCCGGAAGTCATCCTCAAGATACCGGGTCTGCTGAAGGACGCGGTCGAAAGCGAAGGCTACACCCTCATACATGGCGGGGTGAACGGCTTCGTCTCAAGCGGCATCAGCTACGACGTCGAGTTCGAGTCGAAAGAAGCAGACTTCCCGGCCGATGCACGAGACAGGGTGACCGCGGCGATACTGTCGCGCTTTCGCGATAATGACATCAGCTTCGCTTACCCGACCCAGGTGAACTTGCTCGCCGAGAAGACGAAGCCAGACCCGCCCGCGCAGGTCAGGGAAGAGAGCGGACGGGCGTGACGGCGGCCGGCAACGCGCGCGGGTGACGTATCGCGCCAGGGGAACGCCGGCTCTTGGCGAGATTCGTCGCGCAACGACCGCAAAAGTCTCGCCAGCTGTGCCTGGCTCGCGCAGCCTTCGAGCAGGCGGTATCGTCACTCTCTAGGCCTTGGGCGCATGGGCCAGGTGTCTATCCTGAAACCGCTTGAGTTCGGTTCCAGCGTTTGCCTTAACCGTTCACGATCGTGCCGCCGTTGGGATGCAGGACTTGCCCTGACATGTAGCTGGAGTCGTCGCAGGCGAGGAACAGGAAGGCGGGGGCGACCTCGTTGGGCTGTCCGGGCCGGCCCATCGGGGTGTTCTCGCCAAAATGCTCGAGCTTCTCCGGGCTGGCGCCGCCGCAGGGGTTGAGCGGGGTCCAGATTGGTCCCGGCGCCACCGCATTGACGCGAATGCCGTCGCCGACGAGGTTCTCGGACAGCGAGCGGGTGAAGGCGGTGATGGCGCCCTTGGTTGAACTGTAGTCGAGCAGCTCCTTTGAACCCTGGTACATGGTGACCGAGGTGCAGTTGATGATGGCCGCGCCCTCCTTGAGATGCGGCCGCGCCGCCTGGACGAGGAAAAACATCCCGAAGATGTTGGTCTGGAACGTGCGCCGTAGCTGTTCCTCGGTAATGTCGGTGATGTCCTTGTCGGGATGCTGCTCGCCGGCATTGTTGACCAGGATGTCGATTTTGCCGAACGCGCTGAGCGTCTCGGCGACGATCCGCTCCGAAGTATCCTTTTCTCCGATATCGCCTCGGATGGTGATCGCCTGGCGGCCTTCAGCCTCGACGATGCGCTTCGTCTCGGCGGCGTCGTCATCTTCGCACAGATAAGCGATCGCGATGTCGGCGCCTTCCCGGGCATAGAGAGCCGCCACCGCCCGGCCGATCCCGCTGTCAGCACCGGTTATGATCGCGACCTTGCCCGCGAGGCGATCGGAACCCTTGTAGCGCGGTTGCCACTCTGGCCGCGGATCGAGACCGCTCTCGTGACCCGGAAGCGCATCTTCGTGAATCATCCCCTGGGTATCGCTCATGGACATCTCCTTCTCACAAGAGAACTCGCCCACCGCGGATCGGTTCTTCGCCTTGGCGACGGAGCGAAACATTAGGAGCCCAGGCGCCGGTACAGGATGGAGGAAGCCACCGGGACGACGACGCGGCGAGGCGCCGTCATCGCGAGAATTCATCCCGGGCAACGCCATTCATGGTTGCGCGTTCTCGTCCCTGTGCCTCGAGGCATTCGAGGAACCCATCCTGAACGGTCGCGCACCGGGAAGGCGCAGATCAGCAGGAGATTATCGCATGACCGACATCGTCTTCGTCCACGGCATGTTCCAGAACCCCAAAAGCTGGGAAAACTGGATCCGTATGTTCATCGACAAGGGGTACAACTGCCACGCCCCGGCCTGGCCGCTGCATGAAGGTGATCCGCGCTCGCTGCGCGATAATCCGCCGCCGGGTCTGGGCGAACTTCGCCTCAAGGATGTCATCGCATCTATCGAGGCTACGGTGCATGGCCTCGACCGCCCGGTGATGATCGGCCATTCGGTGGGCGGTCTCATTACCCAGATCCTGTTGAGCCGGGGACTGCTGTCGGCTGGGGTGGCGATCGATTCCGTCGCGCCCAATGCCATGGTCGACTTCGACTGGGGCTTTCTCAAGAACAGCGCGATCATCGCCAACCCGCTGAAGGGTGACGAACCGATCTACATGGATGCCAAGACCTTCCACGGCGCATTCGCCAACAGTTTGAGCGAAGGGGAGGCAGAGCGCGCGTTCGAAGCGACGGCGACGCATGACAGCCGCAATATCCTGCGCGACTGTATGGGAGAGGATGGCCGGATCGATCTCGACGCGCCGCACGCGCCCCTGCTGCTGATCGGCGGTGAGGAGGACGAGATCATCCCGGCGCATCTGACCGAGAAGAATCACAGCGCCTATAAGGATGAGGGGAGCGTTGCGGAGTTCGTGTCCTTTACAGGCCGGAGCCACTTCATCTGCAACGAGCCCGGCTGGGAAGAGGTCGCGCGGACGGCGCTCCAGTTCATCGAGCGCAACGGCGTCCGTGCCGGATCTGGCGCCCGCAGCATTGAACCGATGTGATTTGACGGGTGAGGGGCTGTCTCGTTGAGATCGGCCCTTCTCTTGTCCGACGGTCGCGGAGGGCCGGGCGAGCCCTTCTGCCGATCATCAAGGACGATCCTTGGTGCCTCTCAGGATAGCCGCGCGATCGTGACCATCCGCACGAGGTCGGACAGGGTCTTTGCCTGCATTTTCATCATGACATTGGCGCGGTAGACCTCGACCGTCCTCGCGCTGATCTCCAGGTCATAGGCGATCGCCTTGTTCGCCTGGCCCGCGACGAGGCCGTCCATGACCTCGCGCTCGCGCGGGCTGAGCGTGGCGATGCGGTCGAGGATGGCCTGCCTTTCCGTGGCGGAGGCGGCATCTCCCGCGGTGCGAGCCAGCGCGTTGCGGATCGCGCTCAGCATGACCTCGTCATCGAACGGCTTTTCGATGAAGTCCGCCACGCCGGCTTTCATCGCCTGGATCGCCAGCGGGACGTCGGCATGCCCGGTCACGACGATGACAGGGACTCCTGCGCCCCCGTGCTGCAGCTTTTCGGCCAGCTCGATGCCGGTCATCCCCGGCATGCGCACGTCGGTCACGAGGCAGGCGCCGGCGAGAGGCGGCGATGATTTGAGAAAGGCGTCGGCCGAAGCATAGGAGCGCACCCGTATCCCCGCCACATCGAGGAGAAATTCCAGCGAATGCCGGACGCTATCGTCGTCATCGATCACATAAACAATCGGATCACTCGCCATCGCCTGGCCCTTCCTTGTCCGCCTTGGGCAGCGTGAAGCCGAACACGGCCCCGCCCCCTTCATGAGATTCGGCCCAAATGCGCCCGCCATGGGCCTCGACGATCGTGCGCGAGATCGAGAGGCCTACACCCATGCCGGTGCGTTTCGTGGTGATGAATGGTTGAAACAGCCGGTCTGCCACATCGGCCGCGATGCCCGGGCCGGTATCGGCGACCGTCACCCGCGCCATGTCGGTGTCGGCCGGCGCGATGGCGATGGTCAGCGCACGTGGCCCCGATCCATTCCCGGCCATGGCGTCGATGGCATTGCGAACGAGGTTGAGCACCACCTGCTGGATTTGCACCTTGTCCGCGAGCACGAGGTCGATCTCAGGGCTGAAGTCATGCTGGACGCGTATCCCATGCTCCTTGGCGCCAACGAGCGCCAGCGCGCTCGCCTCCTCGACAAGCTTCGGCAGGCTTTCGACCGCTCGTTCGGTTTCGCCGCGCGCGACGAAATCGCGCAGCCGGCGGATGATTTTCCCGGCGCGCAGCGCCTCGGCGGCAGCGCGGCCGACCGCATCGATAACCCGGTCGTTGCGATCTTCCTCGCGTTCGAGCAGCATCTTGCTGCCCTTGAGATAGTTGGCGATGGCGGAGAGGGGCTGGTTCAGTTCATGGGCGAGGGCCGAGGCCATTTCACCCAGGGCGGTCAGCCGCGAGACGTGAACGAGTTCGCTCTGCAGTTCCTGCAGCCTCGCCTCGGCATGTTGGCGCTCGGTGAGATCGCGGATGAAGCCGGTGAAAAAGCGCTGTCCGTTGACCTGGACTTCGCCGACGGCGAGTTCGAGCGGAAAGGTCGATCCGTCGCGGCGTTCGCCTACGACGACGCGGCCCTTGCCGATGATGCGGCGCTCTCCCGTCTGGTAATAGCGATCCAGATAGCCATCATGGGCTGCGCGGTAGGGCTCGGGCATCAGCAGCCGCACGTTGCGGCCCGCTATCTCCTGCGCCTTCCAGCCGAACATCCGTTCCGCCGCTGGGCTGAAGTCGCGAATGAGCCCCGCAGCGTCGATCACCACCATGGCGTCGGGGACGGTGTCGAGGATCGAGCGCAGATGCGCCTCTCGGCTGGCGAGGCCGGCGGCGGCCTCGTCCGAAGCAAGACGGGCTCGCTGAAACCACTCGCCCCCTAGCGCGATGGCGAGCCCGATCGCTACGAAAGCCACCGCAGCAATTACGCTGCCTTCCTCGATCGGGCCTGTCAGGTGGTCGCACCACAGGCCGGCGGCTGCGCCGGCCAGCGAAGCCATCGCGCCGACGCGAAGGCCTGACAGGGCGCTTGCGGCGACCACGCCCGGGACGAAGAAGATGAAGGTCGCGCGCGCGCCGAGCTGATCGGCAAACAGGAGCCGTACGGCGAGGCCACCGGCGATCGCGAGCAGCGCGACGCCGAGGGCAGCGGGCAGGGCGAGCCGGGGCAGGAGCCGGCTTGCACCATTGCCGCGGGCCACCTCCGGTAAGTCCCTTAGGGGCACTGCGGTAGGGACATCATCCAAATTTTCGTCCTTCCTTTCCCCGTCTACATACGGCCCATCAGCGGCGCCCCGTCAATCGCGTCGCCATCGGAGACACGACAATGACTGCACCGTTCATCGATCTGGGCGTTCACCACAAGGCCAGCGGACTTTCCGACAAGGTCGCGCTCGGCTTCACCAAGGTCCTGCGCTGGTGCGCGGACACCTTTTTCGCCCAGCGCTATGGTCACCGGGCTGTCGTGCTCGAGACCGTCGCTGCGGTCCCCGGCATGGTCGGTGCGACAATCAACCACCTCGCCTGTCTGCGCCGCATGTGCGACGACAAGGGCTGGATCAAGACGCTCATGGACGAGGCTGAAAATGAGCGCATGCACCTCATGACCTTCATCGAGATTTCCAAGCCGACCTGGTTCGAGCGGGCCGTGATCATCGGCGTGCAATGGGTGTTCTATGTCTTCTTCTTTGCTCTTTATCTCTTGAGCGCCAAGACCGCTCACCGCGTTGTCGGCTATTTCGAGGAAGAGGCGGTGATCAGCTACACGCACTATCTCGCGGAAATCGACGAGGGCCGCAGCGCCAATGTGCCGGCACCCGAGATTGCCAAGCGGTATTGGGGGCTGCCCGAGGAGGCCACCTTGCGCGACGTGGTGTTGGTCGTCCGCGCGGACGAGGCGCACCACCGGGACGTCAACCACGGCTTCGCCAATGAACTGGGTGGGTTGCCAGTTGGAGCCGTCGCGCAATGCCCGCCCCACGCCGAGCTCGTCCCGAACTGGAAGAAAGCCGCCTGAGCCTCGGCCTGACTGCGGAAGGACACGACATGGTCTTGGATCGCCCGGTCCTGCTGTTCGAAAGCGATCAGCCCGTCCTGTCCTCCCTGCAGTTCGCGCTGAGCCTTGAGGGGTTCCTGCCCGCGGATGGCAATGCGCGGGAGGCTGATCCCGCGGCGGCCGATTGCCTCGTCATCGACCAGCGATATCGCGCCGACGGGATCGGCTTTCTCCAGGAGTTGCGGGACAAGGGCGTCGCCGTACCGGCAATCCTGCTGGCGACCAATCCCTCGCGGGAACTCCGGCGACGGATGAAGCCGCTCGGAGCGGTCCTGATCGAGAAGCCGCTGCTCGGCAACGAACTCACTGATGCCCTTTTGACCATCATCGCTTCCAGCAAGGCCGCCTGACATGTCTGCTTGCTCTATCGACGAAACCGCCATCGACCTGCTCGTGCCTGCCTTCTATGCCCGCGTCCGGGCGGATGCGTTGCTCGGGCCGATCTTCGAGAGTGCCATCGACGACTGGCCCCATCACCTGGCGAAGCTGAAGGATTTCTGGTCGTCGGTGATGCTGGCAAGCGGGCGCTACAAGGGCCAGCCTATGCCCGCCCATATCCGTCACGAAACGGCGTTGAGTAAGGAGGCCTTTGCCCGCTGGCTCGCGATCTGGCGAGAGACCACGGACGAACTTCTCGCGCCGGCCGTCGCCAGGGCGTTTCAGGACAAGGCGGCCCGCATCGCCGAAAGCCTTCAGTTGGGAATGCAGTTTCATCGCGAACGGAGCGCCGCATGACTGGCGCGATCCCAGCGAACGCCAAAGCGTACAAGCGCACCGCGACCTTTACCGAAACCACCATTCCGGCAGGACTGCTGGGCGACCATTCGACCAAGGAGGGCACCTGGGGCCTGATCCGGGTGGAAGAGGGCGCGCTTCACTATGTGGTGACAGACGAGCGCCGGCCGCCTTCAGACCAGGTCCTCACCGCCGCGGGCGAGCCGGGCGTGGTCGAACCGACCATCCTGCACCATGTGGCGCCGGTCGGCCCGGTCCGCTTCCACGTTGAATTCCTAAGGGTGGATTGATCGCCGCACCGGCACGTCCTCTCTTCCCAACCTCGATAGCCTATCAAGGAGTTCCCTTATGCGTACTGCCTCCCCCGCCGCCATGGAGATCGTAAAGGCGACGGCTCCCGCTCTCGAAAAGCACGGAGTGGAAATCACCACGGCCATGTATGCCCGGCTGCTGCAGGACCCCGAAATCGCCGCCATGTTCGATCGCGCGGCGCAGGAAAGCGGTGAGCAGCCGCGCCGGCTGGCCGGCGCGATCCTGGCCTATGCCAAGAACATCGACAAGCTCCAGAACCTTGGAAGCGCCGTGCATCGCATGGTCGCCCGGCACGTCGAGACCGGCGTCAGGCCCGAGCATTATCCCCATGTCGCGGGCGCTCTCCTTCCGGCGATCCGTGAGGTGCTGGGCGCCGAAGTCGCCACGGACGACGTGCTGGCTGCCTGGGGCGAAGCCTATTGGATGCTTGCCGACATTCTCATCGCCGCCGAAACGCAGGCCTATGAAGAGGCCAGCGCGGCCTGATCGGTCGCGGGGAGCATCCTTTCCCGAGGCAGCCGACAGGAGAGCTTTAACCAAGTTGCGATATCGCGAGTCCATGCCCGCAGCTGTCCGTCTTCTCCGCGTTTCTGTGCCACGGCAGTATCTTTGGCCGCTCTTGTCGCTGCTTGGCGTATGCTTCGGTTTCATCTTCCTGCTCATTTTCTTGAGTACCCGCGCACAGGATGCCCAGCAGCTCGAGCGGGAGCGCCAGGCGCTCGGGGGCGTGTTCGCCACCGCGTCCGCGATGGTGCAGCACGATCTGCAGGATTACGCCAAATGGGACGATGCCGTGCGTCACATCGGCTCGAGGTTCGATGCGGCCTGGATGGACGACAATGTCGTGGCCTATCTGGGCCGCACCCAGGGATATTCCGACATCTTCGTGCTCGGCGCGGACGATCGGACCCTTTACAGCTTTAAAGACCGGAAGAGCGCCGCGAAGACCGCTCACCTGCGTCTTGGCGCCGACTTCGTCCGCTCGATCGCCGAAGTGCGGCGCTTGCCGCCTGAGGGCAGCCCGATCGTCAGTGGCTTCACGCGCTCGGGCCAGCAGATCATGGTCTATGCCACGGCCGCCGTGGTGCCCTTGACGGGTAAGATCGCGGCGCCCCGAGGGCCGACCCGCCTTCTGGTCATCGCCCGGCACGTCGACGAGGCGTTCTTGGCGGACCTCACGCGCGAACTCAATGTCCACGATGTGCGGCTGACGCTTGGGAACCGGACAGCCGGAATGGACGCCATCGCCATCAAGGGCCGGTCGGGCGAACGGATCGCCTGGCTGGAATGGCGGTCGCATCATCCGGGTGCATCGCTGAGGCAGCATCTGGTGCCGGCGATCCTGGCGGTGGCCTTCGTCGCCTTTGTGGCAGCCGGCCTAATTCTTCGCCGGGGCGGCCAGTCGATCGAGGCTTTGCGCGCAAGCGAGCTTCTTGCCCGGCATCTGTCGGATCACGATACCTTGACCGAACTGCCCAATCGCCGCGCGCTAGGGGAGCGGCTGGGCGAGCTTGTCGCGGCAAGGCAAGGACTGGCCCTGCTGTTCCTCGATCTCGACGGGTTCAAGGACGCCAATGATGTCTACGGCCATAGTGCCGGCGATCTCCTGCTCAAGGAAGCCGCCGGTCGCCTGAAGGCCGCGGCGGGAGAGGCCTTCATCGCGCGCGCGGGCGGCGACGAGTTTGCCGTTCTCTTGAGATCGCCATCGCCTGGCGCGGCGGCCGCGACATGCGAGGCCATTCTCGAAGCGTTCTCGACGCCCTTCAAGGTTGGCGCCTACAGCATCACGATCGGGACCAGCATCGGCTATTTCGAGACCGACACATCCTGCGACGGCGCGGAAGAGTCCATTCGCAAGGCGGACGTCGCCATGTATGCCGCCAAGGATGCGGGCAGGCACTGCGCGCGGGTTTACCACCCCTCGCTCGACGAAAGCCATGAACGGCGCCAGCGGCTCGAGCAGGATCTCAAGCGCGCGGTCGAGGACGAAGAGATCTATGTCCGCTATCAACCGATCGTCGATGCGCAGTCGGGTGAAGTCGTCGCCGTCGAGGCGCTGGCGCGCTGGTCTCATCCTGTCCATGGCGATGTTCCGCCCGACGTGTTCATTCCGATCGCCGAAATCAGCGGGCTGATCAACGCGATCGGCCGCCAGGTGCTTCTCCATGCGTGCCGGGAAATGCGCGAGACCGGGCTCGATCTGGCCGTCAACCTGTCGCCAGCGCAATTCTGGGATGGCAATCTCTACGACGAGGTTCAGCAGGTCCTGGAACGGACCGGGTTTCCTCCCGAGCGGCTGGAGCTGGAAATCACGGAAAGCTTGCTGCTGCGCCGTCCCCAGGTCGCCGCGGCGGTGATCGACCGGCTGCGCTCACTCGGTATCCGCATGGCGCTCGACGACTTTGGCACGGGGTTCGCGAGCATCGCCTATCTACAGCAACTCACGATCGACCGGCTCAAGATCGACAGGTCGTTCCTTGCTCCGCTGGAATCGCAGCCTGACATGCGAGAGGTGCTGATCTCCATCGTCGGCCTGGCGAAGGCCTATCATCTTGAAGTCTGTGCCGAAGGGATCGAGACGCCGGGACAGGCGCAGCTTGCGCGCATCGCGGGCTGCGGCCGCTTGCAAGGTTGGCTGTTCGGGCGTCCGCAAGCCGCGAGCGCCTTCCAGCCCGTGGCCTTGCGAGCTTAGGAGCGCGAGGGAAGCGGTCGGCCGGTCAACGACCGCGCCGATCCTGCGGAACGATCATGGCCGAACGACGGGCGAGCAATGGGCCGCCTCGATGCGCCACTGATCGCCCGGCAGCCGGTGCCAGCAGCGCGTATAGGCGAAGGTGCCGCTGAAAGGTTGCGCGTCGTAGGATCCCGACAACTGGACCGTGACGCAGACCACCGCGCTGTCGCCCAGGAGGCGAATGAGGGGTGGCTCGATGGGGTCCAGTTGTTCGATGCGAAGCAGGCCGGACTGGTGAGCGCCGAGATCATCGCCCTTGTCGAGCCGCACGCCGACCTGGTTGGTAAAAATCAGATCGGGGCTGAGCAGGGCATCAAGGGTCGCCACATCGCTGGCGAGCATCGCCGCACGAAGCCGGCCTTCGGCATGCTCGATCTGCGCGCGGTCGTCCATAAGCAGGCCTGCCCCAAAGTCGGTTGAAAGGGAGGGCGGTCAACGGCCGCCCAGGATCGATCCCAATATGCCGCCGAGTCCGCCGGCTGACGCGGCGCTCCCGGAGGACCCGCTGCTACCGGCGAGCGCACCGGCAATGCTGCCGAGAATGGATTCCAGTCCGCCCTGCTGCCCCCCGGAGCGCTTGGCGAGGTGCCCCGCGACGAGCATCGCGAGGATAGGGAGCATCTTCTTGAGGATCGCGGGATCGAGGCCAGTGGCTTGCGATGCTTCCCCGGCGACCTCCCGGCTGACGTCCTTCGAGCCGAACAGGCTCCCCAGCAGTTGATTGCCAATGCCGGTGTCAGTGGGGCTGGAGCCGACGACATTATCGATGAGCCCCGAGCCGCCCAGCGCCTGGACCTGGGCCGCTAGACCCGCCGGTTCAACCGGGGCCGCCGTCTTGCCGTTGATACTGCCGATGAGCGAGGGAAGAAGAGCCTGCGCCCCGCGTTCGGCATCTTCGCGTGAAATGCCAAGTTGCTGGGTCAAGGCGTCGAGGCTTCCTTCGGGAAGCAGATCGGCAAGGTTCATGTCACGTCTCCAATTCGCATGTGGGGCGGGGCAGCGTTGCACCCAGGGGTGGGCATCATCGGTTAGGGCGTCAACAGGCTTTCAGCCGCGCCGATACTTGCGCAGCAATGAGGCGGACAGTTCGCCGCAGGCCCGCGGCGCCAAGAGCAAGCGCCGGCCCCTGGGATCAAGGGCTACCGCGACGATGTCGACGCACCCTCGGCCCTCGAGGCTGCCAGCCAATAGAGGACCGCGGCGATAAGCCAGAGGCCGGCGAACAGGGCGCTGAATGTTCCGCCGCGCGCATCAATCTGTGCGCCCATCGCCGCGATGCCTGCCTGGGCAGCGGCAGCCGCGCCATGGGAGATCGCCATGCCCAGCGGTCTGAAGCGCGCCATCGCCGCGCCGATGAGGGCGATGATGGGCACGCCCGCGAAGAGGAGGTTGAAGGGATTGTCTTCCGAGCCGATCATGCCGACTGCGAGATTTGCCCAGATCGTCAGGAAAAGGGTGAGGACCGATACCACACTCGCCGCGCGGTACCATGGATTGGGCGAGCGCCGGACCAGCCATTCGGCAGCGAGCCCCGTTCCGCCGAGCATGAGGCCCATGACGAGGAAGTCGGTTTCGTCCCAGCGCACCTGCGGGATGTAGCGCATCGCGATGGCGGGGAGCGCGAGGAGGAGCAACGCGAGCCCCCAAGCCGAGATCCGCCACGGATTGAGCGCCTGCTTGAGCCTGCCATTGTCGGACGCTGCGTAACTATCGTTCCGATGATCATCCATGATATCGCCTCCATTCGAGATGAGATCATCAGGGTCCCGGAAAGACCGATGAGCGTCATGAGAAGCATATGAGGTTTTGCTGAAAAGTGCCGCCGCGTGGATATCATTTCGGCCAGTTCGTCCTCGATCCCGAGGATCGGCGCCTGCTGCGTGACGGCGTTCCGGTCGAGCTCAACGCGCGCTATCTCGACGCGCTGGCGCTTCTCGTGCGCAATGCCGGGTCGCTCGTCGGCAAGGACCGTTTTCTAAGTGAAGTCTGGAAAGATGTGCCTGTCACCGACGAGGCGCTGACCCAGTGCATCCGGCTCCTTCGCCAGCGTCTGGGTGACGATGCGAGCCGTCCGCATTTCATCGAAACGGTACCCAAGCATGGCTACCGCTTCATTGCCGAGGTCGACTGGCGCGAAAGCTCTGCCCCGGCCGAAGACGCGGCCCCCCACACGCTTCCCCCGTCGGCCGCGCCCTCGGCGCTCCGCCGCGTAGCGATGATGGCGGGAGCCGGGACCCTGGGTGCTGGGGGCGCCGGATTGATCGGCGGGCTCGCATACGGCTTTATCGCCGCGACGCCGCCGCTCCCGAGCGGAGGCGGCGCCGCGTCCTCCGTCTTCGTGTTGCTCTGGCTCACCCTGGCGGTGGCGCTCGTGGGCGGCGCGGGCGTCAGCCTGGGGATTGCCATAGCCGAGGCCGCAGGCAAACGCCCATGGCTCACTCCTGGCGGCGCAGTCGGCGGAATGATCGTCGGCGCCGTCGTGAAGTTGCTCGGGATCGACGCGTTCAATCTCCTGTTCGGCCAGTCACCGACAGGGATTACGGGCGGGCTCGAAGGGCTTTTCCTGGGGGCCGGCGTGGGCCTTGGCGCGACCCTGTCCGGCATGGGCGGCTCGGATCGTTCCCTTCGCTCTGTGGCAGCGCGGGCGGCGCTTTGCGGCGGTGCGGCCGGGAGCGTTGTCGTTCTTCTTGGCGGCCACCTGCTGGCGGGGAGCTTCGAGCAACTCGTCCAGACATTCCCGCAATCGCGGATCGGCCTTGCGCAGATCGGCGGCCTGTTCGGCGAGCAGGGTCTTGGACCGGTGGCCGAGGCGGCCTGCGCGTTCGGCGAAGGGGCGCTGTTCGCGGCGGGCGTGGTCGTTGCCATGACGCTCGCGCGCCGTGAGATGGACAGGCCTGAAGGCCGCTCGGCGGCGTCGTCCGGCCTGGTTGCGAGTCGCAGAGGCGGCGCGCCTCGGTTGGGCTAGGACCCGCCAGCCCGAAGCATGGGCGGTGGAGCGCCGCCGGTCGCGTCGTTCCGGCTATCATTGACCGTCTAAATCGTCAGGCCTGCATGTTGCGGGAGGCAATGGATTCCTGCCTGGCACATCGCCGAACCGCCCTCGCACGGGACGATGATTCCTACCGGCGCCATCTGGCGAAGGAGGAAGCATGCGTTTGTTCTTCATCGTGTTCATGGGTTCAGGGATGGGTGGCGCGCTACGCCATCTGGTAGGTCTCTTATCGCTCCGACTGCTCGGACCGAGCTTTCCCTATGGAACGCTGGCCATAAATGTCTTCGGCTCGGCGCTGATGGGGTTGGTCGTCGGAGTGCTGTCGATGCGCTCGGGAACCAGCCATGAGTTGCGGGTCTTCCTGACCACCGGCGTCATCGGCGGCTTCACCACCTGGTCGACGTTCAGCCTTGACGCGTACAGCCTGTGGGAACGCGGCGAACAGGCCGCGGCGATAGGCTACGTCCTTGGCAGTCTCGTCCTGTCTTTCACGGTTCTGACCATTGTCCTGGTGGTGGCTCGCCGCTTCGGTTGATGCAGATTAGAGGTTGGACTGAGTGTCAGCGCTCGTTTGCCGGCGGCCCTGACGGCGGCACGGAGCCAGAAGAAAATCGTGCTGCCAGTCCCAACCGAAATCTTGTTTTTGTCCCGACCGCAACAAAATTGGATGAGCGCGGCTATACCGCGCTGGGCCAATGATACAGGAGCGAGGGCACGACGTTGAGCAGTCCTTATGAGGTCTTGGAGGTATCGCCGACAGCCTCGGCGGATGAAATTCAGAAGGCCTACCGAAAGCTGGCCAAGACCCTCCATCCCGATCTCAATCCTGGCGACCGGACGGCTGAAGACAAGTTCAAAGCCGTCGCGGGAGCCTATGATCTCCTTCGTGATCCCGAAAAGAGGCGTCGCTTCGACGCCGGCGAGATCGACGAGACCGGCGCCGAGCGACCGCCGCAGGGCTATTACCGGGACTATGCCAGCAACGATTACGGCCGATATGCCAACAGCGGCGGCTTTGCGGATTTCGACGAGGACCTGTTCGCCGACTTGTTCCGGCAACGCGGGAGAGCGCAGCCCAATCGGCGCGGCGAGGATCTCCAGTTCCGCCTGGGCCTGACCTTGGCACAGGCGATCACGGGCGGCGAACAGCGACTGACCCTGCCGGGTGGTGGTACGCTCGACGTCAAGATTCCCGCCGGGGTCGTCGATGGCCAGACATTGCGCCTCAAGGGCAAGGGCGGGATGGGCTTTGGCAGCGGCGGCCCCGGTGACGCCTACATCATGCTCGAGGTTCTGCCCGATCCGCGATTTGCGCGAGAAGGCGATGATCTCGTTCTCGAGGTTCCGATCTCGCTGAGCGAAGCGGTGCTTGGCGGCAAGATCCAGGTGGCGACACCCACGAGCCAGGTGTCGATGACGGTGCCGGCCGGTTCGAACAGCGGCAGCACATTGCGGCTGAAGGGGCAGGGGGCCCCGCGCGGAGGCGGCGGCCGCGGCGACGAACTGGTCAGGCTTAAGATCGTACTGCCCAAGCCGACCGATCCGGAGCTCGAAGCCTTCGTGAAAAGCTGGGAGGCGGGCAGGGCACATAATCCGCGGGAGACAAGCCGATGATCGACCTGGACGACTTCCTGCAGCGCACGGGTATCGCACGGCAGGTTCTGACGACCTGGATCGAGCGCGAATGGCTGGTCGCCGAGCACCCCGGCACGTTGCAGCTCTCGGAGATGGATGCCGCCAGAGCACGGCTCATTCATCAGTTGGAAGGCGATTTCGGGATTAACGACGAAGGGATCGAGATCGTTCTCCATCTGCTCGACCAGATCCATGGCCTGCGCCGCGCGCTCGAGACCATGCAGCGAGCAGGACCTGCCGGGCGGGGCAGGGAGCCCCGGCGTGGGAGCCGCCTTCGCCAGCGCTACTATCGCCTGGGCAAGCGCCGGCCCTAGTTGGCCAGTCGCCGCCCGCCCATAGGCGCGACCAAGATGGGGATTATCGCCAAAGGCACACCGGTGACGCGCCTAGTTCGCGCGCAGTGGGAAAGTCGGCGGAAAGAGGGGGGAAGACTGTGGAACGCCTGTGAAAAAGGACAGGACTCAACCGCGATACAATTCGGCGTGTCGTGGAGCATCAGCGACAAATCGCGCGGTCACAAAATCGAAGTTAACGACGAGAGTGGCGCAAATCTGTAAGGGTCCGCTTCAGGAGTAGACAGATGCCTTACAGCTTTTCCCCCGTGTGCGTCGACACGGGCTGCGAGGATGTTCAGGGTCTGCAGGTCTTTCGGGACGATCGCCTGATTGCCCTGTTCGTTCGCCTGGACGCGGATTGTCACAGTGACCACCGAGGTTGCTGGTTTCTGGAGGCGGGCTTTGGCCGCTGCGCGGCGATGTCCGCCGGACCCTTCGACAGCGTGTTCGATGCCTTTCGATGGACCGCGGAACAATATGAAGGCCGTCGCATCGGGGACGGGCCCTTGCACAAGCTTGGTATCCTGGCCGAGCAAGTGGCAAACTGCATCCATTAGCGCTCCGAAGCGATCGCAACAGCGATCCTGGCTCCGAGGAGACGTGACCGGGCACATCTTCGGCCAGCGTCGGCGGCGCGAGCCTCTAATCCTCGGCACCCCGCTACGCGACCCACGCCGCCGCGAGATGATTCCATAGGTATACATCTTCATTTATCCGCTCTAATAAATCAGAACTGATGTTTAAAGCATCACCGCGCGGCTTGCATGCCAGCGGCTCGCTGAAAGGAGCGATCTTGGAAGACGTTGTGATTCTGGCCGGTACGCGAACGGCGATCGGCGACTTTGGTGGTAGCCTGAAGGACGTCGCGCCCTGGCAGCTTGGCCGTATCGTCATTTCCGAGGCGATCGCCCGCGCCGGGATCGCGGCCGAGGACGTCGGCCATGTCGTCATGGGGCAGGTGATCCAGAGCGAGCCGCGCGACGCCTATCTCGCTCGCATCGCGGCGATCGCGTCCGGCATCCCGGACCGGACGCCGGCGCTCACTTTGAACCGGCTATGCGGATCGAGTGTGCAGGCGATCATTTCCGCGGCGCAGATGATCGCCCTTGGAGAATGCGAGATTGCTGTGGCCGGGGGCGCGGAAAGCATGAGCCAGTCCCCCTATGTCACCAAGGCAATGCGCTGGGGACGGCGCCTGGGCGACGAGGTGATGGTCGATGCACTGAGCGCGGTTCTAACCGATCCGTTTGGCGCGGGGCATATGGGGGTCACCGCCGAGAATGTCGCCGCGCGCCACGGGATCAGCCGCGAGGCGCAGGATGCGCTAGCCGCGCAAAGCCATGCCCGAGCGGCCCGGGCAATCGCGGAGGGTCGCTTCAAGTCCCAGATCGTGGCGGTCGAAGTAAGGGAGCGGGGAAAAGTCAGGTCGTTCGACGTCGACGAGCATGTCCGTCAGGACGTGTCCTTCGAAAGTCTGGCATCGCTCAAGCCGATTTTCAAACCCGAGGATGGTACCGTCACGGCCGGAAATGCGAGCGGCATCAACGACGGCGGCGCGGCCGTGATCCTCGCGTCAGAGCGGACGGCGCAGGCCCGCGGTTTGCAGCCCATGGGGCGGGTCGTCGCCTGGGGCCATGCCGGCGTCGCGCCGGAAGTCATGGGACTGGGCCCGGTCGAAGCCGTACCGATCGCGCTAGCCCGTGCCGGGCTGACTCTGGCCGACATGGATGTCATCGAGGCGAACGAAGCTTTCGCCGCCCAGGCCTGCGCCGTGAGCAAATTGCTGGGTTTCGACCCGGAGAAGGTCAATCCCAACGCAAGCGGGATCGGTCTTGGCCATCCGGTGGGCGCAACCGGAGCCATGTTGACAGTGAAGGCGCTCTACGAGTTGACCCGCACCGGCGGCCGCTACGCCCTCGTGACCATGTGCATCGGCGGCGGGCAAGGGATCGCGATGATCATCGAGCGGCTTGGCCCAAGGCTTTCGTGATCCACCCGCTCGGCGGCCATTCTATTTGGCAGCGGCAGGCTAGGCTTTGATGCAAAGGCCGGCGCGCTTCCCCCCTAGGCGGAACCGCCCGGAGGGGTGGCGTCTTGCGCGCTGGCGTCAGCCTCCGCGGCGCCGGCCTTTGCGCCTTCTTCGGCGGCTTCGGCCACCGACTTTTCGAACATCTTCTTGAGCACCCAGCCCACCGCGAAAGTGACGGTTGCGGTGACCACTGCCCGTGCCGCGGTTTCCTCGAGCGACCGGATGAATTTCCGACGCCGGCTCGGGGCCGTGGCGCGTTCGATGATACTGTCAGCTGCTTTCATGTCCTGCCTCGCGTGATCCTTCGGTCGTGGAACGCGCTAGGCCTGGCTGCGCTCCCGGCGCCTATGGATCATGCGCAATAAAATGACGTCCAGGAGGCCCAAGTAGCTCCCGTCCGCAGGAGGGAGTGCGCCCTGCTACAGGGTTGTCATGCCGGTTGCCGACGCTACTTGCCGGTGGTCTTGACGCCGATTCGCGTCCCATCATCTCGATGGCGTCACGGGCTACGACACTGCCGCGATCAGGCAGATGGCTCGTGAATCGGACAGCGGTTGTACGCGGCGCGGTAATTGGCCGACATCGGATAGGCGCTGCGCCGGACGCGATTGATGACGCCGAGTGGCTGGTGAGCGGCAAGGCCATGCCATGGACTGAACGCAAGCCCGTCGTCGATGCGCCTGGCCTTCTCGTCGTTCCAGCCAGGCTGGGGCTCGACGACAATCCGGCCGATCGCGCGGAATGGGCTTTGAGCTTCGTCCCAGACCACTGTGGCATCCTCTACGGGCATCGCCTCGAGATCGGTGCACAACTGCACGCGCAATTCCCATTCCGCGCCGTGGGCGGCGATCACCGCGTCTACTTCTTCGCGCAAGCCATTGTCCCGGCCCGCCAAATCGACCGGCTGGTCTTTCAGCGCAACGAGGTGCGGCGAAACAGGAGCGAGGGAAAATTTCGCAATATGGTCGCCGAACCGAAAAGCGGTCTGGCTGTAGAAGGTTTCGCCGAGCGGATGCGTGACAGGGTGACCGCCCAGTTGCTTGATCTTAGCGCTCTCGCCGCCAAGGGCTTCGATCACCGCTTCTGTGCCGCGCAGGACGGCTGACAGCGCCTTTTTGCTGCGTTCCGCCTTGTCCGTGGTCTTGGCGAGCAGTTTCAGATTGGCGAGAAAGTCCTTGGCTCGCGGCGCCGAGAAGGCCGGTCCGTTGACCATGATGATGTCCTGCGTGCTGGCATCCTCGGAACCTGGAAGCCGCTCGCCCTCGACGCCCAGGATCTTGATCGCCATCCCGCGCGGCAGGGAGACGCTGTCGGGAAGGATGTCGCCGGCGTTCGTTGAGATGCGCAGCACGACCTTGTGGTTGCCGCGGCGGGCGGCGATGCCCTGGGCAAGTTCGGCCGGCAAGCCGTCGAACAAGGTGAGCATACCCTCAAGCAGGCCGTGGCTCTTGGCATGCACGCTTCGCACCGCGTGCCCATAATCCTGCGAGGTCGTCTCGAGGATCCTGTGCAGTTCCCGGTCGATCGCCATGCTGGTCTCCGCTTCCTCCGGCTCAGGCGTCTCGACATCGGGGGAGAACAGAACCGGCTGCGGCATGAGGTGTTCTTTGGATCTAGCGTCTGTCCCGGAACCCGTCGCCGGGCAGGCGAGTTCCCGTAGCGCATCCATTATGCCGGTCGCACGGCAACCGCCGCAAACCGACCGGACCGCCCCATGCCGCACCGACCGCTTTCCGATCAGGTCTTCGTCATCACTGGCGCGAGCTCGGGCATCGGCCTGCTTACCGCGCGCAAGGCGGCAGGGGCCGGCGCGCGCGTGTTCCTCATCAGCCGGAATGACGCGGCCCTGCGCGCGATCGTGCAGGAGATCGAGGCGGACGGTGGCCGGGCGGCTTACGCTGTCGCCGATGTCGGGGATCGCGAGGCGCTGCAGCGCGCCGCTTCCTGCGCCATAGCGGCCTTCGGCCGCGTCGACACATGGGTCAGCAACGCGGGGGTCGCCATCTATGCGCCGCTGCTTGCCACGCCATTGGAGGAACATGAGCGATTGTTCCGCACCAACTATTTCGGGGCGGTCAACAGCGCGCAGGTCGCCGTGCCCTATCTCACGGCAAGTGGCGGCGCGCTCGTTACGATCGGCTCGATTGCCGGCGACATGCCTTCGCCTGTCATGGGCGCTTATACTGCCTCCAAGCATGCGATCCACGCCTTCGTCGCCTCGCTGCGGATCGAACTCAAGGCCGCGCGATCGCCGGTGCGGGTGACGCTGATCAAGCCGTCGGGCATGACCACGCCGATCGCGATGCATGCCGCCAATCACCAGGACGGCCAAGCGCGGATCCCGCCGCCGCCTTATGATCCGGCGCTCGTGGCCGATGCCATACTCTATACCGCGACCCACAATGTTCGTGCCCTCACGGTCGGCGGCATCGGACGGCTGGAGGTGTTGTTCGCCAGCCATTTTCCGGCGCTGTTTGAGCGTCTCGCGCCGCTCGTCGGGCCTTTTCTCGTCGATCGCTCGAAGCCCGCGACGCAAGGTGACAATCTTTTCGGGCCGGGCGCCGATGGCGAGGCACGCTCGCGCAACGAGGTGGGGCGCCGGTCGAGCCTAACCCTGGCGGCACGGACACGGCCACACGCGGCTGCGGCGCTCGTCGGCGGGGCTGCTGTGATCCTGGGCGGCCTGTTCCTGCGGAATCGGCGATCCTAGGGGAACCAGGGGGCGACCGGGGGGATTATCGAACAGAGCCGCGCTCCCGCGCGGGACAGGGAGCTGCCATGGCCACCATTTCCAAACCCGCGGCCCCTGGCGACGTCGAACCTCTCGATATCAGCCTCACCATCAACGGCGAACGGCAGGCGTTCGCGGTCCTGCCCTGGGTAACGCTGCTCGATCTGCTGCGCGACCATGCCGATTTCACTGGCACGAAGAAGGGCTGCGATCATGGCCAGTGCGGCGCCTGCACGGTGCTGGTCGGCGACCGCCGGATCAACAGCTGCCTGCGTCTTGCGGTGATGCATGATGGCGATAACGTCACGACGATCGAGGGGATGGGCGATGGGGACGCGCTGCATCCGCTGCAACAGGCGTTTTTGGACCATGACGCCTTCCAGTGCGGCTATTGCACGCCGGGCCAGATCTGCTCGGCCCAGGGGCTGATCAACGAAGGCCGCGCCCGAAGCCGGGAGGAGATACGCGAGCTCATGAGCGGCAATCTTTGTCGTTGCGGCGCGTATACGAACATCGCCGACGCTATCGAGCAGGTCTTGGGAGAGCGAGCATGAACCGCTTTGGCTATGCGCGGCCAACGTCGATCGCGGACGCCGTCAGCTTGGCCGCAAAGGACGGTGCGCGCTACATCGCGGGTGGCACGAACCTGGTCGATCTGATGAAGGAACATGTCGAACGGCCGACGAGCGTGATCGACATTACCCGGCTGCCTCTGGGTAGGATCGAGGAGGCTGAGGATGGGGGATTGAGGCTCGGTGCGCTTGTGCCCAATGCCGACACCGCCTATGACCGGCGCGTCCAGGATCGTTACCCGCTCCTGTCGTCGGCGATCCTGGCGGGCGCCAGCCCCCAGCTGCGCAATGCCGCGACCAATGGGGGGAATCTCAACCAGCGCACGCGTTGCTACTATTTTTATGACACGGCGACCGCCTGCAACAAGCGGGTTCCAGGCTCTGGCTGCGGCGCGATCGGTGGGGTCAACCGCATCCATGCCATTCTGGGGGCTGGCGATCAGTGCATCGCAACCCACCCGTCGGACATGTGCGTCGCCCTGGCCGCGCTCTCGGCCCAAGTGGAAGTGGCCGGCCCGAATGGCGTCCGCACGATCGCGTTCGCGGACTATCATCGCCTGCCCGGCGAGGATCCCGCGCGCGACAACAGCCTCGAGCGCGGCGAGCTCGTCACGGCCATCATCCTTCCGCATGAGGATTTCACGCAGAACTACACCTATCTGAAGTTGCGCGACCGCTTGTCCTACGCCTTCGCGCTCGTGTCGGTGGCGGCGGCTCTGCGTATCGAGGGCACCAGGATCGCCGAGGCGCGCCTCGCGCTTGGCGGCGTGGCGCACAAGCCCTGGCGCCTTCCCCACGTCGAACAGTTGCTGGTCGGCCGCGAGGCGGGCGAGGCGGTCTTCCGGCAGGTCGCTGACGCGCTGCTCGACGGTGCGGCCGGCCAGGGCGAGAACGACTTCAAGATCCCGCTTGCGCGGCGCGCGATCGTGCGGGCGCTGTCGCAGGCCGCGGCCGGCACGCCGCAATCGCAAACCGACAAACGCGTCGCCTGAGGACAGGACCATGGCAGCCATCATCGCTCACGACGGCATCGGCGCTCCGCTCAGCCGGGTCGAGGGACTTCTGAAGGTGACCGGCAAGGCGCGCTATGCCGCCGAATATCCCGCCACTGGCCTGCTCCATGGGGTCGTCGTCAATGCCGCGATCGCGCGCGGGCGGATCACCCGGATCGACGACAGTGCCGCACGCGCGGTCGCAGGCGTCGTCGATGTGCTCACCCATGAAAATCGGCTTGAGATCGCATCCGCGGACAAGAAATTTCAGGATGACGTCGCCCCGCCCGGCTCGCCCTTGCGCCCCCTGTGCGACGCGCAGATCCACTATAATGGCCAGCCGGTCGCCCTCGTCGTCGCCGAGACATTCGAGGCGGCGCGCTATGCGGCAAGTCTCGTCGAGCTCGGCTACGAGCAGGATGCGCACAATACCCGGTTCGAAGTCGCGCTTGCGGAAAAGTTCGTGCCCAGGAAGAAGCGGTCAGGATATTATCCGCCCAAGAACCGCGGCGACGCGCGCTCGGCCTTCGAGGCCGCACCGGTCACGATCGCCGGCGATTATCACAAGGGCGCCGAGCACCATAATCCCATGGAGATGCATGCCTCGACCGTCTTCTTCGAAGGAGACGGCAGGCTCACGGTTCATGACAAGACACAGGGTCCTCAGAATGTGCAGGCCTATCTGGCCGGCGCGTTCGACCTGAAGGCCGACGATGTCCGCGTGCTCAATCCCTTTGTCGGCGGCGCGTTTGGTTCGGGGCTGCGACCACAATATAATGTTTATCTGGCAGCCATGGCCGCCTTGAAGCTGAAACGCTCGGTACGCGTCGTGCTCACCCGCCAGCAGATGTTCACCCATACGCACCGCCCCGAATGCCTCAACTCGATCTCGCTTGGTGCCGAGCGCGACGGGACTCTGACAGCGATCCTGACCGACGCCACGACCCTGACGTCCAGGTTCGAGAATTACATGGAGACCGTCGTCAACTGGGGCATGATGAACTATGCCTGCGAGAACGCGGAAGGCGCCTCCTATATCGCGCCGGTCGACACCTATACGCCTGGCGACATGCGCGCGCCCGGCGCGGCGACCGGCATGACGCAATTCGAGATGGCGATGGACGAGCTGTCCTACGCGGTCGGCATCGATCCTCTCGACTTGCGGGTGAAGAATTACTCCAACATCGACGCGATGAACGGGACCGAGTTCACCAGCAAGGCTCTGCGCGAAGCCTATGCGCAGGGCGCCCAGGCTTTTGGATGGGACAGGCGCAGCCCGCAGCCGCGTTCGATGCGCGAAGGCAAGGAACTGATCGGCTGGGGCATGGCGACCGGAATGTGGGACGCGATGTTCTCCAAATGCGCGGCCCGTGCGACGCTCAAGACCGACGGCACGCTCGAAGTCGCAAGCGCGATGTCGGACATCGGCACGGGCACCTACACGGTGATGACCCAGGTCGCGGCGGATACGCTCGGACTACCGGCCTCGGCTATCACGGCAAAGCTCGGCGATTCCACACTTCCGCTATCGCCGGTAGAGGGCGGCTCCTGGGGTGCGGCGTCTGTGGGCGCAGCGGTGCAGCTTGCCTGTCATGGCGTGGCCGCCCGGCTCGCCAAGGCTGCTGCGAAGATGGACGGCGATCCGCTCGAGGGCGCGAAGCTGGATGACCTGCTCTTCGAGAATGGAACCATGCGCCGCCGTGACGGCAAAGGTGAAGCGGTCCCCTTCACGGCGGCGATGGAGGCCGCGGCGCTGGACAGGATCGAGGTCGAGAAGACAGCGCAGCCTGGCCCCCTCGACATGGTCAGCCTGATGCGCAAGTCGCGCAACACCCATAGCGCGGTGTTCTGCGAGGTGCGGGTGGACGAGGAGCTGGGCGTCGTCCGTGTGACGCGAGTGGTGAGCGCGATCGCGGCCGGCAGGATCATCAACCCCAAGACCGCGCGCAGCCAGATACTCGGCGGGGTCGTGATGGGGATCGGCGCGGCGCTGCACGAGGAAAGCTTCCTCGATCACCGGCTCGGCCGGTTCATGAACAACAATTACGCGGAATATCATGTGCCTGCCCATGCCGACATCCACGATATCGAGGTGATCTTCGTCCACGAACCCGACCCCGAAGTCACCCCGCTCGGCGTGAAGGGCCTGGGCGAGATCGGTATAGTCGGCACTGCGGCCGCAGTCGCAAATGCCATTTATCACGCGACCGGGGTGCGGGTACGCAGCCTGCCGGTCACGATCGACAAGCTGCTCGTGGACTGAAGCCGCGCTTCCCGCATGGCGCTCCCGGCCACCTGCGGTGATCGCGCGGGATGGCGGGTCGCATGAATGTCAGGGAGCGGGATATCGGGCGACGATTGCGGCGAGCTCTGCCGAAATCGCGTCTGCATCGCGGATAAGGTCATCGGCCTGCGCATCGATCTCCTGCTGGATGTCGCGCGGCCACTCATGCTCCATCGTCGCGGCAAGCCGGCTGGCAGAATTGAGATAGGTGCTGGTACGCGCTTCCAGCATGGTGCACTGGTCCGCGTCGGTCTCGCTCTGGGTTGTCGGGTGGGCGGCGGCGAGCACCTTGCGAGCGGCGCGAACCAGCGCGCTCATGCGCAGACCGATCATGCCAAGATGCTGGGCGCGCCACTTGTCGACGGTCGCGTTGTCGTAGGCGGTGCGCGTGTCGCGGATTTCCTGGATCAGGAAGTCCGCTTCGGCCTGCGGGGTCATTCTGGATTTCGGTTCGAACATAGGCTTTCTCCATGCTTTGGCGCCTCCCGTACAAGCCGCGCGGTCGCCAGGGTTTTAGGAAGGGGAGGGAGGTCGCCTGGCGGAGCAGGTCGGAGCTAGATCGCCGAAGCGGGCTTCGCGGGGCTATTTGCCGGTGATCTTCACCCCGATGATGTCGGCGAGCTCGATGAGTGCAGTGAAGGTGTCGGCATCGGCGACGATGTCGACCGGCGCTTCGACGCTGCTGAATGGATCGGGCGCCAGCCGGTCGCCGAACAGAATGAGGGCCCGCGCGCTGTCATCCTGACGCGATACCCAGCCCAGGCCCTGCACGTCCGGACACTGGGCATGGATGGCCTCCGCCCAGGCGCGGGTCTGCGGATAGATATCCTTGTCGCTCTCGATGAGATCGACCCGCGGAACACCAAGCTTGCGCAGCGCGGCGCTGCCGAGATCGGCGAGCCTGAGGTCCGCGGCGGGTTGCAATCTGGAATAACGATGCTTCCTGAGCTTGCGTTTCGCGATGGTCTTCAGTCCCGGCGCATGAGGCACATCGTGGAAGACCGTTTCCATGGCGGCGCATTCGAGCGTCGTGCCGCCATAGAGGGTAGGGATCGCATTGCCGGCGGCATTGCGGAGCGGACTGAAGCGCGCGTTGCCGTGTGGACCGGGGTTGAAGGCATCCGGCGCATATTCATCGGGATGGATGCGATGGATGGTCACGTCCGCAGGCCAGCTCGTCCGCTTGACGAGGGCATCAAGATTATCTGGCGGCGTGGCAATAGTGCGCGAAGGAGCGGCACTCGCCGGAGCGGAGGGGGCTAAAGGGGAGGCGGGAAGGGCAGCAAGCGTCCTCTTCCGCGTCGGAGCCTTGGCGGGCCGAGAGCCTGTCGGCCCGGACTTGGCGCCTTTAGCCATGCTGCACGCCGGCAATCTCGTCTTGTGCCGCTGCCAGGACGCGTCCGGGATCGCTCACGAGGAGATCCTTGGGAAGCGCGCCGCCCAGGAAACCATTGGTGGACGCAAACCAGATCGCAATATCCCAGGAGTCGAGTTCGTCGCCGAACACCTCGAGGATAGGCGCGAGGCTCTTCACGGGACGATACTGCGCCTCCGGGTCGAGCGCATAAGCTGGGTAGAGATCATTGCCATCGTGGCGCAGCGCGAAGATCCTACCTTCGCGCTTCCATTTATTTGGCTGGGCGCTCGAATTTTGCCCAGTAAACCCTGCGATTTCGGATAATTTGGCCGCAGTGACCCATTCCGCGCCTTCCAACACAGCTTTGCGCGCTTCCGCATTCATCCGCGCCTGGGTAAGCAGACGCTCAGGAGGCGAAACGGCCGGTACCAGCGCATCGACCAACTTTTCGAGGGTCGTCGTCTCTCGATTGGCAAGATTGCGCAGGATCATCGGCGCGATCAGCCGCACCGCTTCGGCAAAAGCAGAGGCTGCAGCTTCACCGCCATGTTCGAGCTGAAAGGCGATGATGGGGCCGTCGTCGTCCTTTAGGCGCGCGCGTAAATCGCGTGCGGAGCCGGTGAGCGGCTTGATACGGACGTCCGAGAAATCCGACGCTGTTGCAGTGGCCATGATCGCCTCATTGGATATGATGGATATCCATATAGCATGATATTCTAAATAATCAATGAGAGGGGTCGAGTCCAAAAAGCATGTGCCGCGCTTTGTGCCGCGCGGCACATTCTCGCTTCGACAAGTGAGTTGATCGCCAGCATGCCCGCCTCAGAAGAGGGGCGGAGCGAAGCTTGTTAACCAAGCCATGTCATAGCGCTTTAACCAGGCTATCAACGTAGGGACATTGCATGCGGGTTTTGTTGATCGAAGACGACAATACGGTCGCGAGTGCCCTCGAGCTGATGCTGAGTGCCGAGGGGTTCAATGTCTATTCGACCGACTTGGGCGAGGAAGGCCTCGATCTCGGCAAATCCTATGATTACGATCTCATCTGTCTCGACCTCAACCTGCCGGACATGCACGGTTTCGACGTCCTCAAGAAGCTGCGGATGGGCCGGGTCGAGACACCGGTGCTGATCCTCTCGGGGATTTCGGAACTGGATTCCAAGGTCCGTGCCTTCGCCATGGGCGCGGACGAGTATCTGACCAAACCCTTCCACAAGGTCGAGCTGGTCGCACGGATCAACGCCGTCGTCCGCCGGTCGAAGGGTCATGCCGAGTCCGTCATACGTATCGGCAAGATTGCCGTGAACCTCGATGGGAAGGTCGCCGAAGTCGACGGGGCCCGAATACATCTGACAGGCAAGGAATATGCGATGCTCGAGCTGCTGGCCCTGCGCCAGGGCTCAACGCTCACCAAGGAAATGTTCCTGAACCATCTTTATGGCGGCATTGACGAACCGGAGCTCAAGATCATCGATGTTTTCATCTGCAAGCTACGAAAGAAATTGACCCTCGCATGCGGCGGCGAAAACTATATCGAAACGGTGTGGGGCCGCGGCTACATGCTCCGGGCGCCAGGCGAGGAGGCCTTTGAGCAAGCAGCCTAAAGCTTTGGGTGTTCCACACGCCTCGTATCTTTCGGCAGGGTGGATGTGCTGATGCCGTCCCTTTGAGCGCGGCAGTCCGCGCTTTCCCCTTGGGTGCACCGCTCGGCTCTGACTAGATCGGCCTCAGCCTTCGTCATCAAGCTTCGAGCAGTCGCTCGAGGCCCTTGGCGACGCATTGCGCGGGCTCATCGGCCGTCATGACCTCAAGACCCGTTGCGTCTGCGATCATGGTGCGCATCAAGGGCACCAACGCGCTGCCGCCGGTCAGCAGGATGCCCTTGTCGTGGATGTCCTGACTGAGGTCTGGCGCGGTCTGCCCGAGCACGTCGCGCACGACCTTTACGATCTGGGCCACATGTTTTTCGACGACCCGGTCGAGATCGGCCATCTTGATCGCAATCGTCTTGGGCAGGCCGGTGCGCAGGCAGCGTCCGCTGACGGGTATCGCATCGCCTTGCGCGCTGCGTGAGCCCTTATGCGCGACATAGTCGAGCTTGAGCTGTTCGGCCGAGCGATCGCCGATGAGGAATTTGTGCTGGAGATGGACCTGGTCGGCGAGCGCGCGATTGAGCGTGTCGCCGCCGATCCGCACGGATCCGGTGCCGCAAATCCCGCCAAGCGAGAAGACTGCAACCTCGGTCGTTCCCGCGCCGCATTCCACGATCATCGATCCGGCGGGCTCATCGACGGCAAGCCCGGCCCCGATGGCCGCGGCGAGCGGCTCGGTCAAAAGCGTGATCGGGCCGAGCCCGGCGTCGGCGGCGGCGGTGAGCATAGCTCCGCGCTCCGCCTGGGTCGCATCGGCGGGCACGCCAATGATGGCGGCAGGCGTGCGCCAGCGGCTCCGGCCCCTGGCCTTCGACAGGGCATAGCGTAACACCCGTTTCGCCGCATCGATGTCCTGTAGCACCCCGCGACATAGCGGTCGCGCGATGCGCAGGGCCGCTGGTGTGCGGTCGATCATCGCATAGGCCTCGCGGCCGGCGGCAAACAGGCTGGTCATGTTATGCTTGCCCGCGACACAGCATAGCGACGGCTCGTCGAAAACGAGGCCGTCGCCGCGACGCAGGACGCGGATGTTCGCGGTCCCGAAATCGATTGCGATCTCAGGTCGCCGCTGTGGCAGGAAGGTCGTCATAGGATCGTCCTACCCGTCCCTGGCCACATTGTCTTCCATCTTGGCGTCGTTCGAAGCCATGCAGCGTGCGCGAACGGCTCATCGGCTTGACGACCACGTCCCCGCGCCCGGAGCACGAAGCGGAATTGTGCAATTGATGGGCGGCGACGAAGAGCCCATTGGGCCGCGGGCCGTAGGCACAGGGCGGCCTATATGACGCCAAGCGCCCGCATCGCTTCGGCCACGCGGACGAAGCCGGCGATGTTTGCGCCAAGGACATAGTCGCCAGGCGTTCCGAACTCGTCGGCGGTCGATGCACAGGTGTCATGGATGCGGCGCATGATATCGGCAAGGCGCTGCTCGGTCTGCTCGAACGTCCAGCTGTCGCGCGACGCGTTCTGCTGCATTTCCAGTGCCGAGGTCGCCACGCCGCCTGCATTGGCGGCTTTGCCGGGCGCGAAGAGGACCCCCGCCTCCCTGAAGAAGCGTACGGCTTCCGGCGTCGAGGGCATGTTCGCGCCTTCGCCAACGGCGATCACGCCGTTCTGGATGAGCGCTTTGGCGTCGCGGCCAGTGAGCTCGTTCTGGGTGGCGGATGGCATCGCGATTTCGCAGGGGACGTCCCAGATGGAGCCGGTATCGGAGAAACGCGCTCCGTCGCCCTTGAGCCTGGCATATTCCGAAATGCGTTCCCGGCGGCTTTCCTTGACCTCCTTGAGGAGTGCGAGATCGATGCCGCCCTCATCGACGACATAGCCGCTCGAGTCCGAGCAGGCGACGACCTTGCCCCCGAATTCGGTGATCTTTTCGGCGGTGTAGATGGCGACATTGCCCGAGCCCGACACCACCACGCGGCGATTATCGAAGGTGAGTTGCTTGGTCGCGAGCATGCGCTCGACGAAGTAGACCGCGCCGTAGCCGGTTGCTTCGGTCCGGGCGCGCGAGCCGCCGTAGACCAGGCCCTTGCCAGAAAGGACGCCGGCTTCGTAGCGATTGGTCAGGCGCTTGTACTGGCCGAAGAGATAGCCGATTTCTCGTCCGCCCACGCCGATGTCGCCGGCGGGGACGTCGGTATATTCGCCCAGGTGACGATGAAGCTCGGTCATGTAGGACTGGCAGAAGCGCATGATTTCGCCGTCTGACCGGCCGCGCGGATCGAAGTCGGAGCCGCCCTTGCCGCCACCGATTGGAAGGCCGGTGAGCGCGTTCTTGAACGTCTGCTCGAAGCCGAGGAATTTGATGATGCCGACGTTGACCGACGGATGAAAGCGAAGGCCGCCCTTATAGGGTCCGAGCGCCGAGTTGAACTGTACGCGAAAGCCGCGGTTGATGTGCACCTGGCCCTGGTCGTCGACCCAGGGGACGCGGAAAATGATCTGGCGCTCGGGCTCGCAGATCCGCTCGATGAGGGCGTTCTCGAGATAGCTGGGATATTTCGCGACGACGCGGCCCAGGCTTTCGAGGACCTCGGTCACGGCTTGGTGGAATTCGAGTTCTCCTGCATTCCGGCGCAGGACCTGATCGAGCACGGGCTCGAGCTTCTCATCGATCTTCGACATGATTTCTCCCAAGGGCGAACACCCTCAAGCGCTTAATGCGAGGCTGTACGAAAGGCCATCGCGGTGTCTTCGGTGAGAGCGGTGGGGGTGGCAGGCGCGCTATTCGCGTAGATGCGGTTTGCTAGCAGGTCATTGAGGGCCATCGCCTTTGGCTCAGGCGTTCGGCTTGTCGGCGAGTGCTGTGCAGATCGCGCTGGGGGTCCATCCGGTTTCGGTCGCGGTTTGGACGATCGTATTATAGGTAAGGTCCTTGAGATCGGCGGCTATGCGCGCGCACTCCTCGTCGAACCAGGGATCTAGTTCCTCCATATATTCCAGGAGCGCCGCTTTAACGAGCAGCATATTGACCGAGAGGGAGAAGGCTAGGCCGTCCGGCCTTTGGTGCTCGTTCCAGACGGCGATGAGAGGCATGTCTGCCTGGGCCGCTTCGAACGCCTTTTCAGACTGCAGATCGGAGCAGTAGACCGGCTTCAGACCGTGGACGTCGGCCAGATGATTGAGGGTTGCCTGGCGGAAAGCCGCTCGAATTTCGTCATCGGAGATGACCAGAGCTGCTTTCTCCGTTTGCCCGGGCAGTTTCACCACCTTCGCCGATGGGGCACCGCGCAATTGCTGCTTCAGCCAGTCGAACATGCGAAATGCTCCAACCCAGGGTCCACGCCTGCTGATAAGAATATCTGAGTGTTTCGTCTTGGGAAGAGCGATAAATCAGGGACTCGGGCAGCATGCGGGCGCCCAGGGCTAGACTGGTTCCGCGAACCCTGATCTTCTAGCAGCAAAGCATCCGTAGCGGTTGATATACCGCGTTTTTGCTTGGTTTATCTCTCTATTCTGGATACTTCCGGGCCTGTGACGGGGGGACGTGTGGGCTTCAAGGTAGCGGCGAGGACGATTCTGGAATTGGGGGCTGAGCTGATCAGCACCGACGCCATCGCCCTGTATGAATTGATCAAGAACAGCTATGATGCCGGCTCCAAACGCGCGACGCTGGACATCCACACAGTCCTCAAGTTCAGTGAGCTGCGCAACTTCAGGCAGCGCCTGGCGGCCGCACAGCGGCTTGTCCAGGACGAGGGTGCGGACGAGGATGAGCTGGTCGATCGGCTGCGCGCGCAGCTTGTCGATCGCCTGGACTCTACAGCTGTTCAACCCGCGCTTGACGCCTTCCAGGCGGCACTTGCTGCGGTTGATGACCTGGAAGAGCTCGGGGAAGCGGTCGAAACGCAATTTGAGAAGCTAAACTACATCGATGTCATCGACACGGGCGAAGGCATGAGCCTGCGCGACCTGAGGGAGATTTTTCTTACGGTCGGCACCACTTCGCGGCTCCACGATACCAGGGGCCGTCATTTCGTGGGCGGCAAAGGGATCGGCCGACTGTCGGCGATGCGCCTTGGTGACCGGCTGCGGGTCGAGACCGCGCGTGAGAGCGATAGCGCTTGGAACCTGCTGACCATTGACTGGCGGAATTTCACCCATGAATCGGCCGATACGCTCGACACGATCGATGTTGCGCCCAGGCGGGGGCCGCCCAAGGAACAGGTGGACGCGCATGGCACGACGCTCCGCGTTCAGGCCCTGAAGGCAGACTGGGACTTCGAACGCGTGAAGCGTCTCGCCGACCGCTATTTCGACCGGCTGTTCGATCCATTCTCCGGACGTTCACGCTACCCCCTGGTCATCCGCGTGAACGGGGCCAAGGTGCCGGTGCCGACATTCGATCGGGACGTGCTTGAAGAAGCGCAGGCGTCGGTTTCGATCCGCTATATCGTTTCGCCCGAGCCGCAGCTCACGCTGGATATCAACTATATTACCCGCGGCAGGCCGAAAGTCGAAGTCTGGAGCCGGGACGACATCCTGGGCATTACTGCTCACGAGGATGTCTCCGTCGCCGCGCTCGAGAGCCTGGGGCCGTTCAGGGCTGACTTCCACTGGTTCAATCGGCAGCGTCTCAAGGCGATCGAGGGATATGGCGACCGGGAGAAGGTTAAGGACACGGTCAACAATTGGGCCAACGGCCTCCTGATGTACCGCGATGGCTTCCGGGTGAACCCCTATGGAAATCCGGATGACGACTGGCTGGGCCTGGATGCCAAAGCGCTGGGTTCGGGCGGCTACAAGGTCAATCGCAAGCAGATTATTGGCGCGGTATATATCTCAGCGGAGGATAATCCTTCGCTTATCGACCAGACCAACCGCGAGGGTCTCCGGGCCAATGAAGAAAAATCGCTGCTCGTGCTGCTGCTGCGCAAGGCGATTACCGAGAATTTCAAGACCTTCCTGAATGATGTCGAAAAAGAGCTGCGCAAGAGCACGCGCATCGATGCGACCGAGACAGCGGCCTATCTCGACCAGATCTCCAAGCGCGTCGCTCGCTCGCTCAAAACGCTTCACAGCCTGGTGCCCCGGGAGAACGAGGAGGAGGTCGAGTTCCTGGAAGAGACTTTCGACGAACTGCAGGGGCGACTGGCCGATGCGAAGGCATCGATCGCCAATGCGGAGAAAGATCAGCGGGACCTTGTAGATTTGGCGGGTGTGGGGTTGCAGGTGGAGATCGTCGCGCACGAACTCGGCCGGGTCACGCGCAGGACTCTTGACCTGATCAAGACGTTACAGGGTGTGGATCTCCCGCCGCGGGCGCAAAGCACGTTCGGCTCGATCGAAAGCCAGATGCTCGTCATTCGTAAGCGACTGGACGTACTTGATCCGCTGGGGCCGAGCAGCCGCAATGCCAAGGCCAAGACGGATCTCAAAGAACTGGTCGAGCAGGTCTTCGACGCGCATGTCGATCAGTTCAGCCGTTATGGCATCGATCATGTGTTGCGGGTCTATCCGCGTTCCACGCGGTCTTTCACCAAGCGCGTCGTGCGAGGCATGATCGTACAGGTCTTGGAAAACCTTATCGACAATGCCGTCTTCTGGCTGCGCCAGCGATCACGCGCCGATCCGGACTTCGAGCCGCGGATCGAGATTGAAATCGACGTCGACGACGATGAGATCCGAGTGACCGATAATGGCCCGGGTATTCCCGTCGATCGGCGCGAGGAGATTTTCAAGCCGTTTGTCTCGTTCAAGCCGCCGGGCGAGGGGAAGGGGCTTGGCCTCTTCATCTCGCGTGAAATCGCGCGCCGGCATTCGAGCGATCTTTATCTTCAGGAGGGGGCGGACACGACCGGTCGTCTGCATACCTTCGTTCTCGACATGGCAGGAAGCTGAAGGATGGACCTGCAAAGTATCAAGCCCGTGTTCGCTACCGCCAAGGTCAGCAGCGCCTTGCTGATTGACGACGCGTTCGATCCCTTGCCGGACATCGAGCCAGATGCATTCCAGGCGGGATTCCAGCTCGTTGAAGAGGATGACGCAGTCGAGACAGCCTATCAGGCTATCGGCGGCGCCTGGCCTGTCGATCAGAACGGCTTTTCGACGGCACTGACGACGGATAACGCCTTGCGTGAGCAGATCGAGCAGGCGCTGGCGGGCCCTGCGGATTCGCCGCTCGGCCGTCTGGCGCAGGCTCTGTTTGGCGTGGCTGCCGAGAATCATCGAGCAAAGATCGCCCCCTTGCAGGCTCTGTGCGCCCTCCTGCAGCAGGTCGGCATCGAGCCCACGGCAATCGGCAGCACGGGTAAACCCAAGGGCAGGAAGAAGCGCTTCCCGCTGATTTTTCTGGACTATTATCTGGGTGAGGATGGGCTTCCCTCGGTCGATCGCTCGATCGAGAAGATCAAGGACGTGCTCACAGGCTACCCCGATGATGAAAAGCCCATTGTGGTGCTCATGTCATCCGAACTTCGTGACGAAAATCTGGCCGACCAGTTCCGTGAAAAAGCCAACCTTTTGGGATGCCAGTTCAAATTCGTTACCAAGGACAAGTTCACAGGCGCCGCGTTCGAATTCGTCTCGAGCCTCGCGGATCGGGCGGAATTCATTGGCCAATCGCGCGTGCTCAGCGAATTCGTCAGGTCTTGGCGCGACGCGCTTGAGGGCGCGATTGGAGCCTTCGAAAAAGAGATCAAGTCACTTGATCTGCAGGACTTCTACTTCATCTGGGAGAAAGCGGGCGAGGGCAAGAACAACCGTTTTGGCGAACACCTGTCGTCACTGTTCGAGGGTTACCTGCGCAAGCAGATAGAAGACGCCGACGCTCTGCTCACGGCCACGGAGAAGGTGAACAAACTTTCCTTTTCGACGATGCCGCCAGGACCGCTCGTGCCGAGTGACACGGTCGCGCGCCTCGCTCATGCCGCGGCCTTCCGCGACATCGATCCCTTCCCGGAAAACTACACCGGTCCACCGCTGGGAATCGACCTTGGCGAACTGTTCATCCGCGACAGGACAATTCCAGCCGCGCGCGGCCGCAAAAAGGCGCGTGAACTGGTGGCGATGATGGTCATCTCCCAGGCGTGCGACCTGGAGCACGGGAAAGTCGGTACGGTTCTCATGGTCGAGGGAACGGTCCAACTGCGCACCGCTTCGACGCGCGACACGAACGAGGAAGCGCACCGCCGGCTGCGCGTCGATATCTTTCAGTATGAAAACGGCGTGGGCGAGAAGGAGGATCTCATCATTGAGTGGGACGCCCAGCGCCTGCGCACATTCAACGTCGATACCTTTCATAAGGATATGCGTGCCGCAGGCTTTGATCGGGTCGCACGATTGCGCCCCGTCCATGCCTTGGCCATGCAGCAGAAGTTCGCGGCGAACCTGACCCGCGTCGGTATGCCCGATGCACTCCCGGCCTATCGATATGGTGGTATGGAGGTGCATGTCGCAGGCCCCGGTGACAATACGCTGATCCGCCTGATGGATCCTGTCCCGAAGGCCGACAAACCAATGTGCGTCGTTGGCGAGGATCCAAGAAGGATGGTTGTGACCGATCCCGCTCTCGAGCGAGTTCGCTCGGCGCTGCGGGCTGCTGATCCTGCCCAGTTCGCGGAAGGTGCCATCGAGGCGCTGCGCACGGAGTTCGACGATATCAAGAAACTGCGCCGTATGCGCAGCTGCGAACTTCAGGCAGGCAAGCGCGATCTGGGCGCCGTTTTGATCGTCGACGGACCGTTAGGTGACGGTTTCAAGCGCCCGGCGAAGGTGAGGATTATCCTCAGTCATTTTACGCCCTAGGTCCTTTTTTGTTCCAGCTCGTGTTGCGCCTATGGCAAATTTACCATAGGGTCGGTCAGTCCCCATTTGGGGTGCTCGAACGTAGGCGGGGGCATTGGAACATCGGCTGAAAGGCGCGCAAGCAGAGGCGCGCGAGGCGCTGATAGAGGCGCTGCGATCGGCATTATCCGAACTGGACCTGAGCCAGGTAGCCGCCGCGCGCCTGCTCGAGACCGACCAGCCGACCTTGTCCCGATTGTTGTCCGGTCAGCGCACGAGCGTCAGTTTGGACCGGTTGATCCGCTGGTTGGGCCGGCTCGGCCGGACGGTCGACGTCAAGGTAAAGGTGGCCGCGCCAGCCGGCGTGCCGCCACGCGCGAGGCGTGCTCATGGCTGAGCGTGCGGCGCCTCTACACCCTCCGGTCTATCTGGATCACCATGCGAGCACACCCGTCGATCCCCGGGTGATCGAAGCGATGTGCGAAGCGATGCGCACGCTTCCTGCCAATCCCAACAGCGTCGAGCACGCGCTGGGCCGGCAGGCCGCGGCGGCCATCGACGTCGCGCGTATCGAGGTCGCTTCGCTTGTCGGCGGGGAGGCGCAGGATATCCATTTTACCGCGTCGGCGTCCGACGCAATCCGCAAGGCGCTGGAACTGGCGATCGCCCAGCGGGGGGAACTGCGGGTTGCAGCCATGCCGGTGGAACACCCCGCAATGATCCACGCACTGCGGGCGTTGGAGCGGCAGGGCTTGGCCACGGTGCATTGGTTGCAGGTCGATGCTTGCGCGCAGCTTTGTCGCGCGAGCCTGGACGCAGCGCTGGCTGAGGGTCTGGACCTTGTGTGCATGATGGCTGCGAACAACGAGGTGGGCACGGTCTATCCTGTAGAGGAGGTCCTGAATGCCTGTCTGGAAAACGGCGTCCTTACGCTGGTCGACGCGACGCAAGCTGCTGGGCGCATCGATCTCCATCCTGTCACGCCCTTGGCGGACTATCTGGTCCTGAGCGGCCATAAGATCTACGGTCCCAAGGGTATCGGCGTCCTGAACGCGCCTGGCTCAGGCGCCGCTGTCGCCGAGGTTTTTGCCCAGGCTGGCACGCCTAATGTTCCGGCGATCATAGGCCTTGGCGTCGCCTGCCGCATTGCCGGCGAGGAGCGGGTTGCGGAGTGCGCGCATGCCCAAAAGCTTCGGGACCGGCTGGAAGCGGGTCTGCGGGCCTCGCTGGACCAGCTCGTGGTAAACGGCGATCTCCAGCGCCGCCTTCCGCACAGCCTCCACGTGTCGATCCCGGGTGTCACCAACGATGCGATGCTCGCACGGGTGAGCCATCAGTTGGCCTTGTCGACAGGCGCAGCGTGCGCTTCGGGTGCCCAGGAGCCGTCCCATGTGCTGCGGTCGATGGGGCTTGGCGACGAGTTGGCGGATAGTGCCCTGCGGCTCTCGGTGGGCCGCTTCAATACCGAACAGGACGTCGATCGTGCCGTCCAGATTCTTGTCGGCGCGGCTCGCGCCATTCTCAGTGCGCGCCAGGAGCACCATCTATGCTGACCTCTGCCCGTCCCCATTATCGCTTTTCCGGGCATGAAAGCTTTGCCTGTCGCTATGCGTGGCTGCCCAAGGCCTACCGCGCACTGCGCAACGATCCGTTGATCTTCAGTGACGAACCGCGCGCCATGGTCGAGCTGGGGCTTGGCAAAAACATGGTGCGCTCGCTGCGTTTCTGGGTGGAAGTCGCGGGTTTGGCGGAAGCTGATGCCGAGCGCGGCCGCGGGCTCCGAACAACGGCGTTTGGCGATGCCTTGCTTGGCGAAGAGGGTGCCGATCGCTATCTGGAGGATCGACGTACGCTCTGGTTGCTCCACTGGAAGCTGAGCTCGCGCGATGAGGGCGCGCTGTTCGCCTGGGACTTTCTATTCAGTCGCTGGCCTTATCCCGAGCTGACGCGCACGGAGGCGCTTGGCGCTTTCATGCGGGAATCCGAAAAGCTTGGCCACGACCATTCGCAGGTCACCTTGGGGCAGCACCTGGACGTTTTTCTCCATAGCTATCTGGGCGCGCGGTCCGGAAAGACGGCTCTTGAAGATTCGCTCGATGGCCCGCTGGTCGAGCTTGAACTTCTTCAACCTGTCGGTGAGCGCAAGGGCGAGGGAGGCCGCTTCGAGCCGGTCTACAGCTTCCGGCGGGAGCCCAAGGGCGAAATCACGGCCGCGTTATTCGACTATTGCGTCATCGATTTCTGGCAACGTAACCACCCGGGTGAGAATAGCCTGACACTGCGCGACATCGCGATGGCACCGGGCTCCCCTGGGCAGGTCTTCAAGCTGCCCGAAGATGACGTGCGCGCACGCCTGGAAAGCCGGGATCATGGTTATCCGGCCCCCTATACCTATCAGCCGTCGGCAGTTCAGGGTCTCCTGTTCCGCACGTCTGCGACGGTCTCACTTGAACAAGTCTATGCCCAGGAGCTGGCTGATGCCTAAGTCCCCCGTCGCAATCGCCAGCCTGTTTCATGTTCCTGGACGCTTCGTGCGCTCGGTCCAGCTCGAGCGCGATTTTGCGGATCCCGCGGCGCTTGACGATTATATCGCGACCCCGGCAATCGCACAGGCGTTCGCGCGCATCACCGAGGGCCTGCGCCCGGCGTCGGGTCGCCGCGCCTGGCGCATCACTGGTGACTATGGCGTGGGCAAATCGTCCTTTGCACTGGTCGTCGCCCAGATGCTTGCCCGCCGAAACGACGAGAATGTCGCGCGTATCGGCCGAGGCCTGGGATGGGACGCGGCGGGCGACAATGTTCCCCGCTTTTGGTCAATCCTTCTAACCGGTAGCCGCGGCCCCATCGTGCCGAACCTGGCGCGTGCGATCAGCGATGCGGTGGAGGCGCGCCGACCCGCGCGCGGGAAAGTGCCACGCGCTCACAGTGCAATAATGACGGAGGCGGCAGCGGTAGCCCAGTCCGGTGACGCCGGCGCGCTCGAGGCACTGGTTGCGAGTTTTCGGGCGCTGGCGGCTGAGCAGGGCGAGGGCGTCCTCCTCGTTATCGACGAGCTCGGCAAGTTTCTCGAACATGTCGCACAGAATGACGGCAACCAGGATGTGTTCATCCTCCAGCGGCTCGCTGAAGCAGCATCGCGCAGCGGCAAGCAGCCTTTTGTGCTGGTGACCATGCTGCATCAGGGTTTCCATGCCTATGCGGAAAAACTGCCCATGGCCTCGCGCAATGAATGGGAGAAGGTCGCGGGCCGGTTCGAGGAAATCGTTTTCGATCAGCCGCTCGCCCATATGGCGGCGCTGGTGGCAGGTGCGCTTCGCGTCGAAACCGCTAAGCTCCCGGCCCCGCTCCGTTCGGCCGCCTCGGGCATCGCTTCGGCGACTGCCGACATGGGATGGCTGGCAGGGGGCACGGTGAGCGCCGCGGACCTGGATATCACCCGTCTCTATCCGTTGCATCCGACGATCCTGCCGGTGCTTGTGCGATTTTTTGCCCGCTTCGGTCAGCACGAGCGGTCGCTGTTCGGCTTTCTCCTGTCGAATGAGCCGTTCGGTCTGCAGAGCTTTTCCGCCCAGTCTGTGGCGGCCGACTGCTGGTATCGGCTCGACGACCTCTATGATTACGTGCGGGCGTGCTTTGGCCATCGGCTTGCCGGTGCGAGCTACCGGTCGCACTGGCTCCGGATCGTTGAGACGATCGATTCAGTGGTCGATGCATCCGCACTGGAACTGCGTCTTCTCAAGGCGATTGCTCTGCTCAACCTGATCGATGCGGAGGATCTTCTGCCCACGGACAGGGCTCTTGCGGCTGCCTTTTCGCCTGCGTGCGAGGCCGAGGTGGGCAAGGCTCTGTCATCGCTGCAGGCCCAGGGCGCCATCTTCCGTCGAGGTATCGCCGGCGGTTATCGCCTCTGGCCGAATGCCAGCGTCAACCTGGAAGTTGCGCTCGAAACCGCAGCGCGCTCCGTCGGCGAGATCCGGTCTGTTGCTGGCGCCCTGATCCCGCATTTGTCGACTGACCCGATCATGGCTCGCCGACACTATCTCGAGACCGGCACTTTGCGCTATTTCGAGATCGGCTTCTGCGCTGCGGAAGATCTTGGCGAAGCTCTGTGCCGCGAACATAAGGCCGACGGCTTGCTGTTCGTTGCGCTGGCTGATGATCAGGCGGGGGCCGATCAGGCTGCGACCGTCGCATACTCGAAGGCGGCTGCCGAGCGGTCCGATATCGTCCTCTGTATACCGCCGCCGGTCGCGGGATTGGCCGGTGAGTTGCGCGATCTGTCGCTCTGGACCTGGGTGGCGCAAAATACCCCCGAGCTTGCGGAGGACACGTTTGCAGCCGCCGAAGTGGCGCGCCAGGTCGCCGCCGCGCGGCGTGCTCTGCTGACGCGTGCCGAGCAGCTGATCGGGATGCGCCATGCGAGCCTGGGTTCGCAGTGCATCTGGAAGGGTGCCGATGTCCCTGGCGCCAGTCGTCGTCGCGGCATGTCGTCGGCGTTGTCGGCTATCTGCGACGAACTGTTCGGCAAGGCCCCCCGGATCACCAACGAGCTTCTCAATCGTAATGCGCTCAGCACACCTGCCGCAGCGGCGCGTATGCGGCTCATCGAGCGGCTCTACCAGTCGGCAGAGGCGCCCGACCTGGGAATGGACCCGGACAAGGCGCCCCCGGAGAAGTCGATCTACCTCTCCGTTCTCAAGGCGGGCGGCATTCACGTCGCGACGGACGAGGGGTTTGGCGTGACGCTGCCTTCGTCGGATGATCCGCTCCAGCTGGCGCCAGCCCTGGAAGAACTGCGCACGCGTATCGAAGCTGGACAGGGCGACCGTGTTGGCGTGGTCGACCTTTTCCAGCATCTGCGTCGGCCGCCCTACGGCGTCCGGGATGGCGTCGCACCGCTCCTGCTGGCGATCTTGCTGCGGACCAATGCGCATGAGCTCGCCGTCTATGAGCATGGTACGTTCCTGCACAGATTTGGCCCATCGGATTTCCAGCGGCTGATAAAAGGCCCGCACTATTTCGAGATCCAGCACTGCCGCGTCTCTGGTGTTCGTCTGGAGGTCTTCGACGCGCTGGTATCGACTTTCGCCAAGGAGGTGCAGGGCAAGTCGGTCGATCTGCTCGACGTCGTGCGGCCGCTTTGCCAATTCGCCGCACAGTTGCCGCCTTACAGCCAGAAATCGACTGGCCTCAGTCCTGCTGCGCTGGGTGTTCGTGACGCGCTGCTGACCGCGCGGGAGCCGATCACCCTTCTCTTCCGCGATTTGCCGGTCGCCTGTGGTTTTGCCGCATTCGAGGAGGGGTTGGGAGGCGACACCGTGCGCGCCTTCGCGTCGCGCCTTCAGGATGCGATCGACGAGCTGCGCCAGACCTATGACGCGTTGTTGCAGCGGATCATGGACCGGATTGCAGCGGCGCTCGACCAGACCGAGGGCTTTGATCGTGTGACGCTGGCGTCGCGAGCCTCCCGCGTATCCCTGGTGGCGCGTGAGCCGCGCCTGCGTACTTTCGCCCTGCGCCTGCGAGACCCGGGGCTTTCGGATACCGCTTGGGCCGAGGCGCTTGCGAGCTATGTCGTGGCGAAGCCGCCTTCGAAGTGGCTCGCGGCGGACGAGGCGCGTTTTGCTGAAGAGGCTGGGACTCTTGCCGAGCATTTCCGCAAGACCGAAGCGGCAGCGTTCGCCCACGCCGACATGGCGCCACAAGCCGATGCGGTGCGCGTGAACCTGACCCGGGGCGACGGCGAGGATCTGGTGTGCATCGTCGAGCCGGGCGAAGATGAGGATCTTCGCCAGCAGGCAGAGCTGCTCAGCGGTCGCCTCCCCAAGGATGCCCAGCTGCGCCGCCGCCTGCTGGCTGATCTCATGTGGCGGGAATTGCAGGCTGAAGCCGGAGAAGCGAAGGTCAGCAAACCGACAGGCGCGACCCGGCGAGGTGCCGCATGACAGCGCGCGGCGACGAGGGGGGCGAGCCCGTCCGCCATATCCTGAGTCTTTCTGGCGGCAAAGACAGCGCGGCGCTCGCCATTTACCTGCGCGATCGCGTGCCGGAGATGGAGTATATTTTCCACGATTCCGACAAGGAGTTGCGGGAAACATATGATTATCTGGGCAGGCTCGAAGCCATCCTGGGCAAACCGATCATTCGAACCTCGCCGGTCGACACATTCGACCACTGGCTGGCCGTGTTCGGCGGGATGCTGCCGTCCAATCATCGGCGCTGGTGCACGAAGATGCTGAAGCTCAAGCCGTTCGAAAACTATGTCGGCGACAGCCCGGTCATAAATTATGTCGGTCTGCGGGCCGATGAAAAGCGTGTCGGTTACATCAGCACCAAGGCCAATATCACGGCGGTCTATCCGTTCATCGAGGACGGCCTCGTGCGCAAGGACATCATGCAGATCCTCGAGGATTCAGGTCTTGGCCTGCCTCCCTACATGGAATGGGGACGTTCGCGCTCTGGCTGTTATTTCTGCTTCTACCAGCAGAAAATCGAATGGGTACGCCTCTATGAGATGCATCCCGATCTCTATGCGCTGGCTCAGGGCTACGAGGAAAAGGCCGTGGAATATGGTGAGCAGTTCTACTGGTGTCAGAACGAGACGCTGGCCGATCTCGCCAAGCCGGAGCGACGTGCGCAGATCAAGCGCAATTGGGAGATTTCCGAGGCGCGCAAGAAGGCCAAGCGCAAGAATGTGGCGCTTGTCGAGACGTTGGGCGGGTTGGAGCCGGAGGACGATCCAGGTTTGCGGGATGGCTGCCTGATCTGTTCCCTCTGAGGACCGGATGTTTGGCGCTTGCTTAAGGCTTCAGCGCGGTGTCCGTTCCGGATTCCGCGACGGCGCGGGATCGTGCGCTTCCTCGCCTGCTTCCTCGACGGCAGCTACGTCCTGCTCGGGCGCACGAACGATCTCCAGCGCTACATTGACGATCTCGTCGCCGGCGATCTGCAGCTGAACGATCGGCGTAGCTTCGGATTCTAGACGTTGGAGTCCGTTGTCGGTGATCTTGACCAGGAATCTATCCACATCGTTGAGGACGATCAGCTTTATCGATTGGTCGCCATCAAGGGCGAGTTGCTGAACTGTCCCCTCATAGGCAATGGAAGAGCCTTCGTGGCTCGTTCCGGTCAACACATAGGCGACGACGAAGGAATCACCTCGTTTGACTGCCTGGACGGCCGGAGCCAGCCATCCAAACGCGACGGGATCGAGCCGATCGGTCACCCATTTTTGCCGCGACAGCCAGTAGGCCAGTGAGCCCGTGCCGATTCCGACCATCAACATCGAGAAAAGCCATATTTCGAAAGCGGCATCGGGCGCTGTCCCTGCACCTTCAACGCCTTTCACCAGAGCGCGATAGATGTTGGGATCGAAGGAGATGGAGAGGCACAGCCCGGTTCGGCACCACAGGCTCTGCAAAGTATAAGCAGTGGTGCCTAGAAGATGACCCAGAAGCGTGCCGATGACGACGATGAACAGGGTCAGTGTTGAGTTTGGAACGTCAGGCGAGGGACTGAGGAAGTCGGTTCGCTCCCCGAAGCGCCAGCCGGCCCAGAAACATAGACCCGGGAATATCAGCAGTAGGACGAGAAAGAGCGTATAGCTGAAGGCCAAGGATCAGGCCCCGGCGGGCTGCAGGCTTTCCTGGCTCGTTTTCTCATCGCCGGCAGCGCCAGGCTCGATGATGTAGATGCCATTTTCGACGCGCGCTGCCTTGCGCACGGCCTGCCAGGTGCCAAACTGGCCCTTCACGCGGCGCGCGAGCTTCATCGACTTGGCAGTGTTCAGGCGCATGTTGTGTCTCCGATCCCAATGTAGCGCGTGGAACGGAAACGTCCAATCCCTATCTCGGTGCCCCGGTCGCAATGCAAGGAAGGGCTGTTAAGCGCCTCCCGTGCCTCTCAGGCTAAATCCGAAAACGTGCCAGGCCACAGCACGTGTCTCTCTGGCGTCGTGCCCGGCAAATTTAAATGCGCTGGGCCTTGTCATTGCGGGAGGGGTTAAGGTGCATTCGGCGCGGCCGAAATGCCAACCAATAACTACCAACCCTTCACAAATGGCACGGATCATGTCGGAGCAACGAAAAACGTTGACCGAATCACACGAATCGTCATATTTGCTCGCATGAATCAAGACGAAGTGATACCAAAGGATACCAACGTAATGAACGGACTGTTTCTGTCGACATCGGCCTTCTGCGCCCTGTCGCTGCCTGCCCAGCAGGAGGTGCTGCAGGTCATCGGCCTTGCGTTACCGATCGGTAGCGAGACCGTCGTTGCTGGACTCGATGCTTCTTTGGCTAACGAGGATGGCGAGGGCCCGGTCGAGCTCACAGTCGCCATGGTGCGCAAACTTACCGACAAGTTGAGCGACAAGACGCTGAACGCGCTCAAGATTATCGCGCGGAGCGATACGCCTCAGTTTCACATGAAAGATGTGATTGAAGGAACGGATGGCGCCACCACCTACATGGACATGCGCGGTGTCTGGTCGGCGCTGACGCGCCGCACGCGCAACATCATGGACGACGGCACTGTCGATCTCATCTGGTGGCTCGGTGACGAGATCACGGACGAAGCCGGCACCTATGTCGATCACATTGGAGCTATCTCACCGTTGACCCATCAATCTCTGCGAACGCATTTCGGATATTGAGGAGGCAACGCCATGGCCAGGAAGCAGGATACGGAACACCGTCGTCATCGCATAAAGACAGTGCGAACCGCTGTAGGTTACCAAGCGCGCGCCTTTCGCGGGTCCAATGCGGTCGGCGACACCATGTCCGGCCCTACCGAGGCGGCGGCGATCCTGGGTGTTCGCGATCTTTTGGATGCGCGCGCAGCGGAGCTTCGCGCCCGGCGCGGTCCGGGCGGTTTCCCCTGCGCGGAGGAAGTGCGCGAAGCCTTGGTGATGATCCGTATGAATAAGGCACAGGAAGCGATGCTGCAGGCCCATGTGGCGGCCCCCGACTTCACGCTCACCGCGACCCAGCTGGCGCAGGCCGCAGGTTATGAGGACTATGCCGTCGCCAACCGGCAATATGGTCAGCTCGCGCACGATCTTGCCATGGAAATGGACTGGCGCCCGGTCGAAGAAACGAACGGAGTCACGACCTGGACCTTTACGCTGGCAGATGACGCCGACAAGGATGCCCGCAAGCGCGGTGAAGACGTGCCGGGACCTTGGCGTTGGCGATTGCGTTCGGAGATCATCCAGGCGCTAGGCAGTTGATGCGCGCGAACGATCGCAGCACAGTGGCGCTCATTGGGATGTTATGATGAAAACTGCTCTCAGCAGGAAAGGTTGTGGTACGGCCGCCGACCAAACGACCTCGCTCAACAAGCGCGTGTCTGCGGGCCGGGTCCTTCCGCGGTGAGCCGGATCTTCCGTTATATCCTGGTCCATGACTATGGGATCGCCCCGTGTCCAGCAGACGACTTGCTTACCTTGGCAACGTGCAAGCCGTCGATCCGCCGATCCGCGAAGCCCGGAGACTGGGTGTTGGGCTTCCGGCCGGGCACAGTTGTCCGGGGTGAGATGCTTTGGGGAGGTCGGGTCGCGCGGGTCATGACCCAGGGCGAGTTTGAGCAGGCGTATAGAGGTCGCCCTGATGCCCTGTACCGCCTTGACCGGGAGGGTTCGTTCTCCCGCCTCAATCCCGCCTATCATCCCTCCGAGCGGGAAAAGGCGCGCGACCTCTCCGGACCCGTCCTTCTCTTCGATGAGTCGATAAGTCGCTACTGTTACGGCCAGCCGGTCGCTCTCCCAAGCGAGCTTGCCCACCTCGCGCCAATCGGCCGCGGACACCGTGTCAACGGCGTAAACCAGGGTGACCCAGAGCGTCTGGCAGCATGGCTGACAGCATTACCAAGAACCAAGCCTGTGCGAGAGCTGGCGGAGAGCCTGGGCTGTCATCGAACGTCGTCGTGTGCGATGTCAGCGGCCATGCCAATGGCCGGTTTGTCCCACCGCGTCGCCAGATGCTCAACCACTGCCTCGATGAACTCGGGCGAGGAGAACGGCACCTGCGCATAGATGAGGTCCTGTTCTCCTTCGAGTTTTGCGATGAGATGGCCGCGCCCCAGCAACCGTTCCGCCCCTTTCTCGCCCAGCGCGATTTCGGAGGTGCCTTCGGAATCGACGCGCAGGATAAGACGGTTGCCAAGCTGGGAGCGCAATTGCATCGGCATGACATTCGCCTCGGGCCTTTGCGCCGCGAAGATGAGGTGAATGCCTGCCGCGCGGGCTTTGACGCCCAGGCGGCCGACTGTCGAGGTCACTGCAGCCTTATATTCATCAGTGAGCATCCAGTCCGCGAACTCGTCGTGGATGACCCAGTAGACCGGCAGCCGCTCGTCGTCACTGACCTTGGCGTTATATGCCGCAACACCATTGGCCCGCTGTTCCCGGAACAAGCGATAGCGGCGTTCCATTTCGGCGACCAGAGCTTCAAGGCGCTCGATCGCCCCTTCCTGGGTATCGACGACGCCGCCATCCAGGTGAGGAAGGGCATCAAAGGCAAAATAGTCGACGCCCTGCTTGGGATCGATCAGGATGATACGGGCCTGCTGGGGCGTGTTGGTCGCGGCAAGACCCAGCAGAATAGACTGCATAAGAACCGATTTGCCTGATCCGGTGCTGCCGGCGATCAACGTATGGGGCGCGTGGAGATTGCCGGGGGAGAAGGTGAGGAGCGAGTTGTCCTCCTCCTTGATGCCGATGACAATGTCCTGGTTCGTTCCTTCCTGGACTTGCGGTGCCCAGCGATCCCAAACCTGTTCGATCGTCACCAGACGCCGCTTAGGACGGGCTACGGCCACCGCGACAACGCCAGGCTCTGGGCGAACGGAAATGACGTTCAGACCGAAGGTAGTCAGGAGCTCCGACCGCTTCTTGTTGACCTGATCGACGGTAAGATTTGCGCTCCCGGCAAATCGCAGGATCGCCGAGTTGGGCGTAAGCGTCTGGCCGACAGACTTTGCCTGGAGAGAAAGCTGCTGCAACGCGCTGCGGGTCGCTGCAGCAACCGAGACGAGCCACGCATCGTCCTCCTCCTCCAGCCTGAGTGTGGCACGAACGATCTGCTCGATGCCTTCCGCTTGGGCGGCACCTGAGCCGGGAGGATCCGCCTGGACGAGCGTTGGAGCGGGGTTGGCTTCCGGGTCCGGCGTGCCGGGCTCGTCCGGGACGACCGTTGGCGGGACTACCACGATCGGGGCCAAGACGGGGACGATGCCGACGGACGAGCCGGCGTCGACGCGGATCGGAGTGGGGTCTTCGTCCGCAGCGAAAGCCATTAGGAGCCGCTTGAGATCGGCACGGCCAAACACTTCTTGCTCGCAACCGTCGACCCCGGTGATGGGCGCTACATCGGTGGGACTGGCACCGTCACCGGCTGTCGGCACGAATACGTGGCTGTATCCGCGCACCTGAACGTCACAAGCACCCTCGCGAATGGCGCGCCGCCACGATCCGAGATCGACCGGGCTGGCCGCCGGAATCTGGATACCGTCCAGCACCAGATCAGCCAGACGGGAGCGCCAGGCTTCACGGTCCAGCCGTTCACCCTCGCCCAGTAATGCTTCGCGGATGCGCTTGACGGTGTCTCGCACCTGTCGGGCCGACTCCTTGCGCTTCGTCCCCAGAATGCCCGCGCTGACATATTTGGCTTCCGTCACGAGGATGGTGAGTTCGAGGCGGCCGTCTGCCTTCTCGCGCGGCGCGAGAGCAAGGATATCAGCCTGCGTTTCCTCGCGGGCGCCGAGCCATGCCGCATAGTCATCCAGGAAATACCAGCCCACTTGCCGCTGGGTCCCCAGTTCGCGGTTCGCCAAGTACCGGCTTAGAACGACGCCGATGAGCTCGCTGGCGGCCTCTCCACGCTTGGCTGCGCGCAACACGATATCGCCCGAGACGTCGTTAGCGGCATCGATCAGCTTGTCCGCCAGGGCGCGCAGCGCGTCTTCACCGATGCCAAGATTGAGGTCGGTAAGCCGTGATCGGACCATGGCTCGCAGCAAACCCAGCGGCGCTTGGGAGGAGATGACGACGTTGCGGCCCTGGGTTGCAGACTGCTTGTAGCGAATGACGCGGACATTCTGGTTACGCAACTGCCTCCTGTCCAGGAGCTCGTCATAATTGACTACCCATGCGCCCAGGTCGTGGGTCTCGGAGAAGATACGGGCGGTTTGCGGGTCATGAAAATCGAGTTGGCGCGTAGGGAGAAGTCGCCGGCCCCCATCTTCCAGAAAATCACCCTTAAGGAAGGTGGTGGCAGCCGAGAGGAAGGACCAGCCTTCGACGCTTTGAACCGGGCAGCACAGATAGACGGCGGATTTGAGGTCATCTGCCGAGGCCGGTCGCCGCCGCGACCAGCGCGCGGGCAGCAGCGTCTCCAAATCCGCCGGCCGCGCGTTTTCCGCATGCCATTCGAGAGCCGCGTGCCGGGATATCACGTCCTGACTGAAAACGATGTCATAGGGGCGGCCATCCCGGGGATCGGGCGGCGGTGCTTCGTCGGCGATGACGCTGATACGCAGTCGCGCCATGAAATCCTGCGTGGCCTCAGAAGCCGAGTACGCATCGGCATCCTCGTCATCCATGAGGATCGAGCGGTAGAGTTCGCGCAGCCGCGCCGGATCGACGTGGCGGAGGAGAACCTGGCACCGCACATCTTCCGCGTCATCGTTGATGCCGCCCATGCCCTGGACAACCTGCTGGGGCAGGCGCGCAGAGTCGCAGTTGAAGAGGACAACCGACATGTTGGCCCGTTCATGGGGGTGCAGCGCGAGATAGCGCCGGACCAGGTCCAAAACCGCCTGCGCGCCTTCAGCGGGATCGTCATTGACATCGGCCGAAGCGTCACCGCGCCACACGGGTGTCTCGTGCAGTGAGTAATCCGCCCGGGCATCGATGAGCGACAGGAGCTCTGCTTTGCGTTCAGTCCAGGACACGACCACTTCCGGGTAGAGGGGGTGTGCCAGGTCCGCGGCCAGATCGCGGAAATAGAGTCTGGTGTCGCCTTCCTGGACGCGGCCGGATAGCGCCATCCTTACCACGGATGCCACGAGTTGTGCCTTGCGCCACATGGCTGCCAGCCGCAGCGGGTGCCAGGGCGCCACGATGGCTGCGGGATCGCCGTCATCGACGGCCACTGTCCCCAGTTCCATCAGCGGCCGAAGCAAGGCTTCGCGGTTTCGGTCGCCCGGCGCCAGACGAATCAGAGCGTCCAGCAGCTGGGCATAGTCGGCCGCTTGCCCGCGATTGGCTGGTGCGCCCGGCCCATCGGTGCGGAACCGGGCTATCGCTTCGGCGTAACTGGCTTCGAAGCTCCGGTACCGTTCCTCGATCGTCGCTACATGGGCGGCGCTCACCAGGCCGGCGCGGGCCTGCTCTGCCAGCCGATCGGGCCAGAAGCGGGCAAGGTCGCGTTCCTTCCGGTAGGCGGGCAGCAGAGAGCCACGATCTCTATCATAAGCAGGCACCAAGGTGCGCACGTCGGCCAGATCGATCGCACCGGCGCGTCGCCCTGCAATGGCTGGTTCGCGTGCGGTTCGCCCAGCAGTGAAGGGGTGTGCTTCCAGGCGAGACCAGTCGTCGACGAATTGAGACGATATGGCCTTGGGATCATATCGCCAGATAAGCTGGGTCGACGTGGTTTGGACCGAACCGGTCGCAGTTTCGGTTTCGAAGTCCAAATGGAACCGTAGCTGATAGGCGGCTTTTGCCGTCGAGCGGTTGGGTAGGCCCTTGACCTTGTCACGGCGCCAGCTTTCGACGAGCTCGGGGAAGCTGAGCAAATGCCCGAGTTCCAGTTCAACCTGGGGTCCAAGCAGCCGCTGCAGGCCGGCGTAGCGCAGCGCAAAATACTCGCCTGCATCGACGTTCAGTCCGCGCAGGTCGCGCTTAGTAGCCTTGTCGCAGCGAATTCGGAGCTTTCGGTTCGCGCCAGGCTGCAACGCGAAACTTTCCATGGCAGCGGCAATGCCTGCCAGGAAATCGAGTGTCTCTCGCGCCTTGCCATAGATGAGCTTGTCCCAAGCCGATCTGAGCTTGCGATCGCCGCCAAGTTCCTCGCGATGCGCTTCGTAGAAGTCGATATCGTCTTCGTCGGGTTCTCCAGGATTTCGGATAGCGAGGAGGCGCAGATATTCTTCGTCTTCACTCGAGAGCAGCCCCGGCTCGCCTTCTGCATAGTATCGCAGCGTTTCGGCGCCCAGGTTGAACTTCTCGCGGACCAGCCCCTCGAAAAGCGGTTTTATCTGCTCCCAATCACATTCAGCCAAGGCCGCGGCCGCCTCGTTCCATCCCGGGTGCGCGCCAATGAATCTCTCGACGGCAGCGTGGTGGTCCTCCGGGATGACATCGCGGGATTTTGCAAATGCGGCACGAAGCTCATCTTCGTTGAGAAGGAGCTGAGAGGGCGTCTCCTTCAGCAGATAGCCGCGCCGTCGCCGAAAAAGGTTGGAGAATTCGCGCTGCCACGCCGAAGTGTGGCGCCGTGAGCGTTCCTTGATACCGGCGAAGGCCTTGGGATCGTTTGGAAGCCGCAGGGCGGGCAAAGCTGCGCCAAGCGCATCGATCAAGGGATGGCCTTCGATTTCCACGGCGTGACGAACGCGCAGGGCGTAGGCGGCGAAGCGATCGAGAGAGGTGGCCCGCAACTGCGCCAGGCCGTTAAGCGCGCGTTCGAAAATGATGCGGGCTTCTTCATCGAGCCCCAGCCCCTCGTCGATCGCTTCGACCCAGGCCGCCAACCGCTCCAGCAATTCCGCACCGCCAAGGCGGCTCAGATCCTGGAGCGACTGCCCCTCGCCATCTTCGCCGACGCTGGTGACAAGGTAGGCCAGACGGTCGCACTCGGCGTCCCGGAAGACCGTCGCGGGATGCACAGTCAGAATGTCGTCTGGCAGGTTCTCCGCCGCGAAGATGTCGAGGGGCAAGCGGATAGCGACGCGCTCCGCCAGCCAGGTATCGGCCAGAACAGCGCGGGCGACCGCAGCCGTCTGCTCCAGGCCCAGGCCATCGATGACGTAGCGAGCGGTGCCGCCATCCTCGCTACCGGCCAGTTCGCGACGAAGGTAGCTCGCTGCGACACGACCTATGAGTTCGCGGGGCGTCACCTTGCGCTCCTAGTCATGGGGTTTTCGACATAGGCGCAGGCATCCGAAAGGCGGCGCAGCATGCCCAGGGTCCGCAGTCGTCGTTCAAGCCGGGCAGAGTTGGCGGCAAAAGCTTTTTCGTCATAATCATCAGGATCGAGCGCAATTCGTGCCTCTCGTTCGCCGATCACGAGGCCATAGCGCTCGTAGAGCCGCGCCAGGAGCCCGCGATAATCCATCCGCGAACCCACATTGGCCAGAATAAGCGCCTTGAGGAGAGCGTCAGTGGGCGCATAGCGCAGTCTCGTCGTGCCGCGCCGCGACACAAGACCCGCGCCCAGGCCGTAGGAACGGTGGACATTGGCGACATGATTGCGGTGGCGGGCGACGGCGGCCCGGCGAAATTCACCAAGGAGCTGCTCAGGATCGTGAGGACCTTCATAATCCTGCGCGCTCGGCCAGCGGACGCGATCGACCAGGATGCGGCGGCAATCGGTATAAGGCGCCTCGCCAGCCTGCGCGGCTTGCCAATCGGGCTCCTCTGCTATCGCGGCGACGAACCGTTCGACCGCGCGCTCGGGCAGGGCGTTGTTGCGCTGGTAGCTTGTCACCGAAAGCTCGCGCACCAGTGTCTTGCGCGGCGCGACGATCTCGCAAATGAAGCTGGGCGCCGGGCGCTCGGTGATTTGGGCGCTGACAACGAGCTGATAGCGCAACAGGTGTAGCGCGCCCAAAAGGGCCAAATGAGGGTAGGCGTCGAACCGTGGCAGTCCCAGTTCGAGCACAGCGAGCCAATCCCGCCCGAGTTCATCGAAACAGTCGTGGGTTCGGTAAGGCAGAAACGCGTTGCCCCTGGTTTGCCGATCTTCCTCATAGTCGGGTTCCACGAGCGCGAGCAGCCGATCGCAGGGGTCCCCTCCAAAGGCCTTGGACAAGTGCGGGCGCAGGGCGGCGGCAGACGAAGAGCGGCAGAGCATCTGGTAGATGAGTTCGCCGGGCAGTCCGAAGTTGATATATTCGCGCGAAGCGGTGCCGGTCGAAAGATTGAGGTCCTCATAGAGGGCATGCCGACCGAAGGGAAAGACGAAACGGGAACTCCAGCGCTTGTTGCTACCGCTCTCGATCGTCGAAGAGCGCAGCATGCCGACCAGGTTCGCAAAATCGCGGAAGGAGGTGAAGCGGCGGCGAAGATAGCCAAAGTCACGGACAGGAACCCCCTGCGCGCGCTCGTTCATCGTGGCGATCCACTCGTCCCAAGCGGCTGCATCGTTGCCCCCGCGTGCGGCGAGGCGGGTCAGGGACTCACTGTTGTAGAGAATGTTGCGTAGGTAGAGGCGGCGGGCGGGTTTGAACCGCAACGGATAAGGCTGTCCTCCGTCGTCGAGCAGCCGCCCCTCCCGTTCGCAAGCTTCTGCGACGCCCAGAAACTCCAAAAAGATCAGCCAGGGGGTCGTCGAGTCCCAGAGCCTGTGGCCCCAGATCTGTTCGTCCACCCACATGTCGTTGCGCGGATGGTCATGGACCGGCGGGGAAGGCAGGATATCAAGCATCCATGACCTCGATCACTTCGTCTTTTGGCTCGCCAGCCTCGTTCAGGGTCAGAAGCTTGAACACGAGGTCTCCATGATCGTCTGCCGGACGTACTCGCTCGAGCGCCGCCAGTATCGCGCTCTTGAAGGCAAGAATGTCTTCATGGCACTCCCGCGAGAAGCTTCCGGGAAGAGCGCCAGCAGCGACACGCATGAGGAACTCATAGCGGACCAAATCCAACGAAAGGCTGCACTGCAGGGCGTGGTCGAGCTGGACCACCAGCACCGGCTGGTCGTTCTCGAGCGCGACGTCGATGCGTTCGTGACGCTTGGGAGAGACGGATAACCGCTCCTCGAGCAACTGGCTGACGCCAGATCCGGAATAAGAGAGATTGGTTGCCAGCAGCAGCTCCCGTTCGGTCGTGACCAGCATCCCGGTGAACACGCGATTGAGCCCATTGACCAGACGCGCGACGATCCGCCTGGGAACGCGCCCGCTCGCCCGCAGCGGCGCCACAAGGTGTTCGAGATATTCGCCCGCGCGCGAGAAAACGCTTAGGTCCCATGGGCTGAGGTCTTCGATCAGCTCTTCGGGGATGCGAAAGAACATGGCGCGCCGTTGCGCCGCCATGGTCGCTAGAAAAGGATGCGGGCCGTCGGCATCACTGTCGGGGCTTTCCAGATAGGCGGCGCGCGCGGTTCGCAGCTCCGCCAGACGGCGGGATGAAGCATCCTGTTCGACCAGAATGTCAAAGTAGCGGCGCAGCGCCTCGTCTTCCGAACCGAAGAGCAGGATATTGTCGATCCGGTTCGTCGTTTCGTTGCCGATCCCGAAACGGGAAAGGAACTCCATGATCTCAAGGCCGTCGCGGCGAGCCTGGGTAAGATTTTCGCCGAAGACGTTGTCGAAGATATCAGAGCGGTGCGCCGTTCCGGTCGCGATCAGGTGTGCGACGTCGCCGGGCGTCATGAGGCGGTCCTTCACGCCGGGATGACCGAGCAGAATATTGGCGACCAGCAGCAACATGCGCCGGATGGGAACATGGAGGCCGCTGTGATCGAGCAGCTCGAACAGTTCGCGCAGGCGGCGTTGGAACAGCGGTTGGCTGAGGGTTTCATAATTTCGGCGGATAGGACAATCAGGACCAAAGAAGCCGGTTTCAGACGCCTCGTCGTAGCTGGCCTTCCACCCCTCGTGGCCCAGAACGGCCCCCAGGACCAGGTCGAGAATTTGCGCGCCCGGCACCGTGCTCAGATTGTGGAAGGCGACCCCGTCGGAGAGCTGGTCGCGTTCCCCGACAAGGAGATTTTCCAGAAGCGCATGGGCGCGCCGGACATCGGGGTGGTCGAGCCGCCGCCAGGTCTCCATCAACTGCCCGTCGTTGGCGGCAATGATAAAGACATGGTCAGGATCCGCTGCCGCAATCGACCGACTGATCGCGACAAGAAGTGCTTCACGGTCAACATAAGGTCCGAACGAGCCGCCGCGCAGCTTGGTCAGGTCCCGAACCACCCCGACGGTTCGCTCTCGACCGGCGATAATGGCCGAACTTTCATAGAAGACTTGATCTGCTGCCCAGACCTGCTCATCCCCGCCGATGGCAGTCCAGGCGTGGGCGCAGAGCCGGCTCTTGCCATCGCCCGCCGTGCCGGTGAGGACGATGCAGCGGGCTCTTTCTGTCTCCGACGATAGCTGATGTAGTAATTTGGCCTCTACGGGATGCGGGAAGGCGATCGGGCGCACGCCCAGCCGTCGTGCCGACCGCTGGATATGTTCGTCATACATATTCTCATTCTTCGGTGCGGGCCCGTAGAGCCGCAAAAACCGAAGCCAGCGTTCTCCAAGACCCGACATCAAACCCCCATCTGCGCACTTCGTTTGATCGCAATCGCCCAGACTTGTCGAGAGAAATGCTCCTTATTGCGCGGTTATCATGCCATTGTTTGTGTTCCCGTCCCGATGAAGGCGCATGTGAACAACCCAAGGGCCGCTTTTTGAGATGAGCGGCCCTTCAGTCGAATGCGGCGCGACATGTCGCAGTCAGGCGGCCAGGGATTCCCGGCTTACCTTCGCGATAGTGAGCAGGCGTTCATGACCATCCCGGTCGGGCCAGAGGATCGACTGTCCGGCGCGCAGGCCGATGAGCCCGGCACCGACCGGGGTAAGGATGGATATACGTCCTTCGGCGATGTCGGCGTCCTTGGGATAGACCAACTGGTAGCGATGTTCCTTGCCACTCGCTGCGTCCGTGAACTGGACGACGCTGTGCATCGTGACAATATCGCCGGGAATTCGATCAGCCTTGTGGATGGTGGCGCGTCCCAGTTCTTCCAGCAGCAACTGGCTGACCTGAGGCAGGCGGGTGGCGGCGCTGGTGGCGAGATCGGCCAGGATATCGGCTTCGCTGTCGATCATATGGATGGGCGGCCGGCGGGCCGCTTTGGTCTTGGTCATGGCTATAGCTTTCCGGAATAGAGACAAGGCGCACCAATCCTGGCGGTGCGTCACATTGCAATGATCGAGCCCCGGGCTCGGGGCAGGATGCGCCGGAACCCGGGGCTAAATGCCCGCGAGAAGCTGTCCCCCGTGGTGGCGGAACCGGAAGTGATGACGCAGCAGCTGCATCGGGCGATGATGTCGCCCTTGCGTGGCCAAGTCAAACCCCATGCCAGCCTTCCGCCGAGATGTCGCTCGCCGGCCTTGCGCGTAGCACGGCGCATGGGCAACGTGTGCGGAGGGGGAAAGTCGATCGCAACCGTAAGCCCAGACCGCAGCCCAGCTGCCTTGTCCGAGCGCGCCAGTCCATTGGCGGCCTTGCCCCCGCGCGCCCATATCGAGCGCATCGCAAGTCGGAAGATCAAGGGCTTCTGCGGCACAATCGACGAGGACGGTGTTTATTACGATCCTGTCCACAAGCAGAACCAGAGCCTGTCCCAGCACATCATCGCAGACTATCACGGCCGCTTCCTGATCGAACTTATCCAGAACGGGCACGACGCGCATGATAAGGCGCGACGGGATGGAGAGATCGCTGTCCTGCTCGCGGGTGATGAAGGCGACAGCGGCACGCTCTATGTCGCCAATCGGGGGCAACCTTTTGCGTCCAGGAATGTCGACGCGCTCTGCGAAATGGGTTTGTCGAGCAAGCCGCCGGGCGAGGCGGTCGGCAACAAGGGCCTCGGCTTTCGCAGTGTCCGGCACGTCAGCGATATTCCGCAAATCTATTCGCGCCTGGCTGAGGACAGTCCGGGCGATCTCTTCGACGGCTATCGCTTCACCTTCGCCCGCGGCAGCGAACTTGATCCGCTGCTTCCCGACGAGGCCACGCGAGCACTCGCGCGCACCGACCTTCCAGCCTTTTACATCCCTCGCTGGCTGGACCAGACGCCGGATACGGTGAGGGAATTCGCGCGCAAGGGATTCTCGAGCGTGATCCGATTGCCGCTGCGCAACCAGGCTGCCCTCGATGTGGTTCGCGCCGAGATATTGAGCCTGGCCAAGGCCGAAGCGCCGATGCTGCTGTTCCTGCGCCGAATTGCGACGCTGCGCGCAGAAATCCAGGGTGACCGGATCAAGGAGGATGCGCTCGATCTGAAACTCACCCGGAGCGAGACGCCGCTCGATGACGCTCAAGGTCCAGCTTTGGTCGATTTGGGCGAAAATGGCTCCTTCTGGGTCGCGCGCGCGGAAATCCCCGAGGGCGACATGCAGGCCGCGGTTGCAGAGGGCCTTGAAAGTGGCGCACTGCCAGAGAGCTGGAACGGGTGGAAAGGCAGCGGCGAAGTGGCCGTCGCCGTCCCGATCGGCGAGACGATGCCGGACTTTCATCCTCGTCTTTACACCTTCCTGCCGATGGGTCGCGGCGCCACGTCTCCCTTCCGCGGCCATTTGCACGGCAGCTTTTTTCCAAGTTCGAACCGGACGAGCCTCGACCCTGCCGTGCGGGTCAATGCCCTGGTGCTCGATCATGCGGTAAAGCTAGCGTCTGCGACGGCGGCCTGGCTGCAGCGACGTGGCTCCGCGCAAATGGAGGCGAAGGTCCCGGTTCTCACCGCTGTGCGGGCAGCTGTCGACCTCTTGCTCTGGAATACGCCAACGAGCCTGCTGCAGGGCGAGAGTGATGGCGAGGACGAGGAGGCGATTGACCTCGGCACCGCGATGACCGCTGCGATTGTTCGGCAGTGGGGGGCATCCTCGCTGGCGGAGGCGGACTTCGTTCCATGCCTGGCCGAATGGGCCGGGGATGCGCTAGCCCGGCCTCCCTTCGGGCCGGTTGCCTTCATCAGTCCGGCAGGTTCGCGCCGAGTGCAGGCCGCCGACACGTCCTTCTCGCTCGACGTGATCGCGCGGCACGGGCAATCCGCGGGCCTCGCCCCCTTCTGGCCGGGACTTGGCGAGCAGCGGAGCGAGAAGTTGGCGCTGTTTCTGCGCGGCCATGCCGGCGGCCATTTCAAGGATCGCCTGACTGCCTCGGAGCGGGCCATCATCGTCGAGGGGCTGGCCAAGGCGATCGCGAGGCCGCGCAGGCCCGATTGGGCGCGCTGGACCGCCTTTTATCGCGACCTGTCCGACTTCATGGGGAGCGATGCCTCGGCCCTGGCGGGCAAGACGATTCTGATTTGCCAGGATGGCTCGCTGCGCGCGACCCGGTCGCAAGCGCGACCCGAGCCGTCGTCGGGGGAGACGCACAAGCGCCGCACGCGCCGTGCGCCGCGCGAAGCTTCGGTGTTCGTGCCGCCACGGCGCGGCGACGCCGAGGACAGCATCGGCGAGGATTTCTATCCCCCGGCCCCGCTACGCGAATTCTTCGCCTTCCTGCACGACAGACTGCCCTGGTATGGGGAGCTCGCCGCCGCTCGTCAGTTCCTAGAGAAGGATCTGGCGACGGCATTCGAAAGCGAGGCGCTGCTCACCCGCATTTCGCAGATTCTCGAGCGGGACGAGACGAAGAAGGTCAGGGCAGCGGGACTGCGCTGGGCCTTCGCCATCTGGCGCCGCTCGGTAGCGATCAAGCGCGCCGTCACGCTGTCTCCCGCTTATCGCCTCTTCGTGCCGACGATCGATGGCGAATTCATCCGCGCGTCGGAGGCGGTCTTCTCCTCGGCCTGGCCAGACCGCACCTTGGGCTACGATCTGCAGCAATTTCTCGAGCTCGCGCCTGCCGGCTCCGCCGATCTAGCCGAGGTGCGCGCCCGGCGGCTGGCCGCGCCGTCCGCCGCCGTGTTTGGAACGCGGTTCGTGGACGACTGGACGGATTTTCTAATCGGGATTGGAGTGCAGCGAGGCCTCGAGCCGCGGACGAAGGAGCTTCAGCATTATGTCAGCGCCGGACGGGTGACGAGCTTCGATTTCCTCAAGGACCTCGGGTTCCCTGACAGTTTCGGATCACTGTTGAAAAAGGACATCGCGACCCGGCCGGGAGTTTCGCTCGGGCTGCCTACATCGACCGATTATGATGTCGGGGCGGTGTGGTGGATGCCAGGGCAAGCAGATGTCGACGCCTTCAGCGACGAGGCGCTCGACGCCTATGCCAAGCTCGTTCTTGCCTGGATCGGGCGTGCCACGCACCGGCATCTCTGGATGCCGGTCAAACATCGATACAATCATCGCTCGGACAATCGCGATTGGCCCACACCGCTAGCGGCTTTTCTGCGATCCGCCGCATGGCTGCCCTGCGAAGAGCCGGGCGCCGACGGGCTGAAGCGGTCGCGGCAGGAAGGCGCCAAGGTCTGGCTTCCGCGCGGAAGTGATCGCTTCCCGCCGTTCCTTCGCCGCTTGTCTTATAAGCTCGCCCGGGCGCTGGACCGAACGCCCGACGCGGTCGCCGATACCCTGCGTAAGCATGCCGGGCTCAAGACCTTCAATGCGCCCGACACGTTGCTCGAACAGGCAGGCTTTTTGGCCGAACAATTTGCCCAAGGCTGCGTCCGGCGGTTTCACGAGCGCGAGCTCGTCAACATCTATGCACGCTGCTGGGCCCGGCTTGCCGAGAAATATGGGGCGGAAGATGCGACCGTGCCGCCGGGCAAGCCACCCGCGACGCTGTTGGTGCGCAGGCGAGGCCAGCTCGGCTTTGCCACAGTGGCGGCCGGTGCCGCCGAAACGATCTATGTTCGGGACAGCACGGATCTGATCGCGACGAGCCTTGTCGAGGTGCTTGGCGATCCGCTGCTCGACGTCCGCGGGGCCGAGCCGGAGCGCCTGGGCGTGCTCCTTCACAAGCTGTACGGCAACGGTGTGCGGCGAACCTCGCAGCTCGCTTACGCGATCGAGGTCGATGGATCGCCTCTCGAAGAGCTTGGCCTGGGCCCCAAGCTGGTAAGCTGCTGTCCCTGGCTGCGCTTGATGCTCGCCGTGGCGCTCGAGGCCCTCGACAGTGTCGATCTCAATCGCTTGCCGGCGGACCGTGCTGCCATTCTGCAAACGCTCGATCGGCTCGAGCTTCATCAGACCGCCGCGCTTCGCTTCCTGCTGAACGGCCAGGATGTAACACCGCCCACGGCGCGCGGAGCCTACCAGTTCGAGCGGGCCGAGGGCGAGCCAGTGCTTGTGGTCATGGGAACCGGCCCGCTCGACTGGGCCAAGATCGAAGCGGCGTTGCCGGCGATCGGTGAAGCTATCGGGCATTCGGCGGTTGTGCCGCACATGAAGCTGCTGGCTCGCCAGCTGCTGCTCGACGATGTGGCGGTCGACGAGCAGCCTTCAGGTCAAGAGGACCTGCTGCGTCTGTGCCGCGAGCTGGAACTCACCGAACAGGCGGGCGAAGCCGCGCGTGACGCGCTTGGCGAAAGACTGGACCAGTCGGCGCCCTGGCTTCGCGCAGTGGTCTTCCACCATGGCGGGGAGAACGCGTTCGAGACCTGGATGCAAGGCGAGGCCGCCGCGCTGGAGCATGCGGGCGCAGCGGCCGAGCAGTTGCGATCCCTGTTGCCTGCGGTGAGCAGCGTGGACGAAATCGTGGCGGCGGCCCGGGCTTCGCTTTCGGCAGGGGAGCTGCGCGAACGGCTGGGCCTGGAGTTCGAGAGCTTCAATGCCAGCCTGGTTGCGACGGGAAGCGCGCCGGACGTCGACCCGCAGGGCCAGCAGCAGCAGCTCGACTTCTATATCGCGGACAATCGCATCCTGATCGTCGACGCGCTTCGCAATCTGACAGCGCCGACGCTGCTCGCGTTCACGCCCGATCCGCGCTACAAGGCGGCCGTCGAAGCCTTGGGCGCCCTCAAGCCCGATCCCGATTGGCTCCTGCGATATGAGCGGATACCCGAGCCGCTCCTGGCCGGTCATGTGGCGGCATGGTTGGCGGCGACAGGCGCGCCGGCACTCGGGGAGAATCCGGAAGGGCTAGGCGATCTCGCAGCCGTTCGCACCGGCAATGCCACTATCTTGCGTCAGGTCGCTCGTACAGCGCCGCCGCTCGTGCGCGCCTGGGGCGTGCAGCATTCAGTTTCGGTGGGTGATCTGTGGCGCGACGCCGGGCAAGTGGAGACGGAACTTCGCCGCCGGCTCGACGATGCAGGCGCGTTCGACTGCCGCCTGTGGGATGAAGCCGAGCTCCTGATATGGCTGGAGAAGCTCGGCGCCTGGCCCTCCGGCATGAAGCACAGCCTTGATCGCGCTGTGCTCGGCGTTCCTGAAACCGACATTGAAGCGGCGGCGCAAAAGGCGAGGGAGGAGCGGGAGAGACGCAGTCGCGAAGCGCGATCGGTGCGGCTCAATGGGACGCTGCGCGATCCGCTCGAGGTGGACTGGCTCAGTCTTTCCGCCGAGCTGGCCGGCAGCCTGTCAAAGAAGCTTCTGAACCGGCCGATCGGCAGCTTTGCACAGCTGGCCGCCGGGGGAGGCGGACGCGGCTGGCGCCGGGGATCGGGATCCGGCGGCGGGGGCGGTGGCGGCGCCTATAGCGGAATACCGCAAGAGAAGAAGGATATGATCGGCCGGCTGGGCGAGCTTACGGTCTATCACTGGCTGAAGGCTCGGCAACCTGGTCAGGATATCGACCGATGCTGGGTGTCGGGTAATTCCGGGCCTTTCGTCGGCAAGGAAGGACGGGACAATCTTGGCTATGATTTCCGGATCAGCTTCAACAAGCAAGTCTGGTATATCGAGGTGAAGGCGAGCACCGAAGATCCTTGCCAGTTCGAGATGGGAGAGACCGAGGTACGGTGGGCGCGAGACATTGCCCGCTCTCGAGCGGCTGACCGCTATGTGATCGCCTATGTGGCCAATGTGGGCCAAACCGGCGCCACGACCATCGATATCCTCCCCAATCCGCTCGGCCCTGAGGCTGACGGCGTGGTGAACATCGCGGGGGATAGCATTCGCTACACTTTCGACCGCCGACGCTAGGACGGCAAGTGGGTTAAGGGTTCTGATCAGATAGGGTAGGATCGACGGGGATCGAGTCTCTTCAGACCCCCTTCTGAATCTCGATCTGCCGGCAGCGAGGGCGACCTTGCGGCCGGCCTTCATCTTATGGATCTGCGCCGCGTGTTCGTCGTCGGGCATGGCGGGCTTGTTTTTGCGTGATCAGGCCCCATATATTGCCTGCTACAGTCGCAAATAGACGGTCTTTCGGTGCTTTGCGGCTCTGCTCTTCCTTCTTTCCCTGCTCCTCGCAGCACGAGGATTCCCGATCTCCGGGAGCCCGATCCTAGAAGGATATCTCACATGAGCACCATCACCGGCACCGTCAAATTCTTCAACGCCGACAAGGGTTATGGCTTCATCGCCCCCGAAACCGGCGGACAGGATGCGTTCGTCCACATCTCGGCAGTCGAGCGCGCGGGCTTTAACACGCTCAACCAGAACCAGCGGCTCAGCTATGAACTGGAAACCGACCGCCGCGGCAAGACCAGCGCGGTCAACCTGCAAACGCAGGACTGAGCGACGAGGAGGGCGGCATGAAATGCCGCCCTTTGGTTTTTATTCGAAAGGATTGTTCATGGCGAATGACGCTGAGCATTATCGCGGGCTGGCGGCCCGCGCCCAGGCGGAAGCTGACGCGGCGACCCTCAGCAATGCCCGCGACCGCGCACTGAGGTCCGTTGCGGCCTTCGAGACCATGGCGCTTCAGCACGAACATACCGCCAAGCGCCGAGCGGAGCGCGAGGCCTCCACTGCGGCGGACCGGTTGGTCGCATTCGGCCCCCCTGTGTTGCAATAGCGGGCAGACTACCCGTGCGCGCCGTTATGGAAGCGCATCCGCTCTCTCTTTTTCGTTAGCGTGCAACGGACCTCGGCATGTCGGATACTCGTTCCGGCGGCAGTGCCGATGCGCTGCGCGCCGGTCCGCCTGCTTAGCTGTCGAGCGGCATGGCGGCGATAAGCGCCGCGCTTCTGGGATCGATGTCCTCGAGCCCGCCTTTGGCGAGCGCGGTGTCGATGGCATGCTGAAGCCTCGCGATCACCATATCGTCGTCGATCTCGTCGAGGAAAGTCAGCGCCAGGCGCATCAGGCCAACTGCCACCGCCCGGCCCCGCGTGTCACTCGCATCCATCGCCTGACCTTCCTGCCAACTGTCGAAGCGAAAGCGTAAGGAGCGATCTCCCGAACTCCCGCGCACTGGACGCGGGAGCCGCCGGAGCTGCTAACATGCGAACACACATGCGCCGCCACCTTTAACCCTGAGGTCTGGACATGCGCAGCGGCACCCCGGGAACCGATGGTTCCGAGTTGCTCGCGTTCGCGGGATTAGCAGTCCCGGCGCCGCCCTTTTCGCAGCGCGTTGGCGGTCTACCAAAGCTGGCCGACAAGGCCAAGCCATGATGCCTGCCGGCGCCCTCATGGACGATATCGCTATGTCATCTTTGGGCGTCTGGCGAACAAACGCGTCTGGGCAGAAAAATGAGCCTCCAGGAATGCTCCGCCTTTAGCTCATTGGTAACGGCGATCCTCTATGTATCGAGAAGACAGAGCGGGGGGGTCAAGCGGCTCGCGGCGCCGACCAGCGCTGCGGGCCGCACTCACCGGCTCTTCTGTTCGTGGTGATCCAGAAAGACCCTTGCGCGTCATCCGCCGTTCGCCGCGCCATTTTCGACGATTTCCCGCTCAAGCCAGGCGACGAAGCGCCCATCCTCGAAATTCGCCGGTGTCAGGGCATACGCCCCGTCCTTGGCCATCGCAGCCCCCATCTCCCCATCCTCCGCGATCCCCGCGTCGCCGGGAAGCACGATCCGCAGCTGGCCGATTGTCGTCTCTTCGCGGCGCAGACCGACCTGCCATTCACGAGCGAAGCCGTCCTCGCCAAGGTCCCGCATGATCGTGCAATCCACACCGTGACAGTCGAGTTTGTCGCGGAGCGCGATGAGCGCCTCGAGCGCGTCCCGCTCGAAGGCCGATCCCACCGGCATGAAGCAGCGCGCGCTCTTGATGGCTTGCGCATAACCGCGCCGCGCCACCGCCTTGCCTGTCGGATCGACCGTACAGACAAGCAGCACGAGATGAGGACCTGGGAGGTCCAAATCACCCTCGATGCCGAGTTCCACGACCAGCGGCGAGGCATGGCCGAAAAGGACGGCGCGCGGCGTGACCGCCTGGGCGAGTAGCAGAAGAAAGCCCTGCCGCGCCTGCTGCAGGATAAGCGTGCGGGCTAGCGCGCCGTTCCAGTAGGGGCCGCTGCGGGTCCAGAGGAGTTCGCTCAGGCGGTGGCCGCTGGTGAGAACCACCTGGCCGGCAGCCTCCACGAGCGCATCGAGCTCGTCCGTGAGGCCAAGTTCGCTTCTGTGGGCGGGCCCCGGCAACACGTTGCGGCCGGCGCGCGCCATCAGCGACCACAGGCCGCGCCCAAGATCCGAGGCGATCCGCTCAGGCTTCTCGCCGGGCAGCGGCGGAAGCGCGTTGTCCAGGGAGATGGAAAGAAATTCGGGCGCGGAGATCCGCGCAAAGCCGTCCTGCATGATCGTCGCCCCCTCCTGCAAGTCTGCCGTCTCTCTCCTCGTTCAGCAAGGCATGGTGACTACCGAGAGTCGAACCACGACGCTGTGACCACTCGACCGTCTAGCTGCGTGCGGGCGTCGTGCCCGCCGCCTGGGGCGCCGCGGGCCAGTCGCCATCGGCGAGCTCAGGCAGCGCCTCGAACCATGTCCTCTCATGATGCAGGGTGAAGCCCTTGCAGCCAAAGTCGAGATCGCTGCGTGCGACTGCGCGCAGGGTCTCGCCAATGCCGCCCACGCCGCCTGAGCGTATGACCACGTAGCTCACGGTGCCGTCCGCGCAGGTCACCAGGGCCTCGACCACGGTGCCGACCACCTCGCCATCCGATGCCGTGACGGGGAGGCCCGTGATCCCGGTGGCCGTAAAGAGCGTGGGCAGCGCCGAGCGTCGGCTCGCTTCGCTGGCGGACTGGCCGCCATCTTCATAGGCGCGCTGCCGGCCTAGCCAGCGCCAGATGCCAATCAGGTTGACCAGCGTCAGGAAGCCGTTGGTCGCCAGCAGATTTGTCTGCCCGGTCGAGAGCCCGACCACGGACCAACAGATCGAGCCTAGCGTAAAGACGACGAAGCCCCAGCCGGTGACGCGAGCACCGAGATTGGCGGCTGTCATCATGGCGGCGATCATCGTCGCGATCGGGGCGATCCATCCGGCGGCGTCTTCCAGCTTGCTCTCCTATCGCTTGGCCAGACGTCCGATCGGTCGGTTGGGAGGTCCGTGACCCTGGCATCGATCGGAACCCCCGCTCCGCGGTGACGTTCCCGAACGAAGGAGATCCGCAGCCATGACAGATTCTGAAATGCGCAGTCGCACCGCCGGACAGGATGACGCCCCCGTCACCGCGTCGAAAACCGCCGATCCCGATCGCAAGCTGCTGGCCGAGGCGGTGACCATCAACCGACCAGCGCGCGAGCTCTATGATTTCTGGCGCGATCCCACGAACCTGGTTTCGTTCATGGACAATATCGTCTCGATCGAGCCGATCGACCGCGATCGGTCGCGCTGGACCGTGAAGGCACCGGCGGGCCGCGAAGTGTCCTGGGAGTCGGTCATCACCAAGGACGTCCCGGGCGAGGAGATAACCTGGCAGTCTGCCGAGGGCGCCGACGTCGCCAATAGCGGCCGGATCGAGTTTCGCGATGCGGGGCGGCGCGGCACCGTCGTGCGGGCCGTGATCGCCTATGATCCGCCCGGCGGCGTGATCGGCGAACTGGTCGCCAAGCTCTTCCAGCGCGAGCCGAGGATCCAGACGCGGCGCGACCTGCGCCGGTTCAAGCAGCTTATGGAAACCGGCGAAATCGCCACGAACGCGCGCAATCCGCGCATCCTCGCAGGAGAAGGAAAGTAAGCGCGATGAAGGCGATCACCTGGCACGGCAAGCACGACGTACGCTGCGACACGGTCGACGATCCCGCGATCGTCAATCCGCGCGATGCGATCATCCGCGTGACCTCCACCGCGATCTGCGGGTCGGACCTGCATCTTTATGACGGCTATATCCCGACGATGCAGAAGGGCGACATTCTCGGCCACGAGTTCATGGGCGAAGTGGTCGAGGCCGGGCCCAAGAGCAGCCTCAACACCGGACAGCGCGTCGTCGTGCCGTTCACCATCTCGTGCGGCAGCTGCTACCACTGTTCGAAGACGCAATATTCAGCCTGCGAGAATGCGAACCCGGCCGACAACCAGGATATCGGGCGCGAGGGCTATGGCCATCCGATGCCCGGCCTGTTCGGCTACAGCCACATGACCGGAGGCTATGCCGGCGGGCAGGCCGAATATGTCCGCGTGCCCTTCTCTGATGTCGGCCCGCTCGTTATTCCTGACGAGAGCATCCCGGACGACAAGGTGCTGTTCCTCTCGGACATCCTTCCTACGGGCTGGATGGCGGCGGAGAATGCCGAGATCGAGCCGGGCGACACAGTGGCGGTCTGGGGCTGCGGTCCGGTCGGCCTGTTCGCGGTGCAGTCGGCTTTCCTGATGGGCGCCGAGCGGGTTATCGCGATCGATCATTTCCCGCACCGCCTCGAACTTGCGCGCAAATTCGGTGCCGAGACTGTCAATTTCGAAGAGAGCAAAGTTTACGAGGCGCTGATGGAGATGACGGGCGGGATCGGCCCCGACGCGGCTATCGATTGCGTGGGTCTTGAGGCGCACGGCGCCTTTGCCGACAATATCATCGACCAAATCAAGGCTTCTACCTTCCTTGGGACCGATCGCATCCACGCCATCCGGCAGGTGATCCTGGCGACCCGCAAGGGCGGGCGTGTCTCGATGCCCGCCGTCTATGGCGGCTTCGTCGACAAGTTCCCCTTGGGCGCGCTGATGGAGAAGGGCCTGACCCTCAAGACCGGCCAGACGCATGTGCAGCGCTATCTGCAGCCTCTCTATGCCGCGATCGCGGAGGACAAGATCGATTCAACCTTCCTTATCAGCCACCGCATGGCGCTCGAGGATGGGCCACTCGGCTATCAGAAATTCCACGACGAGCAGGACAGCTACACGAAGATCGTTTTGAAGCCAGGGCAGGCAGCGGGCGCAACGGCTGCCTGACGCTGCACATACGCCTTGTCACACGCCCGCGAGCGCGTCGATGGAAGCCTGTACGTTCTCGTAAGTATAGGGCTTGGTCAGGGTCCGGGCGCCGGCATGGCGCTCGGACGGCGCCTGGAGGTTGCCACCCGTGGCAAGGACGAACGGGATGCCGCGATCCTGAAGCGCGTCGGCGACCGGCCAGGAGGTTTCCTTGCCCAGGTTGAGGTCGAGGATGGCGAGGTCAAAGCTCTGCGCTTCGATCTCGGCGAGCGCGTCGGCGACGCTTCCTACGGCCGCGCCGATCCGATGACCCATCATGTCGATGAAATCCTCGAGCATCATGGCGATGAGCGGTTCGTCCTCAACGACAAGAATGTTGCGTGTGTTTGTCATGGGGTCGGCAATATGCCTCCCTTGTAGGCGCGCCAAGCTTTATCCGGCCTGCCCCGCCTGCCCGGCCTGCACGCCTTTGCAGCCGTCGTCACTCGCTGGATCGTCGTTGCGGCAATGCGGCTGCTCCGTTGGAACAGCCGCGATGCGCAACCGCCTAATTGCGCATGTCGTCGGGAACAATGCCGCCATTTTCGGCAAGCTTGTCCATGACGGCGCGGTGAAGCGCGATATTCTGTTCGGCTGAACCGGGTTCGCCGGCATTCACCCCGAGTTCCTCGGCCAGCTCCTTTCGGGCGGTGAGACTGGAATCGAGATCGAGAAGCTTCAGGAGATCGACGATCGACGTCTTGTAGTTGCCGCCATGATCGTCCTTCATAGCGGCCATAGCCTCCAGGACGGGCCCGACGTCGACCGATGTTTGCGCCGGTGCAGCGGCGGCGGGGGCCGGAGCAGGGGTCGTGGGCGCTGGGGCGGGACTTGGCGCGGCAGGCGCGGCGGAGGGCGCAGGACTCGCGGGCGCGGCCTTGGCCGCGTTCGGGTGGAAGATCTTGCCTAGAATGTTGCCGAAGATGCTCATCGTCTCGTCTCCTTGGGTCTCATGCCGCGCGGCAGGCGGGCAGGGGTGAAACGTCCCGCGTTCGAAAAGGTCCGCCGCTGGAACGATGAAGCCTGGTCCGCGTTGAGCAGGCGTCCTGCTCGAATGGGGGAGTTATTCATGAAACCGCTTCTTTTGGTATCTCTTTCGGCCGCCGCGCTCTGCGTTTCCGCTTGCGGCAAGAAAGCCGAGCCTGTCGAGAATACGGCAGCGACCTCCGCGGCCGAACCTGCCGCGCTGGCACCTGCGGTCCTGAGCCCGGGACAGGCCTTTGCAAACACGGCGGCAGCAAGCGACGCTTTCGAGATCGAGACGTCGAAGCTCGCGGCGAGCAAGGCGCAGTCTGCAAAAATCAAGTCCTTCGCCGAGCAGATGATCAAGGCCCACACGGACTCGACCGCGAAGCTCAAAACGGCGGCCGCGGCCGCGACGCCGGCGATCGCGCCTGATGCGGCGTTGACCCCGGCCCAGCAGCAGGAGCTTGCCGATCTGCAAACCAAGTCGGGCGCCGAGTTTGATCGTGCCTATGCGCGCCTCCAGGCCGATGGCCACCAGAAGACATTGGATGCGCTCAAGGCCTATGCGGCAAGCGGCGACGTTGCGCCCCTCAAGGCTTTCGCATCCGAGCTCGTGCCGATCGTTACTGCGCACCTCAATATGGCCAAGGGCCTCTAACGCCAGCCAGCTTCACGAACCGGGTGTCTGGTGGACGCCCTGACCTGCGCATCATGAGGCGCCAGCGCTCCGAACGGGCGCTGTGCGCTCGTCAGTAGCGTTTGAGCAGAGTTTCCACGGTGCGGGTGACGGTCCGATCCTTGTCGTCGTCTGCTTCATTGCGGATATCGTTTTCCAGGGCTTCCCGAATTTTTGCGATCTGGGCGTCGGTCAGATGCTCGATGCCCACGAACTCGACGCGCGCCTTGTCGAGCGCGCGGATGATTTCGTCGAGCTTGGCCTGCATCGCGGCGCCATCGCGGTTCTGGCTGTTCTGGATGAGGAAAACGGCGAGAAATGTCAGGACGGTCGTCGCGGTGTTCACGATGAGCTGCCAGGTGTCGGAGTAATTCAGGAATGGTCCACTGACGGCCCAGAGGATGATGAACAGGGTCGAGAGAATGAAAGCCAGCGGCTGGCCCATGATCGTGGCGGAACGTGTGGCGATGGCGGTGAAGAAACGATCCATGGGTGATTTTCCAAATCTTTGCTGAGACGATAGCGGTGCTTTGACGACCAGGCGGTGTGTTGCTGTACGATTGCTGGGGCGCCAGACCAAGACCATCCTGATGTCGACCACAGGCCTCGGGAATCACTGGAAAAAGAAAGGGCGCGCACCTATTCTCAGGCTGTGCGCGAGCACGCGCACATAGTCACAACCTGGCATGGAGAAGACGATGTCCGACCATTATCTGAACCATCTGCGCGAGGAGCACGCCCGTCTGGAGGCAGAGATCGAGCAGGAACTGCGGCGGCCTGTACCCGACCAGCTTCTGGTCGCCCGCCTCAAGAAGCTCAAGCTCGCCGCTAAGGATCGACTGACGGCCATGGATCGCGGTCGCGACCAGAGCTCGGCGGCCTGACGACAGGACGGCGGAGCCGAGAACGTCGGTTCCGCCTTTCCGCTGAAGCGGCCATGACAAGTATCTTGGGTTAGTGCGGTGGGAATTGACTCGCGGGTGCTACAAATGTCCCGTCGATCGCGTTAGACGTGGACCATGTATGTGCGTTGTCTTCTGGGTCGGCATAAGCCGTCTTCCGCTTCCATAGCGCGCGACAAGCAGGGCCAGTACAAAGCGTTCTGCGAGCGATGCGATTTGCCGATTGAAATGGACCACAAAGGTGGCTGGCGCGTGCCGCCCCCCATTTATGACCGGCCCTCAGGGAAAGATAGCGTCGCAGCTGACGATTAGCGGCGGGCGTCAGGCAGGACCACTGTGCCGGCAGCAATCGGCAGGAGAATTTCACCCAGCCACATGACGCCTGCCAGGCCCCCGCGACGGATTTGAGGCTCATCATCCCGCCGAACTGGTGCGTCACTCGGGTCCTGCCCCGCGATCACGCCGGTTCCCCGGGTTGAAAAACCGGGCGGTGCCAACCAGATTTCGCCCGCCATTCCAAGGAGAGCGAAATATAGCGATGAGCACGATTACCGACGCTTCCCCCGACACGCGGTCCTTTGAAGCCGATGTCGCCAAGCTGCTGCACCTCATGGTGCACTCCGTTTATTCGGACAAGGATGTCTTCCTTCGCGAACTGGTGTCCAATGCCGCCGACGCCTGCGAAAAGCTGCGCTACGAAGCGATAGCGGCGCCGGCACTGCTGGGTGACGACCCTCAGCCGCGGATCACGATCACGCTCGATCCCGATGCGCGCCAGTTGACCATCGAGGATAATGGCATCGGCATGACCCAGGCCGAAATGGCCGAGGCGCTCGGCACGATCGCCCGCTCAGGCACCAAAGCCTTCATGGAACAGATCGCCGCCAAGAAGGATGGCGAGGGCGGCCAGCTCATCGGCCAGTTTGGCGTCGGCTTCTATTCCGCCTTCATGGTCGCAGACAAGGTCGACGTGTTGTCGCGCCGCGCTGGCGAGGAGGGGGCTGGCCTGTGGACGTCTGATGGGCTCGGAACCTACGCGATCGGGGATGCTGATCCGGCCGAGGCCCCGGCGCGCGGAACGCGCGTCATTCTTCATCTCAAGGAAGACGCGGCGGACTATACCCGGCGCTTCAGCGTGGAGCCCAAGATCAAGGCTCAGTCGGGCCATGTCCCAGTGCCGATCGTCCTCAAGGACAAACCCGATGCGGAGCCGGCGCAGATTGCCGATGGCGCGGCGCTGTGGACGCGGTCCAAGTCCGAAATCAGCGAGGAAGACTATACCGACTTCTATAGGACCAACGCCGGACAGTTCGACACGCCGGCACTGACGCTGCACTATCGCGCCGAGGGCGTGCACGAATATAATGTGCTCGCTTTTGTGCCTGAGATGCGGCCCTTCGACCTGTTCGACCCCGATCGGGCCGGGCGGATGAAGCTCTATGTTCGCCGGGTGTTCATCACGGGCGAGGCGCAGATCCTGCCCCGCTACCTGCGCTTTGTGCGCGGACTGGTCGACTCGCAGGACCTGCCGCTCAACGTCTCGCGCGAGATGATCCAGGAGAGCCCGGTTCTGGCCGCGATCCAGAAGGGGGTTTCGAACCGCGTGTTGAGCGAACTGGAAAAGCTCGCGAACAGCGATGGCGACAAGTATCTCAAGATCTGGGAGAATTTTGGGTCGGTCCTGAAGGAGGGTCTCTACGAGGACTATGCCCGGCGCGAGACGCTGCTGGGGCTCGCCCGCTTCAAGACCAGCACGTCGAACAATGAATGGCGGTCGCTCAAGGACTATGCTGCCGATCTGAAAGAGAACCAGACCGCGATCTATTATGCGGTGGGTTCCGACATCGAGCGGCTCGCCTCCTCGCCGCAGCTCGAAGGCTTCCGCGCGCGCGGCATCGAGGTGCTCCTGCTGACCGACCAGATCGACGGTTTCTGGGTGACCGGAGCGCCGGATTTCGAAGGCAAGCCGTTCAAGTCGGTGACACAGGGCATGTCGGATCTGGGTCTCATCCCCCTCGCCGATGGCGAGCAACCGCCGGCGGAAACGTCGGACGAGGTCGCCGGCTTCATCGACTTCGTCAAGGCGACGCTGGGCGATGTGGTGTCCGATGTCCGCGCGTCGGAACGGCTGACCGACAGCCCGGTCTGCCTGGTCGCGCCCGAACACGGCATGGACCGCCAGATGGAGCGGCTCCTGGCGGGCGCGGGGCAGCTTGCGCAGGTGAGCAAGCCGGTCCTCGAGATCAATCCCCGGCACGCGCTCGTTACCCGGCTCAGCGCGGTAGGCGCAGAGCAGGCGGATCTGCGCGAGGATGCAGCGCATCTGCTGTTCGACGAGGCCCGCATCGCCGACGGGGAACTGCCGCTCGATCCGCGCGCCTTTTCTGAACGGCTTGGCCGGGTCCTGCTCCGCGGCAGCGGCCCGATCTGAAGGCCCGGTTGGGGCGTGTCTCAGCCGGCCGCTCATGCCAAGGTAAGATTTACTGCCCGGGTCCGCTTCGCAGTGGGTCCGGGCCATACCGCATTCTTCGGCTCCCGCCCCCTGCTGATGTATAGAACATCAAATCTCTATATTCACAGCCTCTATCGACAGATGGTACATGTATGAGCGAGGCATGATGCCTCTGCGGGCGCAAGGCTGATCTCGCAGGGAGCTGGCCCGACGGAATCCAAAAGGGCCGGCACGCATTATGATCATCGCAGCGATCGTCATCATTTCCCTGATCCTGATGGTGCTGTTCTTCGCCGTGACCGTGGCCGGAGGCCGCGCCCATGATCGGCAGAACAGGGAAGCGGCGCGTCGAGCTGACCAGCAGCCCAGTGCGGCCGAGGACCGCCGGTCGTGACGTGTCGCTCTCTGGCTGTCTCGCGCCGAGCGCCGCTGTGCGTAAGCGGGCCGGTGTGACGCGGGGGCGGGCAGCCCGCAATGTCCAGGTCAAGGCTGGCTTCGGGCCCAATTTCAAACGCAACACGGCTTTGCGCGGCCATGGCGCGGCCTAAAGTGTCCTGTCCGCCACGGGCAGATATTCTGGCGCTCGTCGATGGCGCGGGCCGGCTTCCCGTTCGCGTGGCGCCCAATGCCTCCGCCGATGCCATCATCCTGGCGACTGCGGACGGTATCTTGCAGGTCCGGACGACAGCGACGCCTGAAGGTGGCAAGGCCAACGAGGCCGTTCTCAGGCTTTTGGCAGCAGCGCTCGGTCAACCGGTTTCTGCACTAGAACTGCTGCGCGGATCGACGGGCCGAAACAAGATCGTCCGGGTGATCTAGCTCCGCGCGGGGCCCGCAGGGAGGGCGCGGCGAGTATATCGCCAAATCCTTTCACAGGCTGGAAAAAAGGGTATGACAGCCACCTTTGGCGCGGTCGGGACAGGATACGGGGTTGGCGGAAATGTTGGGGAAAAAGATCGCGGCCGTGGGCACGCCGCAGCGGAAGAATAACGGGCTCATTGCCGGTCTGATCTTGGGGCTGGCTTTCTTCCTGATCAGTACCTGGCTTGCCTTTTCGAATATCCAGGCGCTCCGCGAGGCCGACAAGGCCATTCGCCATACCCATGAAGTGCTGATCGCACTCGACGAAGTTCTTTCCACCGCCAAAGACGCAGAGACGGGCCAGCGCGGCTATCTGCTCACCGGGACCAACGCTTATCTCGAGCCGTACCGGACCGCAGTCGCCGCCTTGCCCGCGCGGCTTGCGGCGCTGAAGGCGCTGACCGCCGACAATCCGGTGCAGCAAGCGAGCCTGGGACCGCTCAACCGCCATATCGATGCCAAGTTGGCTGAACTGCGCGAGACGATCGAATTGCGGCGCACGCAGGGCCTGACCGCTGCCATGGGGATCGTGACAAGCGACCGCGGCAAGGGCGAGATGGACGCTATCCGCGCCCAGCTTGACGGCATGGCCCGCGAGGAAGTGCGCCTGCGGGAAGAGCGCATGGGCGACATGACGGACGCGGCGCGCGCGGCGATCACTAGTGGCGTTGTTTCGGGTCTCCTGGGCTCCGCACTCACCATCGCGATCTTCGTGCTGCTGCTCCGTAATGGACGGGCGCGCGCGCGGCAGGAATGGCTGCAGTCCGGCGAAGTCGGCCTGTCCGAAGCGATGCGCGGGGACAAGTCCGTCGAACAGCTTGGCGAGGACATCTTGGCGTTCCTGGCCGAACATACGGGGCTTTCGGGCGGTGCCCTGTTCAAGGGCGAGAGCGGCCACTTTAGGCGGGCGGCCGTGGTCGGGGTTCCGGCCGACGCCGATATGCCCTCCTCCTTCAACCTCAAGGAGGGTTTGCTGGGCAAAGTGGCGGTCGACGGCAAGGCGCTGGTCCTGGAAGACGTGCCGGGGGGCTATCTGACGATCGGCTCGGCTTTCGGTCGCGACAAGCCGCGCCATCTGGTCATCGTACCGGCCAAGGCGGACGCGCAGGTCAATGCGGTCTTGGAGCTCGGCTTCTTCAAGCCGGTCGATCCCTTGGTGCTCGATCTCCTGGAGCGTGTCTCGCCGGCGATCGGCATCGCCCTGCGCTCGGCGCGCTTCCGGGCCCGGCTCCAGGACGCGCTCGAGGAAACGCAGCGCCAAGCTGGCGAGCTTCAGGCCCAGAGCGAGGAACTGCGCGTCTCCAACGAAGAACTCGAAGAGCAGGGCCGGGCGCTACGGGAATCCCAGGTTCGTCTGGAACAGCAGCAGGTCGAACTCGAACAGACCAACAGCCAGCTTGAGGAACAGGCGCAGACGCTGGAAACCCAGCGGGACGAACTGGAGCGGGCCGGCGCGGCGCTGGGCGCCAAGGCGCACGAACTCGAGCAGGCCAGCCAGTATAAGTCGGATTTCCTGGCCAATATGAGCCACGAATTGCGCACGCCGCTCAATTCGCTGCTGATCCTCTCCAAGCTGCTGGGAGACAATTCGCAGGGCAACCTCTCCGACGAGCAGATCAAATATGCCAATACGATAGAGTCTTCTGGCAATGACCTGCTGACCCTAATCAACGACATTCTTGATCTGTCCAAGATCGAGGCAGGGCACATCGAGATCCGTCCCGAAACCGTCGCGCTGCAGCGGCTGACGGGCGATTTGCGGCGGACCTTCGACCCGCTTGCCGAGAAGAAGGGCCTTGGTTTCGACATCAGCCTTTCCGATGACTGTGCCCGCACGATCGAGAGCGACCGGATGCGGCTCGAGCAGATCCTCAAAAATCTGCTGTCCAACGCCTTCAAATTCACCGAGCGCGGACAGGTGAGCCTCGCCATTGAGCGCGTGGATGATGCGTTCATCCGCTTCGCCGTCAGCGACACGGGCATCGGCATTTCGGCCGAGCAGCAGGCGTCGATCTTCGAGGCCTTCCACCAGGCCGACGCGACGATCAGCCGGAAATTCGGCGGGACGGGCCTTGGCCTTTCCATCTCTCGCGAGCTCGCGCGCCTGCTCGGCGGCCGGATTGCGCTGGAGAGCCGCCCTGGCGAAGGCAGCACCTTCACGCTCACCATTCCACTGGCCTATGACGCCGTCGCCCAGCCGACCCGGCGGCGTTCCGACCCGGGTCCCTCGGCGGTCGCGGCGGCGCCCGCCATCCCTTTGCGTCCGGCGCCCGCGCCATCGGCTTGGAGCCTGGAAGACGACCGCGCCAGCCTGACCGAGGGCAATCGGGTTCTGCTCGTCATCGAAGATGATGCGGTTTTCGCCCAGATCGTCTGTGAGCTTTCACGCGAACTCGGCTTCCAATGCGTCATCGCCGGCAATGCGGAGGACGCGATCAAACATGCTCACGAGTTCAAGCCGAGTGCGATTGTTCTCGACCTGGGTCTGCCGGACCAGTCCGGGCTTACCGTCCTTGACCGGCTGAAGCATGACGATGAAACGCGCCATATTCCGATCCATGTGATTTCGGCGGCCGACCAGAGCCAGACCGCGCTGTCGCTCGGTGCGGTCGGCTACCACATCAAGCCGGTCAAGCGCGAAGAGCTCGCGCAGGTGCTCGAGGGCCTGCAGGCGAAGCTTGCCTTGCGCATGCGCCGGGTCCTCATCGTCGAGGACGATGCGGTTCAGCGCGACGCAGTGGGTAAGCTTTTGGGCTCGGACGATGTCGAGACGATCGGCGTGGGCACGGCCGCCGAATGCCTGGAACAGCTGCGGCGCGAGACGTTCGACTGCATGGTGCTAGACCTGACCCTGCCGGACACCTCGGGGTTCGATCTGCTGGAAACGCTGAGCCAGGAGGGCGATCATGGCTTCCCGCCGGTCATCGTCTATACCGGGCACGACCTCTCCGCCGACGACGAGCAGCGGCTGCGGCGGTATTCGAGTTCGATTATCATCAAGGGCGCCAAATCCCCTGAGCGGTTGCTCGACGAGGTTTCCCTGTTCCTCCACCAGGTCGTCTCCGAGCTGCCGCCCGAGCGGCGGCGCATGATCGAAAAGGCGCGTCACCGCGATGCCGCGCTCGAGGGTCGGCGCATCCTCATCGTCGAGGATGATGTCCGTAACGTCTATTCCCTGTCGAGCGTGCTCGAGCCGCGCGGCGCGATCGTCCAGATCGCCCGCAACGGGCAGGAGGCGATCGATGCGCTCGCCCAAGCCGGGGACGATGCGGCGAAGGCCGTCGACCTTGTGCTCATGGACGTCATGATGCCGGTCATGGACGGGCTGACCGCGACGCGCGAGATCCGGGCCGATCCGCGCTGGACGAAGCTGCCGATCGTGATGCTGACCGCGCAGGCCATGCCGGACGATCAGCAACGCTGCCTGGAAGCGGGCGCCAACGACTATATGGCCAAGCCCATAGACGTCGATAAACTTTTGTCGCTGGTGCGCGTCTGGATGCCCCGATGAGGAGATCTCGGTGACAGGCGGCCTCGAGGATCTGGAGATCGGCCTCCTGCTGGAAGCGCTCTACCAGCGTTATCATTACGACTTTCGCCCCTATGCGCGCGCCTCGATCAAGCGGCGCCTCGTGCAGGCGCGGAGCCAGTTGGGCTTTGCGAGTTTTTCGGCGATGCAGGAAAGCCTGCTCCATGATGAGCAGACGCTGCCGCGCCTGCTCAATTACCTGACCGTGCAGGTCAGTGAGATGTTCCGCGACCCGGCCTACTACAAGGCGCTGCGCGAACGCGTCATCCCGCACCTTAGAACCTATCCCTCGCTCAAGGTCTGGGTAGCCGGCTGCAGCAACGGCGAGGAGCTCTATTCGCTTTCCATCCTCTTCCGCGAGGAGGGTCTCGGCGCGCGGACGATCTTCTATGCGACCGATATCAATCCCGATGCCTTACGGGCGGCGCAGGCGGGGATCTATCCGCTCGACCAGATAAAGAAATATACGGCCAATCACCAGAAGTCGGGCGCGCGCACGTCGCTATCTGACTATTATACGGCCGACTACGGGCATGCCGTGTTCGACAAGACGCTCAGGAGCCAGGTCGTCTTTTCCGACCATAGCCTGGTGACCGACGCGGTGTTTGCGGAGATGCATCTCATCTCGTGCCGCAACGTGCTCATCTATTTCGATCGCGAGCTCCAGGATCGCGCCATCGGACTGTTCCGCGATTCCCTCGCCCGTAAGGGATTTCTGGGGCTCGGCTCGAAGGAGAGCCTGCGCTTTTCCCGGCACGCGGCGGCCTTTGCCGATTTCGATACAGCAGAGAAGATCTATCAGCGGGTGGACGGATGAGCCGGGATCCGATCAGGGCGGTCGTCATCGGCGCCTCGGCCGGCGCGGTGCAGGTCCTGCTGGAAATCCTGCCCGCGCTCCCGCCAACGTTCCCCGTCCCGATCTTCATCGTCGTGCATATCCCGCCAGATCGCACCAACGCCCTCACCACCCTTTTCGCGGATCGCTGCGGGCTGACAGTCAAGGAGGCGGAAGACAAGGAGACTCCTGTCCCGGGCACGGTCTATTTCGCGCCGGCCGATTATCATCTGCTGATCGAACAGGACGGGCGCGTGGCCCTGGCGATGGACGAGCCGGTTCATCATTCGCGGCCAGCGATCGACGTCCTTTTCGAGACCGCGGCCGACGCGTTCGGACCCGATCTCGTCGCCATCGTGCTGACCGGTGCGAACGAGGATGGTGCCGCGGGCCTGCGAGCCGTCGGGGAGGCGGGCGGGCTGACCCTTGTCGAAGACCCGACGAGTGCCTCGAGTTCTACCATGCCGACCGCCGCGCTTGCGGCGTGGCCCCAAGCGCGGGCTCAGGATGTGCCCGGCATCATCGCTTACCTTCAGACCCTGGTGGCTCCATGACGAGTGCGAACCCTCTGCCGAACTGTCTTCTGGTCGACGATCTGGAAGAAAACCTTCTGGCGCTCGAGGCGCTAATGGGTGACCAGGGTGTGTCGATCATCAAGGCCCGATCCGGGGAGGAGGCGCTAGAGCTTCTTCTCCAGCACGACGTGGCGCTCGCCCTGCTCGACGTGCAGATGCCCGGCATGGACGGCTTCGAGCTTGCCGAGTTCATGCGCGCAAGCGAGCGCGCGCGCGATGTTCCGATCATCTTCCTGACCGCCGGCAGCGCTGACCAGCAACGCCGCTTCCGGGGCTATGAGGCGGGGGCGGTGGATTTCCTCCAGAAGCCGATCGAGGCCGATATCCTTCGCTCCAAGGCCCGCATCTTCTTCGACCTCTATCGTCAGCGCCAAAAAATTGGCGCGCAGCGTGATGCGCTCGAGGAGCTGACCGGCGTGTTGCAGACTGCAGATCGCCGCAAGAATGAGTTTCTGGCGGTCCTCGCCCATGAACTGCGCAATCCGATCATGGCGATGGGGGCCGGGCTGCACCTGATGGAACGTAGGCCGGATCTCGAGACAGCCACCATGGTGCGCGGGCAGATGAGCAAATATGTGCGGCATCTTGGCAGCCTGGTCGAGGACCTGCTCGACATCGCACGCATCGACCAGGGCAAGATCGCACTCAAGAAGGAACGTCTGCTGCTCCAGGACTTGCTGAGCTTTGCCGTCGAAGGATCACGCCATCATATCGATGCGGCCAGCCATGAGCTGATCCAGCATGTCGCGCCCAAGCCGATCTGGCTGGAGGCCGATCATGCCCGGCTTGCGCAGGTTGTCGGCAATCTCCTCACCAACGCCGCCAAATACACGCCTGCTGGCGGAGAAATTCGCCTCTCCGCGAGGCGCGAGGAGGATCAGGTGCGCATCGAGGTCGCCGATACGGGCGTCGGCATCCCGGCCGAGATGCAGGCCCGGATCTTTGATCTGTTCGCCCAGATCGATGGATCGAACCAGCGCACGCAGGAAGGACTTGGGATCGGACTCGCGCTCGTCAAACAGTTGGTCGAGCTCCACGGCGGGACGATCGCCCTCAAGCGCAGCGCGCCGGGAGAGGGCAGCGTTTTCGAGGTCGTAGTGCCGCTCTGAGGCTGGCCGCGACCTTTACGGTTCATCGTCCCCAGCCTCGGCCGCCCCTGCTATTCGCTCCTTCTCGAAGCCATGCATGCCCCACCACCACTGCAGCGCGATAATTGCGCCTTTGGCGGGCTGCAGCAGGCCAAGGAGCAGAACAAGCGCCAGCGGTACGATGATTGCCATCATGGCGGTGACCGAGAGCGCGAAATCGCGGGCCAGCGCGATGATGAGGGGCGCCATGATGTGACCAGTCACGATGATCGCCACATAGGCCGGGAAGTCGTCCGCGCGTTGATGGCTCCAGTCCTGGCCGCAGTGCGCGCAGATGCTCACGGGTTTGAGAAATCGGTGGAATAGTTCCGCTTCGCCGCACCTTGGGCAGCAGCCGCGCAGGCCGCGCAGCGCGGCGGTGCCCAGCGTTTCGGGCAGAGCGCAGTCTCGCCGTTTCGGCACGGCGAACTGGGCAGGCGGGGGGCCGGCCGGACGATCACGGCGATCGAAAGGCGTTCGGGTGAAATCAGGCAAGATCATCTCGCTGCTATCGATGAGAGAGACAAGGGCGGGGCGGTAGACAGCAGACTGCCGCAGCAATCATAGGGCTTTTAGACTCAAATGTGAAGGCGCACTTATGATGTATAAACCATCATTGTGCCGTCCGGTGTGTGCGATCGATCTGATTTAGAGCGGCGATCCGAGTGCCTGCGCCGCCTCGCCGAGATCCGCTTCTGCCATGACGTAGCTATCGCCCTCTCCGGCAAAGAAGAGGTTCAGTTGCGTCTCGCTCCGGGTTGCTGGCGCAGGACCATGGTGCGCCTCGTCCCAATGCGCGTCGACGAAGCTCCACAAGGCCGCGCTGGCCGCTGGCTGATCGTCATAGATGCCCACCTTTTCCGTCCCCTGGAAGACGATCACCAATACCGTAGCCAGCACAGCCTTCTTGCCCTTGACCCATTTGCCCTTCGTATGGATTCCGCACGAACCCACGACGCTTCAGGCATCCCGTGCGGCCTTCATTCACCCTGCTGGCAAGATGGGCAAAGAATGAGCGGGTTCAACAGGCTGAATTAAGACCATTTTGGAGCTAAACCATTTGCCAATATGCTTGCGCTAGGAAGTGTCGAAAGCGCGGGAACAGGTGTCGTCTCAGGCGCGTACTGGACATGGCAAGAAAGATATAGAGACTCATGGCGCAGTTGACCGAGATGGAAATTGCCAATTGGCTTGCGATTTACGTTGGCGTCGGCCTGTGCTGCGCGCTCGCGGTTTCGCTGTCGGTCGCGGTGCTTCTCGGACAGCTAATTCAGGAGCGTGCCTGGCACCAAATCCACGATGTGCGTGGAGCGGCATTGTTCCTGCCCCGGACCTGGTGGCGCTGGCAGAAACTCTATTTGCTGTCGACGCCGGTCACCTTGGGCATCGTGGCATGGTTTGCCGCGACGCTCCGCTGGTCCTGAGCAGGGGCGGGGCGCTCACCGGATCACTATTACCTGATGCGCCCGTCTCATACGCCTAGGGCGGTTCGTACGATATCCGGTATGGCACCCCGCTCGAGCGCATCGGGCCCGAGAGTAATGAGCGGCGCGATCATCTCGAGGCGCGGATAGATGGCGGCTTTCACTGCCAGATGGTCCTCGTCGAGCGCGCTCTGCGCCGCAACGACCAGCTGCCGGATTTCGCCGGTCTCCCTCGACTGCGCTTCAAGCAGGAAGTCGGGCCGACAGGGGCCTTGCGGGGTCAACTGGTCGAAGAGCGGCTTTTCGATCACCAGGTCTATGCCGAGGCGATCGAGCGCGCATCGCGCGTCGAGCAGGCCGCGAAAGAGAGAACGCTCGAATTCGGAGGCAACCGGCACGAAACGCCGGCCCGAGACGATGGGCTGCGCATAGGCCCGCAGCGCCGCATAACCGTCGGCCTCGGGATATTCGCCGACCACGACCAGCACCAGGTAAGGACCTTTGATCGGGTTGCCGCGGATTGATGGTGACTGCACCCGATTGGCGAGCATCAGTGGCTCGGCGCCCGCGACATGGATGGTCGCACCCTGCACCGCTGTTGCGTAGAGCGCGAGGAAGGCCTGCGGCGCGTGACCCGGTGGCCACTGATGGGATAGCGCGCGCAGGCCTGCGAACACGCGATTGTTGTGAAAGGGACGGGCGTGTGTCCATAAGGCGCGGCCGAGCTCGATGCCGGGTGCAAGCTCGATCCGCGCGGCCGCCGCGCTCAGGGCCCTGAATTCTTGCGCAATGGAGCGTTCGGGCGGCTCCGCTCCAACCGGCGGCGTGCGATGGACACCGGCCAGGGTCATAAGACGCCAGAGAAGGCGGGCGAGACGCGGCACCGTCGCATTGCGCGTCCTGTCGTCGATACTGTCGGCCTGCGGCTTTTGCGCGAGCTTCTCAGGGGCTGGCCGCAGCACTTCGAAATAGCCTTCCGGAGGATCGGCCGGCGAATGGGGCGTGCGGATCTCCGAAAAGCGATTGGTCGCCTGCTCGCGGAAGAAGGGGCATTGGGGACGATGCTCGGGCCGGTCGGCGCCCGTCAGCCGCCGCAGATAATAGGTTTCAGCTTCCGACAGAAAGGCAGGGGTCAGGACCGGCGGCCGGGTGTCGGGACCCAGGCAGTCGCATGCGATCCACTTGGCGCCGATCCGGGCTTGCTGGACAAGCGCGATCCCCGCCTCTTCATCGCCGCGCGAGCCTTCGCCCATATACCAGCGCACCAGTGCGGACCGCACGAGGTCGGGAAGGGGGATGCGACGACCTTTTTGTCCGTCGCCCTGTCGGTCGATCAGCCACATGGAGGAGCCCTTCTGGAGCGCAATGGGCAAAGTCTGACCAGGCGCCGAGGGATTGACAACGGGATTTGGGTTCACCTCCACTCGGGCAAGGACAGGTTTCGGGAGGTTTTATGAAGACCGCGCTCCTTGCTGCACCGCTGCTCACCATCATCCTTGCAGCCCCGCTTGCCGCCGCCAGCCCGCAAGGTTCGCCGCGCACCGTTCAACTCATCACCATGGGCGTGCCCGCGCCGCCACGCCTGTCGGCCGCTGCGGGCACAGATGGCGCACACGGCCCGGAAAGGCCGGCGGTAGACGAAGGCGCCCCACCCGCCGCAGGCAGTCCGGCCGCGCTTCCAGCGTCGTTTAGCGTTCATGACCTCAGCCGCAAATGGGTGCAGTTCCAGATGGCGCAGACTTATGGGCAAGCGGCCGTGGCCCCCGGCGAGACCGCGCCGGTCGACGTGGCGGCTACCGGGGCTGCGCTGCCAGTTGCGGCCGCGCCCGGCGTCTTTGCCGAGCCGACGCTGGAGCCGATACCCGTTCCTGCGTGGATGCGCGGCGGACTGGCCTTTGCCAGCGCCGCAACCCGCTACAAGCCGGGGTGCTACGCCGCAGGCTATCGGCCAGCCGGCTTTCTCAGTGCGCAGGCGGAGATCCGCCGGGCGGGCTATTACGGGATGATGAGCGCGATCGCGTGCCAATATGGCCTCCCGGTCGGCCTTTTCGACGCCATGATCATCCGGGAGAGCCGCTACAATGACCGGGCCGTTTCGCCGAAAAATGCCTATGGATTGACGCAGCTCATGCCCGGCACGGCCGCGGGGTTGGGCGTGGATCGCTACGATATCGAGCAGAATCTGCACGGCGGCGCGCGCTATCTGCGCAGCCAGCTCGATCGCTTTGGCCAGGTCCATCTGGCCTTGGCGGCTTATAATGCCGGGCCGGGCCGGGTGCGGGGCGGCCAGGTGCCGCGCATCGCCGAGACCCAGGCCTATGTCGACGACATTCTCCTCAACTGGCGGCGTCTGAGTGGTTTCACGCGGACGGCCAATGTCACCGGCCGATCGTTGCCGCCGACTCCCACATCTCCGCGTTTCAATGGACGCAGCGCGGTCGTCTCGCGCTTCTGAGGCGAGACCCGAGGCATCGGACGCCGGTGCGATCCCCACGGACGGTGTCCGACGGTCAGTCCAGACGGAAGCTCTGCTCCATGCGGGCGCGCCGCTCGATGATCGCTATGACCTCGCGTACCACGCGGTCAACGACGCCGTCGCGCAAGGGGCCTGCCCATTCGCGGCGGATCTCGGTGCCATCCATGCCTTCTACTTCGTTGAGCGCATGGACTAGCGAGAGCGGCAGGCTCGCGAACACCTCGGAAATCATCTGCATCATCGTCGAGAATCGGCCGTCATGGAGAAGATCCAGATCGCGAAGAGTTTCGACACCGAGAACGGCCTGGATGAACCCGATTTGAAGGACATGAAGGATCGTCTGGAACTCGACGAGCGTCATACTCTCGCGGGTGGAAGGATCGGCGGTGGGCCGCAGAAGATTAGACAGGCGGTTGCGTCTGATGCCGGTCTTGAGCGCCAGTTTCCGCACGCTCACATTTTGATCCGACATCGCCTGAAGAATGTAAGGAATATAGTCCCTGAAGGGGATCGCAGCGCTCTCTTCAGCGGACTTGCTTTCGTCCGTCGAGGAAGGTGCCCCGCTGCTGGCAAGGGATGTCATGAACCGGCCCCCTGATCCTGCTCCGTAAGAGCACCAAATCACAGCGGGAAACGCTTTGCAACAACCTCTGACCTGAATTTCTTTACAGGTATCGGCTAAGCCATTGGAACGGATGGACTTGTCTGTTGCGAATCGGTCGCAATTTTTCCGGCGGTCTTGGCAGGTGGTAAATCGAGCCCCTGTTCGCGCAGCTTCGCCACGACGGCCTTCGCCTTCTGCTCGACGATATAGTCGAACAGGAGAAGCGACAGCATGTCGCCGGCGGACATGCCCTGCCCGAGTTGCCTGGCCAGAATATGCTGGGCCTCGCTGAGGTTCTCGGCGCTGCTCGCGGTCACGCGCAGTTTGATCCGAATGCCGCCTTCGGTGGGGATCTTGTCGAGATGCGAGCGAAGCACCTCGGAATCATGATCCATGGCCGCGGCGGAGGCGGCGCGCGCATTCACCAGGGTCGCCAGCGTCTGGTATGAATGGGTTTCGTTCGAGCGCAGCCGCACGCTTTCGGTGGTGAGGCGGAAAAAGTGCTCGGAAATATCGATGCTGACCTGTCGGGGGAAACCCACTCCCGCCGCGTCCTGTCCCTGTGACGTTTTGTAACCCTGCCCCACTCGACCCCCCTGGAGTGCCGGATCCCGCGTCCTTGCTACGCGGCACGAACCACCTGCCGAATCCACGGTGGAACTTAACCGTTAACCAATCTTATCGCAAATTTTCGCGAGTCGCGCGGGTGGCTCGGATTTCGGGCCAGTGTGGCCCGCGCTGTTGGCCGTCCTGGTCTGCACGGCGGGCCACACCGGCCCGCAGCGCGTACCGCAGCGGTTCGCGCGCGGCGCCAAGCGACTCGGGCGGGAAGAAAAATTCATGCCTCCCGCAACGCGCCGGGCCGGGGAAGGTTGCCCGGCCGGCGAGCGAGGGGACAGCCTTCGATTGGGCGCGGAACCGCCGCGTCTCAATCGGAAGGAAATGCTCATGCAACAGGTACTGAAGCATGGCGGCCGGGCGGAGCTGGCGATCCTCGTGATCGCGGCCCTGGCCTTCGCGCTGCTCATGTTTGCCGGACCGGCCTTCGCCGGCGCCGACACCACCTTCGACACCGCGCTCACCAAGTTCACCGACTTCCTCGAGGGATCGGGCGGCAAGATCATCACCGTGCTCAGCCTCGCCGGCGGCGTGGTGGCGCTCGCCTCGGGCCGCTTCTCGATGGGTCAGATCGCCATCCCGGTGGGCGTCGGCGTGGGTGCCGGCACCGGCGTGCCGATCGTCACCTCGACCGTCACCGCAACGATCTGACGTGGGTTCGGGCCGGCGGCGTAGCAGCGCCGACGGTCCAAATGGAGGGTGGTGCGATGTCTGCGGACAAATATGTCATTCCAACTCATCTGGATGATCCAGAACTGATCGGGCTGTGGACCCTGGATGAGTTCCTCGCGATGGTGATTCCGTTCACCTGGGGGATCCTGTCTCAGCATATCCTTATCGGCACTTTGCTCGCTGGAGCAGGCTGGTGGGGCTTGAAGCGCGCTAAGGCGGGACGGGCGGCATCCTGGCTGCTGCACATGGCCTATTGGCATCTTCCGGCCGGGTTTACCGGCATGAAGGCGACACCGCCCTCCTACCTTCGACTGATGGCCGGCTGACATGGAGATCGCCAACAGCCACGCGCAAAGCCAGCGCGTTCTCAAGCAGCGCAACCTCCTCGTCGCCATCGCCGGCGTGCTCGCAGCGCTTACCGCCATCCTCTTCCTGATGGTTGCGACCCGCGATCGGGAGATCGTCCTGCAGCCGATCCTGCGGTCGCCGCTCACAATCAGCAGCGCCGGGGTCAGCCGCGAGTATCTCGAGATGGTTACCCGTGATGCCGCGGTGCTGACCCTCGATCGATCGCCCAGCAACCTGGAATACTGGATGAAGTCGGTCCTCGATATCACGGCGCCAAGCGCACAGGGGCGGCTCAAGGCGGACCTTCTCAAGATCGTCAACGAGCAGCGCGGATCCTCGATCGCGCAGTTCTTCGCGATCCAGTCGATGAAGCTCGATCCGGACAATCTGACCTCGGACGTGACGGGCGACCTGCACACGATCGTAGGGAGCAAGGTCGTCTCCAAGGACCGCCGGACCTTCCGCTTCAAATGGAAATATTCGGGCGTCTCGCTGCAGCTCGTCGGCTTCGGGATGGTGTCCAAAGCCGAGGAAGGAGATCAATGATGAGTGCTATCGCCATCGGCAGCACGGCTGCCGGCGCCGCCTTGTGCTCCCGATATTATTGCCACGCCAGCCGTTTCATCGGCGCGGGACTGGTCGCGGCCGGCCTGCTTCTGATCGCCGAGCCCGCCTGGGCGGACCAGACCATCATGGCGTCGGACAGCAGCCAGGTCGACTGCCAGGCGTCGGCCAAGGACCTGACTCGCATCAGCCTCGTCGAGGACGAGTTCGCCAGCGTCTCGAAGATCTCCACCGGCAATCCGGCGGACGATTTCAGCGTCGTCAACGAACCGGTGCGCGGCGACATCTATCTGTCGGTCCCCGAGGGTTTCGGGCGGCCCGCGCTCTCCTTCTTCGGCACGACCAAGCGCGGCTATGTCTACAAGTTCGTTTGCCGCATCGGCGGCGAGCAGGCGGCGCAGGTCTTCGTTTCCAACCCGGCGATCGCGAAAGATCGGTCGGGTGAGGCGTTCGCCGCCACGATCAAGGCCGGCCCGCAGGATGCAGCCGTCGAACTCGTTCAGGCCATGTATTCCAACAGCATCGTCGATGGCTACGAGATGCGGCAGCGCACTTTGCGCCCGGTCTACGTCGGCGGGCTCAAGGTCCAGATGATCGCGGAATACCGGGGGCAGGAGCTCACCGGCAAGGTTCTGCGCATCGAAAATATGAGCAACGCGCCGATCGCGCTCAACGAAGGCGCGGTCGCGCCGCGCAGCGCGCTCGCCGTCTCCATCACCGAGCCGACGCTCGCGCCCGGCAAGGTCACCACGGCCTATCTCGTCTCGCAGATCGGGAGATAGTCATATGGCACTCGCGGACATTTTCTCGCGCACCCGTCGCACCCTGGACGGTCCCGACGAAGAAACCGAGAATGTTTCACCGGTAACCGGCGAAATCGGCAGCAACGAGGCGACGCGCAAGAAGCAGCGGTTGCTGCTCGCGGGCGTTGCCGGCGCGGGGCTGGTGCTCTCCTCCTTCTGGATATTCGGGGGCAACGACAAGGACGCGGCTGAAGACGACGACGGTGAAAAGGTCGAGGTGTCGACCAAGGATCTGGTGAACCGCAACCTCTCCCAACAGGAGTGGATGGGGATGTCCGAGAACCAGTTCCAGTCGATGGAAAACCAGCTGAAGTCGGTGAATGCGCAGCAGAACCGCGTCGACGCGCTGGCAGCCCAGGTCGAAGCGCTGAAAGGACAGAACCAGGCCCTTCAGGCTGATGGCCAGCGGGTCTTCTCCGCCTACCAGGCCGAGAACGAACGGCTCAAGCGTGAGGCGGCGCAGCAGCGGGCGGCACCGCCGCCCCAGCCAGGTCCAGCCGCGCTCTACGGCCCGGGCGGGACCCAGGCCTATCGGCGGCCCGATGGCACGCCGGGGGCAGCCGGGCCCGCCGGCGCGCCGATGGGCGGAGCGGAAGTCAAGATGGTGAACTTCCAGACCGCCGAGACCGGCAATGCCTCGCGCGTCGCCAAGGGCAACACGGTCTACACCGACAGCGTCAACTACCTGCCGCCCAACAGCTTCGCGTCCGCCAAGGTGATCGTCGGCGTCGATGCCAGTGCCGGCGTCAACAGCCAGTCCGATCCGCTTCCGGTCGTGCTGCGCGTGACGGGCCCTGCGCGCAGCGTCTTCCAGAACGGGCGCCTGCTCACCACCAAGATCGAGGGCTGCCTCATCAACGGGGCGGCGCGCGGCGACCTTTCGGCCGAGAAGGTCTACGTCAAACTGCAGAAGATGACCTGTCCGCAGCCCGGCGGCCGCTATGCGGTCTCGGAGGTCAAGGGCTTCATCGCCTTCGGCGGCAAGACCGGGGTGCGCGGCCGGGTGGTCTCGCGCGAAGGCGGGCTGGTGACGCAGGCCTTCATTGCCGGCCTCTTCGGTGGCTTTGGCCGCGGTTTCTCCGCAAATGCCAATTCGGTGTTCCAGGGCACCAACATAACCACAAACGGCAAGCGCGAAAAACTCTCGGCGGGCGAGATCCTGGAGGGTGGCTTCGGGGAAGGCGTCGCCCAGACCGGCGACATGGTCTCGAAATATCTGATCGAGCGCGCCGAACAGTATCAGCCGGTGATCGAGATGCCGACCGGCATCGATGTCGAAATCGTCTTCTTGGAGGGTGTCTATGTCCGTAACTGATCGCCTTCGCGCCGCTGCTGGGCGCACGCCCTGGAGCTTTGGCCTCATTGCCCTGCCGGTGGTGGGACTGGGCGCTGCAGCCATCGCTGCCGCCGCCGTGCCGACCGAAGACAGCCAGGTCGCCGGCCTGCTCAAGGCCCGGCTACCCAAGACCGAGATCAGCGCGGTCAACTGCGCCAAGGTCGCAGGGCTGTGCGAAGTGACGGCCGGCGCCAATCTCTTCTATGTCGATCGCGGCGCCCGCTATCTGGTCATCGGCCGGGTCTACGACATGGAAACGCGGCAGGACGTGACGGCCGCACGCCTCCTGGAGATGAACCCCGACATGCTGGTCGGCGGCGCGGCCAAGGCCAATGCGACGGCCGCGCTCGGCGGCGAGGCGGACGCTTCTCCCGTCGCACCGACAGCCGGCGCGCGCCGTGTCTCCGTGCCAGTGCGCCCGGCCACGCTGTCGCTCGCTGGGCTGCCGCGCGACGGAGCGATCGTCTGGGGCAACAAGGCATCGAGCCAGTCGGTCACGGTCTTTACCGATTTTCGCTGCGGCTACTGCCGCGCGCTTACCAGCGTGCTGCGCAGCATGGACGTCAAGGTCATCGAACGGCCCATTTCGGTCCTGGGCAGCCGGGATCTGGCCGACCGCGTCTATTGCGCCAAGAACCGGGAAGAGGCGCTTCACGCCGCCTATTCCGGTGCGCCGTTCGAAAGCGGCGGCAAATGTGACACGCGCGGTCTCGACGCCAACGAGCAATTTGCCCGTAGCCATGGCCTGAGCGGAACCCCCGTGATCGTTCGCAGCGACGGCGCCATGCTTGAGGGCTACCGGCCCAAGGATGTGCTGGAAGCATGGCTGAAGGGAGCCAAGTCGTGAAGGGCCGCGCCACGCACTGGCATGCTGGCCTGGCGCTCGCCGTCCTGCCGCTTATGGGGGGCTGCGCATCGTTCGGCAGCAATATCGCGGGCAGTTTTTCCTGCCCTGCGCCGGACGGAATTTGCGCGCCGTCGTCATCGATCGACGACCGGGCATTGGCCCTCATCACGGCTGAAGCGCCGGACGCCGTGCCGTCACCGGCGGGACCCTATCGCGATCCCGACATGGGAGCGGGAAAAGGCGCCCGGACGGCGGTGGCAAGCCCGCGGCGCATGCCGGTGTCGATCGGAGAGGCGGGCCGCACGCGTGAGAAAGTGCTGCGGATCGTCTTCCAGCCTTATATCGACGAGCGCGGCCGGCTGCACGAGGCGAGTGCCGTCCATGCCGTGGTTGCGCAGGGCGAGTGGCAGCAGCAGGCTATCGCGGACGCGTCTGGCCTCTCCTCCCGCGATGAGCGCGCGGCGGCCTATGCGGGCGAGACGCTCGCCGACGCGGTCGATCGCGCCGAGACGCAGCGCCTCTCCTCTGCCGAAGGCCTGCCTGACCCGGCGGCTGTCGCTGCCGCGCGGGCGCGCGTGACGGCGGATCCGGTTGCCAGCATCAAGAGCGATGTCGCGGCCCGGTTGACGCCACGGCCGGATGCGCGGGCGCGGCGCAAGGTCGCGGCAACGCCAGCGCAACCCGGGAGCGCCCCGGTTTCGCCCACCGCGCCGACTGCTCCTTCCTCAGCAACGGCTGCGCCGCCGGCGCGTGCGGTCCCGTCGGCTCCGCCGGCTGCGGCAGTCCCTGCCGCTCCTACCAAGACGACCGCTGGCGCGGAAGCGGCGGCGCGGGTGAAAGCCGATAGCCGGTACCAGGCGGTGGCGTCGCAGGCACAGGATGGTGCGCGGGCAGCGGCCACGGGCGCGCAGGCGCCCGATCTGCGGCCGGTGCTCAAGCCCACGGTGAGTTCGGCCCCATTCCCCGGCGCTGTCGCGGAGGAGAACTGACATGGCGAAAGGCGGCTTTTTCGACAGCATGCTTTCGGGGCTCTTCGGCGATGCCGCGCGCCCTGATGATGACCGGCCCGCGCTTGGCGTTCCCATGCTGGCGCACTGGCTGCCCTATCGCAGCTACGATCCCAAGACGGGGATCTTCTACAACAGCGCCTCGCGCGGATTCGTGATCGAGGCCGCTCCGATGGTGGGCGCGGACGAGCGCACCGCGGAGATCATCACGCAGTTCCTGTCCGAAGGCATTCCCGCGCCGGGCTGCATCCAGTTCCATCAGTGGATGAGCCCGCGCGTGGGGGAGGCGCTGAGCAAATGGTATCTGCCGCGCTATGCCGCACGCGGCGTCTACGAACGGATGGCCAAGCACCGGGTCGATTTCCTCAGCGACGGCGTATGGCAGTCGCTCTCGAAGGACGCGCCCTTTTGCCTGCGCCATCACCGCGTGGCGATCTCCTATTCGACGCCCGAGAGCTCGTCGGTGTCCGATGACGACATCGTCTCGGTCATGGAGGGGCTCGTCTCCGCGCTGGCTTCGGTGGGGATCACGACCCGGCGCATGGATCCGGTCGCGCTGATCGCCTGGATCGACGACATCACTTCACCGACCACGGCTGCCGGTGAGGACGTCGTCAGCTACAATCCCTTCGATCCAATCGCCGACCAGGCCATTCGCCGCGACATCGAGCTCCGGGTCGAACCCGACCGGATGCTGCTGCGCACCGAGCGGTTCCGACCGACCGGCAAGGTCCACGAAGGCGCCCCGGAGATCGGCGAGATCTATCCCGATGTCTTTGACGTGCGCTCCTTCTCGGTGCGCAACCTGCCCAATCGCTGGGCGCCCTGGGACATGGCGAAGCTGGTGGGCGACATGTTCACTGACAAGCTGCGCATGCCGTGCCCGGTCGCGACGAACCTGTGCGTTGAATATCCGGACACCCAGGCCTCGTCGAACAAGGCGAGCTTCAAGTTCATGCGGACGACGAGTCTCGCCGATTCCAAGTCCGCGCGTTTCCTGCCGCAGCTGCGCGACCAGAGCCAGGAGTGGCGGTTCGTCAACGACGAGATCCGGCAGGGCCGCAAACTTGTGCGGGTATTCTTTTCCGTCACCTCCTTCTCGCCCAAGGGACGCGGCGACGCCAACGAACGTGTGCTCAAATCCGTCTACCGCGCGGCGGGCTGGGACCTGCTCGACGACCGCTACCTGCAGGTGATGGGCCTGCTCTGCGCCATGCCCATGACGATGGCCAACGGCCTGTCGCGCGATCTCGAGCGGATGAAGCGCATGCGCACGCTGCTCACCACCACCGCCGCCAATCTCGCGCCGCTGCAGGGCGAATATCTAGGCGGCCATGTGCCGCATCTCCTGATGGTGGGACGGCGCGGCCAGCCCTTCTTCTGGTCACCCTTCGAAAACGCGGCGGGCAACCATAATGTCGCGGTCTTCGGCAAATCGGGATCGGGCAAGTCGGTGGCCTTGCAGGAGCTGTGCGCCTCGCTGTGCGGCGCTGGCGCAAAGGTGGTCGTGATCGACGACGGGCGATCGTTCGAGCATTCGGCCAAATTGCAGGGCGGCGCCTTCGTCGAATTCACCATGAGCTCGGGCTTCTGCCTTAATCCCTTCTCGATGATCGACGAGGCCCAGGCGGCTGAGGACGAGGACTATCTGCTCGACTGCATGGCGATGCTCAAGGCCATCGTGAACCAGATGTCGCGCCACATCGACCGTCTCAACGATACCGAGCGCGGCCTCATCGATGGCGCGGTCAACACGGTGTGGGAGGCACACGGCCGAAGAGGATCGATCGACCTTGTGATCGAGGCGCTCGATGCAACCGGCAACGCGCTCGCGCACGACCTCGGTATTGCGATGCGCCCCTTCTCGGCGGCGGGCACCTATGGCCGGTTCTTCCAGGGGGAGGTCAGCTTCGAACTGAAGGCGCAGCTCACGGTCTTCGAGCTCTCGGATCTCTCCGCGCGCGAAGAACTGCGCAGCGTGGTCCTCACCGCCATCATGTTCATGTCGCAGCAGGTGATGCGCAAGGTCGATCGCGCAATCCCCAAGGCACTGCTGCTGGATGAAGCCTGGCAGCTGCTGCGCGGCGGGGCTATGGCCGACTTCATCGAGACCTATGCGCGCACCTGCCGCAAATATGGCGCTTCGCTCGTCACCGCCACGCAGTCGCTCAACGATTATTACAAGTCGGCGGGTTCGATCGCGGCGCTGGAGAACAGCGACTGGTTCGTCATCCTGCAGCAGAAGCCGGAAACGATCGCCGACTTCAAGAAGCATGATCGCTTCGAGATGGACGATTATACCGATGCGCTGCTGCGCTCCTTGAAGCGTAACGGCTTCGAATATTCGGACATCATGATCAAGGGACCCGAGACGCTGGCGGTTGGTCGCCTGGTTCTGGATCCCTATTCAGCCACATTGTTTTCCTCGAGCCCGCAGACCTTCGCCCGGATCGAGGCGCTGATCGGAGAGGGTCTCAGCATGGACGAGGCGATCGAGCGCATCGCCTTTCCCGACAACCCCGAGAAATGGGCGGCGAACGCGGAGAGTGATCCCGACGTCGCAATCGCCGCGGAGTAGGTACGGTGGCAACGATCGCGAGCGAAGAGACCCTTAAGCCCAGCTCATCAGCGGCGGCTAACCCGCGCATCCGGCTCGACCTGCGCACGATCCTCTATTGGTATCTCCACCTTTTCGGCTTCACCCTGTCGTCGCTGCTGATCAGCTGGGGGCTGTTCTTTCTCTTCTTTCTGGCGATCGGCGGCTTCTCGATCGACGGCATGATGCACCAGCTGGCCAATATGGCGAGCCGCTATGTCGCCGCGGACCCAGCGCGCATCGCATCCTTCAAGCAGGTGCTGGCCGGCGCGCAGCTTCTCCTGGCCGGCGCGATCATCGTGCTGCGCCGACATCTCATCATTCCGCGTCATGTGTCTGAAGGGAACCGTTCCCATGGCTGAGCAGGCTGAACTCGATCTTCCTCCCGTCCCCGCGCCGTCTGGCAAAGCCGCGCGCTCGCGCCGCGCGGCCCTTTTCGCAGGATTGACCCGCTGGCAGATGCTGGGCGGGCTGATGCTGCTCGCGGCGCTCGTCTGGGCGATGTGGGTGACCCGGCAGGTGAGTGCCCGGACCGATCATATCGTTTCGGTCAAGCTCTCCGAACTGGTCGGCGAATATGTCGAGGCGCAGCGCTACTCAGCATCGCCACCTGAGCGGGTCAAGGCCGAGATGCAGGCCTTCATGGCATCGCTCGACAAGGAGCTTGCGCGTCGCAGCGCCCATGGCGACGTCATCCTCGTGGGCGAGGCCGTGCTCAGCAAGAATGTCGATGACATCACGGAAACGGTGAAGAAGGCAGTCTATGCTTCGGGCGTGCCGATACCCAAGCGGATTACGGCCGAGGAGCTGCAGCGCCTGCAGCAAATGAGCCTGCAGGCGGCGCCCGAAATGCCCGTGCCGCAGGATCCGCGGACGACCGCGCCGGCGAGCGCCGCACAAGCCACTGCCCAACCGGTTCCATCCGTCCTTCCCCCGGCCGTTGGCGCCCAGGGAGCCACCGTCTCGAGCTTTGGAGCGCCCGATGTCGGCCCTGCTCAGTGACAGGGGCGAAACCCCGGTGGTGCCGGCTCGCGCAGCGCCGGCCTGGCGACCGCGCAAGCATCTCTGGGCGGCGCTGGGGCTCCTGTCGGTCGGCACCGTGGTTCTGGGCGCGATCGCGGATTGGCGCGATCGTCATGCCTTCCTCATCAACACGAGCGAGTCCCTGCCGAACTGGGCGTTCCTCATCGATCGGGGCCGAATGCCGGCCCGCGGTGACTATGTCTTCTTCGACCCGCCCGCGACCGCTCTCGTCCACCGTCATTTCGGAGCGCGGCCCGCTATGTTCGGCAAGCTGGTTTATGGTCTGCCCGGCGATGTTGTTTCCCATAGCGGCAACGACGTCCTGATCGAAGGGCGCCTGGTGGCGCGCATGAAGCGAGCCTCGCGCCTGGGCGAATTGTTGACGCCCGGCGCGACCGGGCCGGTCCCGGCGGGCTGCTATTTTGTCGGGACGCCGCACAAGGACGGGTTCGACAGCCGCTATGCTGACATCGGCTTCGTCTGCGCGCGCCGGATTATCGGTACCGGGAAGCCGCTACTATGACGCGCACCATCCTGCTGGCGGCGACAACCGCATGCCTGGGCGGCGCGACCCTGTTTCTTGTCGGCTCCGCCAGCGAGGCGCGCGATTATGGAACGGCAGGGCAGGCCTTTCCGATCATCGAGCCTGACCTGCTTGCGACGATCGAGGCGCGGCTGCGCCATGCCGAAGCGAGCGGCGAACTGGCGCGAACCAATGCGCTCTTCGCCAAGCGGGTTGAGGCCAAGGTCCGGCGGCCTGATCCCGTCGCCGGTATCTCGCCGGCCCAGGAGACGCGCAGCTGGGATTTCGATCCCTCGGTTCGCATCGACCATGATGTCCGCGACCAAAAGGGGAATATGATCGCAAAGGCCGGTCAGAAGGTGAACCCGCTCGATTTCGTCGGCATTCATCAGGATCTTGTCTTTGTCGATGGGGACAATGCCGAGCAGCTGGACTGGGCCTGCGGCAAATATAGCGACGTGAAGGCGAAGATCATCTTCGTGAAGGGATCGCCGATCGAGGCGATGTCGCAGCGCAAGCGGCGCTTCTATTTCGACCAGGAGGGCAAGCTCACCGGTCGCTTCGGCATCGAGCACACGCCCGCCGTCGTCAGCCAGGCGGGCCGTGTGATGCGGGTCACCGAACATGCGCTCAAGGGGAGGGCGGGCTGATGCCCTTGTGGCTCGACCTCCTGCGCACGCCAATGGCCGCGCCCGAGACAAGTGACCTGCGCCGCATGCGCCGGACCTGGCACGCGTTGTGCATCCTTCTCGCGCTCGTGGTCGGTTGGTTCGGCCCGCTGCGTCAATGGGTCGGCCGCCCGGCCGTGGCGGCGGTGGCCCTCGCGCTGCTCGTCGGTACGGCGCTCTACACAGCGCTGTATCTGGCTCGCAAGCAGCGCGCTGACGCAGCCTATCTCGATCAATTGGGAGAGCGAGAATGACGCGCGGTCTTCGATCCCTGCTCGGCGCTCTGTCGCTTCTCGTGACGCTAATGCTTTTTGCAGCGCCAGCGCAGGCGGCCGGACCGACCTGCAACGGCAAGTTCGTCAATCCGATCACCGACGTCTGCTGGTCGTGCCTCTTTCCCTTGTCGGTGGGCGGCCTCAAGATCTGGCCGAGCGGCCGGCCCGATACCAGCAATCCCGCCTCGCCGGTCTGCGCCTGCGCGGATCCGTTGCCGCGCATCGGCATTGCCGTCGGTTTCTGGGAGCCGGCTCGCCTCGCTGACGTGACGATGAAGCCGTGGTGCTTCCCCAACCTGGGGGGCATCCGCATCGCCCCGGGGTTCGATATCGGGCAAGGCTATCTCGCCGGTCCCTCGATGGTCGGCGGGCGGTCGCAAAGCACGGCCAAGTGGCATGTGCACTGGTATGTCTATCCGCTGCTCTACTGGATGGAGATCCTGACCGACTTCGTCTGCTTCGAGCAGGCGAGCTTCGACATCGCCTATATGACCGAGATCGATCCGCTCTGGCAGGACGATGCTCTCACCACGCTGATCAACCCGGAAGCGATCATCTTCGCCAATCCGATCGCTCAGGCCGCCTGCGCGGGTGACTGCATTGCCGGCACGGTCAACCTACCGCTCGATCCGCTCTTCTGGTGCGCGGGCTGCCAGGGTTCGATGTACCCGCTCAACGGCAATGTCCCGGCCTCGATCGGCCATGTGCAGTCGTCGCGGCTGGCGGTTTCCCGCTTCGCCTACAAGATGCACCGCGAGGCGCTGGCCTGGGGGACGATGGGCTCGAAGGGCCTGTGCAAGAAGTACCTCATGCCGATTATGCGAAAGCAGCAATATCGCTTCCAGATGGTCAATCCGATCCCGACGGTGAGCGGGCGGTTCGCCTGCTCCGCGATCGGGGCTTCCACGATGCCGCCCGACGCGGGTCGCGCCTATCCCGCCGGCGGCGAGGACATGGGCTACCTCGTCTGGCGCAAGCGCAACTGTTGTGTCCTGTAGGGAGGGGTCGATGCGTTTCGCTGCCTGGGGCGTTGCTGCCCTGCTTGCTACCGCCGGTGTATCGGCGCTGCTCGCCCAGACCGTTGACGGTCTCGACGTGCAGGCCATCAAAAAGCGCTCGGCCGACCTTGCCGCGGATGCCGAAGCCTTCGTGAACCACGTCAAGGATCGCGGCGACCAGTTCCGCGAGGAGGCCGTCGCGGTGCGCGAAGCCGGCACTGAAAACATGCGACAGGTCGCGGCCAAGGATCTGCCCAAGGGGCCCGACGGCGCGATCGACTTCGATGAGATCGTGCAAGGCGCCGCCGGTAATGCCAGCGTCAAGAGTGGCGAGGCGCCGCAATTCATCGTCTTTGCCAGCCTCTCGATGCCGCCGCAGTCCCTGAAGCCGCTTATCCGCGATACGGCGCGCGCGGGCGGCGTCGTGGTGTTCCGCGGCTTTCCGAACAACAGCATGAAGGAGTTTGCGACCCGGCTCGGGCAGATCGTCGAGCGCCAGGACGAATTCGCCAATGTCGGCATCGATCCGCGACTGTTCCGAGCCTTCAATGTGCAGGCGGTCCCGACCTATGTTGCCGTGTCGTCCGATTTCGACCTGTGCGCCGGCTTTTCCTGCCAGACAAAGGTGCCGCCCTATGACCGCATGACGGGCAATGTCACCGTGGAATATGCGCTCAGCAGCTTTGCCGACGGCTATGGTCCGGGCGCCCGGGTCGCCGCCGTTGGCCTCTCAAATATGCGGATGCAGCGCTGATGCGCCTCGCGCTCGCAATCAGTCTCGCGGTCCTGGCCGGGGCCAGCTTCCCCGCGCAGGCGCAGACCACGCTGGAGGAAGCGCGCGAGCAGGGAAAGGCGATGGGAGCCGCGGCCAAGGCCAATCCGGTCCTGGTGCCCAGCGACAACGCGCAGGCGGAAGCCGTGCCGGGGTTCTCTGGGACGACCCTCCCGCAGGGCAGCTATTTCGATGATCCGGACAAGCTGATCAACGATGCACAAGCGCTCAAGTCGAGCAGCGAGCAGTACCAGATCACGACCGACAGCAGCCATGTGCGCCCGACCTTCAGCAATGCCGAGATCCTCTCGACGACTAATCGAGCGACCACCATTGAGGAGGATCCCTCCACCTATCTGGCGGGCGAGGCTTACGGCGGGACGAGCGGAAGCTGCACCGCGCTTCCGCCTGGATCGGGCACGAGCGGCTATTATGAGGCGAGTTGCAACGCGGGCGCCAAGGTAACGACCAACGCCCGCAGTTGCACCGTCAACCTGGATGTGCGCACCGAGAAGCGCACGATCTACACTTATTATGCGGGACGTTTGAGTTTCCTGCCGAGCGATGGCGGCCCCTATCCGGCCCGTGCCGCGTTCGACGATGAAATCGCTTCGGGAGTCTGCTGGGAAAGCCGACCCATCGACTATTGCGACAATATGGCTGCCTATGGCTATACGGCGGCCGACACCTGCAAGAGCCTGGGTCACACGGCCGTCGAGGTGAAGTGCAGCGCTGAAGCGCAAGGGATTACGCAAGGCGCCTATCACCCCGGCACGGTGATTTCGACCGGCAACTACTGGCTGACCAGGCAGGAGGAACCGGCGGTTCCCGTCATCACCCGCAACGAGGGTTTCTGCGCGGCCTATACCGGCGACAGCAACTGCACGCTGGAATCGGAGATCTGCACGGCAAGCGATCCGGTTACCCGGATCGTCGATGGCGTGCCTGTCACGCAGCCGTGCTGGGCGTGGCAGCGCAGCTACCAGTGCCACACCATTTCGTCGGCCAACGACTGCTCGGAACTCGAAGCCAATGGCAGTTGCACCTATCAGCGCACCGAATGCCTGGACGAGGATCCTGACGGCGGACCCTGCAAGGTCCAGGAGAAGATCTATCGCTGCCCGACGCCGTCGGGCACCTCGGCCGACGCCCCGCAATATATCTGCGGCAACGACGTCTATTGCATCAACGGCGACTGCGAGCCGATCGAACGGCAGGCTTCGACCGAATTCAAGGACGCGCTGGTGGCGCTGCACTCGATCGACCAGGCCGGCAAGGAGTTCGACGAAACCAATTACCGGGTGTTTTCGGGCACACGCGAGACCTGCCATAAGCCGGTATTTGGCCTCATCAACTGCTGTGCCGGCAAGGTTTCGGGATTGGTGCCGGTAGCGGCGGGGGCGGCCGCTCTGGCGGGCGGGCCGGCTGCGATCGCGGCCTTCGCCACGCCGTTCCTCGTGTTGTTCGCCTGTTCTCAGGACGAGATGAGGCTCGATATCAAGGACCGGATGGGCTTTTGCCACAAACTGGGCACCTACTGCTCATCGAGTTTCCTGGGCATCTGCAAGACCAAGCGCACGGCCTATTGCTGCTTTGAAAGCAAGCTTTCGCGGATCCTGCAGGAGCAGGGCCGGGTGCAGTTGGGAAAGCCCTGGGGGGCGCCCAAGAAGGAGCAGTGCCAGGGTTTCACGATCGAGGAATTCGCCTCGCTCGACCTTTCGGTGATGGATTTCACCGAAATCTATTCGGACTTCCTGGATGCAGCAAAGCTTCCCGACGAAGTCCAGACGATGACGGACATTCAGTCGAAGATACAGGATTACTATGATCTCCACGGCAAATGATCCGGGGCTACCCCGCGATGCCGGGGACGAAAGCGCGATGACGGTTCTCGAGCTGTCGATCTTCGTCTGCGCCTTCCGCGCCCGCACCCCCATCCGAGCAACCGAGATTTTCGCGGTCATGAATGGCTGGTTCGGCGAGATGCCCGCCGATCAGGTCGCGCTGCTGGTCCCCGGAATGGTGAGCCGTGGCTGGCTGACGCCGGTCGGCGGGGCCGTGAAGGCGAGCGAGCAGGGCCGCCGCGCTGCGCGGCCGCTCGTGGAGGGAATTATCCGGATGCTCGATCAAGGCACCCGGCTCATCGACGTGGCGCTGATGATGTCGGTGCTGCGCCTTACCAGGGGAGAATTGGACAATGGCCCTGCCGATACTTGATCCCGTCATCTTCGCCTTGGTGCTGACGCTGACGGGCCCAGGCGCACAGCCGCCGCCCGAGCCTGCGACGGCGAGAAGTTCGCCGTGCCGCGCAGCGAAGGACACCGACCCGTCCGATTGCTGCGTCCACCCCCCGGCGCTCGACCCGTCGGCCGCCCGCCCTTCCGCGCCTCACTTTGCCGCTGCGCCACAGCCGCAGGAAAGGATCCCGAGCCATGTCGAAGTTCACTAGGATTTGCGCAGTGGTTCTGGCGCTGATGCCCATGGCTGTTGACGCGCAGGAGGCAGGGGCAGGCCGCGACACGATCGACGGGCAATCGCCCGACGACTTCTATTGTGGCGAGCGCCGCCTGGGGCAATGGTTCTATTGCTCGAAACCCAAGCCGCGCGAGACCCGCCCAGCGTCGCCGCAGGCGCCCGAGCCCTCGGCTGCCGAACGCATGGCCGCGATTGCGAAGGAGCTCGATGAGCTCAAGGCCCGCGCGATCCTTGACCCCTCCGAAGAGAATGTCATCGCCTATGTGCGCTTCCAGCGCGAGCAGCTCGACCGGGCCTCGACTTTCGCCGATACGTGGCAGCGCGCTCTCTGGCAGCATCCCGACATCGACTACACGCTGCAGCGTCCGGTTTCGACGGTCGGCAAACGGGCCTGGCTCGACAATCGCAAGGCGGATCGGGATGCTGTCCTGACGAGCCTCGGCCAGCGCTACGGGCTTTTCTATTTCTATGCGCAAAGCTGCGGCGCCTGCGAGCTCTTCGCGCCGATCCTGCGCTCGGTCGCCGACAGCCATCGGATGGCGGTCATGGCGGTCTCGATGGATGGTGGCCCGAACAAGGAATTTCCCAACTATGTCGTCGACACGGGCCAGCGTGCCCGCATGGGACTGACCGGCAACGAGACGCCGGCGCTGGTCCTGTTCGACACCCAGACGAAGCGGACGATCCCGGTCGGGTACGGCATCCTCAGCGCCGATGAGATCATGGACCGGATCTTCATGCTCACCAACACCAAGGTGGGGAGTGACTACTGATGGCACGCAAGAGTTCCGGACGGGCACGGGCGGCGATCCGGCGCCTCGCTCATGGCGCCGCCATATTGGCGGCATCGCATTTCGCGCTGGTGGGCGTTGCCCATGCCGATGTCGCGGGCCAGATGAACAGCTTCTTCAACGACGCGGGCGGTGCGGCCAATGTGACGGGCCCAAGCGCCTTCCAGGGCCAGTCGGCCGGCTACTATTCGATGGGCAACGTCTGGACGCGCTTCCCGCAGAAATCGGTGTCGCCGTTCAACCTGCAGTTGCCCAGTGCCCGGGCGGGCTGCGGCGGCATCGACCTCTTTTCCGGGTCCTTCTCCTTCATCAATGCCTCCGAGATCGTGGCGATGCTCAAGGCCACCGCCAACAACGCACTTGGCTTTGCCTTCAAGCTCGCGATTGATTCCGTATCTCCGGAAATCGGCAAGGTGATGGACGAGTTCAGCCAGAAGGCGCAGCTCCTCAACCAGATGAACATCTCGAGCTGCGAGACCGCGCAGGCGCTGGTTGGCGGCATCTGGCCGCAGATGGACACCACCCGCTCGACCATCTGCGAAGCCATCGGCAACAGCCAGGGCATATTCTCGGACTGGGCCGCCTCACGGCAGGGCTGCAACAACGGCAACCAGCGCGATAACACGATCGCCGGAAACAGCGATGCGTCGATGAAGGACCAGCTTGTCGGCGAGCCGCATAACTATACCTGGGAGGCCTTGAAGAAGGCAGGCAAGTTCGGCGCGTTCGACCAGAGCTTCTCCGAATTCATCATGACCCTGGTCGGCACGGTAATCACGAAGCCGTCGGACGATCCGAGTGTCGGCGGCAAGGTCGTGATGATCGGCCCGGCCGAAGACGCCGTGGTAACCGCGCTTCTGGATGGTACGGCCGATGCGCCGCCGGTGAAGCTCCTCAAATGCAACGACGAGAACTGCTACGAGGTCGGCGAGCAGACGCTGTCGGTGCCAGCATCGTCCGCGTTACGCCCGCGGATCGAAGCGCTGATCCAGTCGATGAACGACAAGATCCGCAGCGATACGCCACTCGATGCCGCGGAAAAGCAGCTTCTGAACATCGCGACGGTGCCGATTTTCAAGATCCTGAGCGTCCAGGCTTATGCGCATTACTCGCTGTCGCCCGGCGAGATCCAGGCAATGTCAGAGATCGTCGCGGTCGACCTGTTGACCGCTATGCTCGACAATATGATGGACCGGGTCGAGCAAAGCCAGGTTCATTACCAGACCTTCGACCAGGCTACCGCGGCCCAGTGGAAGGCGCAGATCGCCGCTGCCCGCGCTAAATACGCGCAGCGCGACGTCAAGCTCAACAACAAGCTGCAGGTCACGATGCAGCTCATCAACCGCAGCATGATGCTCGAGTCCACCCTGCAGAATTCGATGACGCCGGGCATGGCTTCGGCGCTGACCTTCTCGCGCGGGCTGAGCTCGCAGGGGCTGAACTGAAGCCGGGGAACAGGCGATGCTAGAGGTCTTCACGGTCGGTGGCGGCGAATATCTGGTCAACACCTTCAATGCTGTAGCGGCCTGGTCAGGGGGCGGGGGCTATCGCGCGCTGCTCCGGGTCGTAATGGTCATGGGCCTCATCTACTCGCTTCTCGTTGTGGCCTTCACGCTCAACTACAAAGCGTGGATGAACTGGTTCCTCCAGGCCACGGCGATCTATCTGTGCCTTATGGTGCCGACCGTCGACATCAAGGTGACAGACCGGGTAAATCCGTCGCTCGCGCCGGCAACGATAGACAATGTGCCGTTAGGGCTAGGCGTGCTGGCCAGCTTCACCACGCAGATCGGCGACTGGATGACACGCACCGCCGAGACCGTGTTCGTGATGCCCGGCGAGCTTAATTACACGACAAATGGCATGGTTTATGGCGCGCGTCTGTTCGACGCGACGCGCAACTTCGTGATCCGCGACGCCGAGTTTGCGACCAATCTCGAGAAGCATTTCAAGAACTGTGTGTTCGGCGACGTCATGCTCAACCAGAAATCGCTGACCGAGCTGTCGAAGGCGCAGGATCTGTGGGCTGCGATCGGCCCGGGTTCGGAAGCGCGCTCCCAGGAATGGTTGGAAAAGGACGGCAGCGGCGCGGTCACGAGCTATATCGTGACGTGCCGCCAGGCCTATGACGGTCTTTCGGGTCAGTGGGCCAACATGATCGAGGCCAATACCCCGATCTGGGCGAAAGAGGTCTACCCCAAGCTCAGCAACGCGCTTGCTGCCGACAAGCTGAAGCATGATGTTCCCATCGTGAACCAGGCGTTCACGGGGTCGGGAAGCAGCTACGCTGACTATATGCGGCAGAACACCGCGATCAACGCATTCATGCAGGCGCGCAACTCCATGGCGGGTGGCACGGGGGCGGCGGCAATCGACACGTTCGCGCAGACCCGTGCCGACGTACAGGCGCGCAACACCTATAATTCGATTGCGCAACAGGCGATGGCCTGGGTGCCTATCCTCAACATCGTTCTGACAGTCGTATTCTTTGCGATGTTCCCGGTCATCTTCCCGCTCTTCCTCATGCCGCAAACCGGGCTGAGCGCGCTGAAGGGCTACGCTGTCGGCTTCTTCTACCTGGCTGCCTGGGGCCCGCTTTACGTGATCCTGCACATGATCTGCATGACGCGCGCCGAGACCGCGGCGACCGGCATCGCATCGGGCGGCGTTACGCTCGGCACTTTCGCAGGCATCGGCGCCGTGAACGGTGAGACTGCGACGATCGCAGGGTTCATGCTGATGTCGGTCCCGTTCCTCGCGGCCGGACTGGCACGCGGCGCGATGTCTATCGCCGGCCAGTCCATGTCCATGCTCGCGCCCGCACAGAACGCCGCCGAAGCCGCTGCCCTCGAACAGACGACGGGCAACTATTCCTATGGGAATGTCAGCTGGGCAAATTCGACGTCCAACATGCAGCAGAGCGACCAGTGGACCAAGGCGCCGAGCTATATGGGCGGCGCGCCGATGACAAGTTGGCGCCAGGACAATGGCGCGCTGATCAATGGCTTCGGCAACGGGCAGGAGGTCTTCGATACGGGCGGCGCCATTTCACGCCTGGCGTTTACGCCAACGATGTCGTCGGGCGCCGTCGCCGAATGGCGCGAAATGGCGAACGAGGCGCACCGTCAGTCGCAGGCCTATGAAAACGCCGCAAACGACATTCTGACCTCGACCCATACCAATCGCAGCGCATTCGGAACCTCGACCGAGCGGTCGTCGGGATGGGATTCGAGCAGCGGCCGCCAGGCCAACACTTCGATCGAACAGTTCGACCGGAGAACAGGAAGCAGTTCTCAGGGGCTGGAAGACCGATCCTCGACGAGCCATTCCGAACGGGTTTCAGATAGTCATGATCGAAGTGCAGTTACTGCAGACGTCGTAACCGGCAGACTCTCGGCAGGACTGGGAGGTCCGCAAGCGGGAGGTTCGGGCACGAAGGGCGGCAATGGTGGCAGGTTTGGACGCCTCCCAGGGATCTCAGGAGACGTATCTAAGTCTGGAACGCAGCAAGAGCAGCTGCAAAGAAGCACAGGACAGACCAATTCCACCGATAGCTCCAACACCGCTTCCAGCGGGATACGCGACGAGCATTCGAACGGCACCGGCGCGAGCTCCTCGGACGGTACCTACAGTCGGAGTGGCGTGTTCAGTCGCGCCTCGCAGACTTCGTCGGCTTCGGTGAGCACTGAAGACGCTCTCTCCCGCGCGCGCTCATATCAGGAGTCCGCGCGCAAGCTGGAGGAACTGTCCCAGCAGCTGTCTCGCGACGCCAGTTGGGCCGAGAGCCATGGCATGCAACTCAGCACGAACCTCAGCCAGGACCTCGCGAACTGGTACCGTGCGCAACAGGCGGCAAATCCTGGTCTGGATGCTCCCGAAATCTGGGCGACGGACCTTTCCGAGCATCAGCGCAGTGTCCGGGATGAGATGGTCCAGCGATGGATGTCGGAAAAGCGGGAGGCGATCTACGAGGAAATCCGCGGAAGCCTGAACGAGCCGGATCTCGTCGATGTGCACCGCACCAGCGTATCGTCCGCAGCCGATGTCAGGGCGACCTATCATCCGCATGGTGCTGGCGGCATTCCGGCCGGGCCTAGTGCAGGCGATCCCGGCGCAGCAGCTGCTGTGATTTCGTCAGGCAAAGCTGCGCTAGACGGGGATCGAGCAGCCGCACAAGCGGGTAGAGCTTCCAATATGCAGGGCGCCTCCCGCATTCAGTCGGAGGTGAATGAGGGCCACAATAAGGGTTTCTTCCTGGATCCCGAGCTTCGGAAATGAGCGATGAACTACATCAAAAACCAATAGCCGAGCGCGCCCGCTGCCACTCCGTAAGCAAGCAGATAGCCAATCTTGCCCCCGAGCGTAACTTTCCCCTCTTCGTCAGTAAATGGCTCGAGGCTCGGAATCGGTTCATCAACCTTACCCGTGATGATCGGGCCACCGGTCAAACCTTGGGTGCGGATGTAGGTATCGATGTCGAACGACATAGAAATCTCCTAAGCCCCGAAAATATACCCGAAACGCCGCCACCTCTCAAGTCCTGGCGACGGACAACGAACCTTGCTTAGGCCAAATTTAACCCCGGTTGGCGACACGCTTCCTAAGGACCTCGACCTGTCGAGCAACCTCGCATTTTTGTTCTCGTGGTTCCTCGTTTCAGCGTTAGGGCTGCTGCCGCTGTTCGGCGAAACGCTCCCACGTGATCCCACACCTTCCGCGTCGGCACTGATCGTCTTTTTCGTTGCTGTTGGATCGGCCGCCGTGCTCAGGCGGCACTACAGCTGGGTTGGCCTCGTCATGCACGTCTCCAGCCAGATTTTCATGTGGCTATCCGTGTTCTGCGTTTCGCTCGCGGGCGTCCTTTATGCGGCCGGATAGAGGCAGGGCACAGGTCTTGAATCCGCGGAAAACGAAACACATTTTTCTGATCGTGGGCCGGGCTTGTCGCGCTGAACGACAGGCCGGCGCACCGGGCGTGCTCGGTGTTGCGGTTCGCTATAAGCCTCTCGCTGCGCCAGCGCGATCTGTCGTCTTAATCGATGGAGAGAGCTATGGATTCATTGTTCAATCGGACGATGCCTTCGCAGCGCAGGGCAAGCCCCATCGACCGGGGCTTCGATGCCGGCCTGCGAAACCACATGATCGGCATCTATCGCAACATGGCGCTTGGTCTTGCCCTTACCGGTCTGGTCGCGTTTGGCGTTGCGTCCACGCCGGCCTTGTACGAGCCCATCTTCGGCACGCCGCTAAAGTGGGTGGCGATCTTTGCGCCTCTGGCTTTCGTACTTCTGCTATCATTCGGCCTACATCAGATGTCGGCCGCCATGGCCCAGACAGCCTATTTCGTCTTCGCCGGCGTCATGGGCATCTCGATGGCCAGCATCTTCCTGATGTTCACGGGCGAGAGCATTGCGCTCGCCTTCTTTACGGCCGCTGCGGTGTTCGCGGCGATGAGCCTATGGGGCTATACCACCGGCGCTGACCTGTCGCGTTGGGCCCCGATCCTGATGGTGGGTCTGCTCGCTGTCGTGGCGGCCAGCATCGTCACCCTGTTTCTGGGATCCTCGACGCTGCAGATGCTGTTCTCGATTGCGGGGATCGTGGTGTTCACCGGTCTGACGGCCTGGGATACGCAGCGTCTCAGGAACGAATATTACGCCTATGCCGGGCAGGAAGAGGCGGGCAAACTCGCCATCGTTGGCGCGCTCTCGCTCTATCTCAACCTGATCAACCTGTTCCAGTTGCTGCTGACCTTCATGGGTCAGCGGCGCGGGTAAAGGAGGACGGCATGCACGACACCTCGCTCTGGCGCGGCGTCCCGCTGGTGGCGCAAAACTGGAAATGGATGATGGTTCGCGGTGTCCTGGGTCTGGCGCTGGGCATAGCGGCGCTGCTGTTCCCTGCGGGCGCACTCTTTGCCTTCACGATGCTGTTTGCCGCTTTTGCTGGCGTCGACGGCATCGCTTCGCTGATTGCCGGGATACAGGGCGCCGCGCACAAGGAGGACCGGTGGATCGCCTTGGTCCTGCGCGGCGTGCTCGGACTTGTAGCAGCCGGCCTCTTCGTAGCCTTGCCGCTGGAATTCACCGTCAGCTACGCGTTGGCGACACTGGTTCTGGTTGCGGTCTGGGCGATAGCGGTCGGCTTGCTCGAGATCGTCGCGGCGGTTCGACTGCGCAAGGAAGTCCGAGGGGAAGTGCTCCTTGCCCTTTCCGGCGCGATCACCGTCGGGCTAGGCGTCGCGATACTGGTCCTGCTCTATCTGCAGCCGATCGCCTCGATCCTGTCCGTCGCATGGCTTATCGGCGCCTGGGCCTTGCTCGGGGGCGGGCTATTGATCAGCCTTGCCTGGCGGCTGCGGGCTTCGGGACAGGGCAACAAGGGACCTGATCCAGAGGCGGTGGCGGCGTAAAAGGAAGCGTGCGGCGACCCAAGTCGAAACTTGGGTTCGCCGCATCGATCCCTAGGGTGGCGCCGCAGGCGCCTTAGACCATCGCGGCTTCGATATAGAGAACGGCATCCCTTACCGTCACGATCTTCTCGGCATCATCGTCCGGTATCTGGACGTCGAAGCCTTCCTCGATCGCCATTACGAGTTCGACGACATCCAGACTGTCCGCACCCAGATCCTCTATGAAGCGGGATTCCGGCCTCACCTTGTCGGGGTCGACACCCAATTGCTGGGCAACCAGGTTTGCAACGCGCGTAGCAATATCAGTCATGTCTGTGCCCCCCGGCCATGCTGGCGGATGCCGCACGGCATTCTCTGGTCCTTCTCTAGACGCTTGAGCCCGAACCGTCACGCAAACTCGCCGAAATCTGGGCGGCTTATAGAGGGCAGGCACTCCCAGACCCCAGACCTGCGCTTCAGACATTTGCGTCGGGATTTGACGATGAGGACGCCGTCGGCATCAGTGGCGGCGGTTGTCGCCCAGAACGATCAATTTCTCGCTGCGAAGCGCCGTTGGTCCATGCCTGGCGAAGCGATGATGGATTGGCCGGCCCCGTTCAGATCAGCCGTCGGCATGCGGTTATCGAGCACGAACGCCTGGATGACCGGCCATCGCGGACCAAACCAGGCCTGGCCGTTTTCGATACCGATCGCGGCATCGCCTTTCAGGGTCGCCGAGCAAATCACGATTTCGGGGGGCAGGAACTCGCGCTCCGTCGTTGAGAAGAAAGCGCGCACGGCTGGCATGGTCGGTTCGCGGGCGTTACCGGCGACGACGATCCCGAGCCGATTGGTGCGCAGGCGCACGAGCGTTCCTACAGGATAGATGCCAATGCTGGAAATGAAGGCATCGAGCACGTCGGGATCGAAATGGCCCTCCCATTCGAGCATTTTCGCCAAGGCATCGGACGGCGTCCAAGGGTCCTTGTAGGGGCGCCGGGAGGTTACCGCATCATAGACGTCGCACACCGCGCCCATGCGTGCATGAAGTGAGAGCTGCTCCGCGGTCAGGCCGAACGGGTAGCCGGTGCCGTCGACGCGTTCGTGATGGTGCAGACAGACATCGAGGGCGATGGGTGAGATGCCCTCGGTCATCAGCAGAAGCTCGTGCCCTTTTTGCGGATGCGCGCGGATGATCTCGAATTCGTCACTGTTCAGCGAGCCCGGCTTGTCGAGGACAGTGCCCGGAACGGACATCTTGCCGATGTCATGCATCAGGCCGGCTATGCCCAGGTCGCGCGTCAGGCTTTCCGCCAGTCCAAGTTGACGGCCAAGATTGATCATCAGCGCGCAGACCGCGACCGAATGGAGATAGGTATACTCGTTCTTGCGCTTAAGGCGGGTCACCTTGATCATGGCTGCAGCATCCCGGATCACCGATTCCGCGATCTCATCGACGATGGGTTCGACGTCGCGTAGCGCCACCGCCTTGCCCATGCGCGCCTCGCCGAACATCCGCATGATCACCCGCTTCGACCGTTGGATCGCTTCGGTGGCGCGCTGTACCTCGTCGACATCGACAATTAGCCGTCGGGGCGAGGGCGAAGGCGCGGGGAAGGAGCGCCAGTGACGCGCGGCTTCCATCCGTTTCGCGGGGGCGGGCGGCGGCGTGAGAGGGGCGGAGGGCGTTGGCGCGGTGACGCAGATCGGAGCGGCGCCTTTCTCGTCGTCGATGAAGACGGCCTTCACGCCCGACGCCCGGATTTCGCTGATATCGGCCTGGGTCAGCACAAATTTTGTGCGCCAGAAGGGGTGGAGGAGCCAAAAGCCTTCGAATCCGACCAGATACATTCCAGCTTCAATCTGATCGATGGCAATCCGGCGCTTCATGATACCTCCCCGCGAGACTTGCCCCGTGCGCGGCTAAATTCCGGTTAACTTGTCGCAGGTGGGCTCAGATTGGCGCCTTCGCGGGACCACTTGGCGCCTCGGCGCGCAAGGGCGCCTGGGTCATCGTTTCGCGCACCCGCTGGGCGAGCACCTCCATTTCAAAAGGCTTGGTGATCAGACCCATGCCTGGCTCGAGAAAGCCGGCGGCCTGCGTCGCCGTCTCCGCATAGCCCGTCATGAACAGGATCGGGAGATCGGGGCGGCAGGTCCGGCCCGCTTGGGCGACCAGGCGCCCGTTCATCCCGGGAAGCCCTATGTCGGTGAGAAGCAGGTTGATGACCTGCGACGAGTTGAGGATGTCCACGCCTTCGGGTCCATCCGCTGCCTGGAGCACATGATAGCCCAGCTCTCTAAGCTGATCGACCACCAAAGTCCGCACGATCGCTTCATCTTCCACCACGAGCACCACTTCGCCCACTTCCGCGACAGCTGTCAGGCAGGGTCCATCGGGCGCCGTCTCCGGTTCGAGCGCGGCGGCATGATAGGGGAGATAGAGGTGGAATGTCGTTCCGTCGCCCGGGGCGCTGTCGATGGCGGCATGGCCTTCGGATTGCCTTGCAAAGCCGTAGACCATGGAGAGGCCGAGACCCGTGCCCTGGCCCATGGCCTTGGTGGTGAAAAACGGTTCAAAGGCGCGCCGGACGGTTTCCGCGTCCATGCCGACCCCGGTGTCGGTAACCGCCAATCCGACATATCGCCCGGGCTTTGCGCCCTGTTCGGACAGGGGGGCCTCGAAGCTCACGTTGCGGGTCGCGATGGTCAGCGTTCCGCCGGCGGGCATCGCATCTCGCGCGTTGATCACGAGATTGAGCAGCGCATTTTCGAGTTGGTTGGGATCGCATTTCGCGGTCCACAGATCGGACGCCAGCGAGAGACGCAGCGAGATGCCCGCATCGAGCGTGCGGCGAACCATGTCTTCGAGTGAGTGGATAAGGCTGTTGATCGCGACTGGCTTGGGATCGAGGGGCTGACGACGGGAGAAGGCGAGCAGGCGATGGGTCAGCGCCGCAGCGCGGGCCGAAGCGTCGGACGCCATTGTGATCAGGCGGTCCATGTCACCCAGTCGGTTCTGGGCAATCCTGCGCCGCATGATGTCGAGACTGCCGCTGATGCCTTGCAGCAGATTGTTGAAGTCATGGGCGATGCCGCCGGTCAACTGTCCGACCGCTTCCATTTTCTGCGCCTGGCGCAGGGCTTCTTCGGCTTCGCCCAGCGCTTTCGCGCCTTCGACTTCGGCCGTTATGTCACGGCCGAAGCCATAGAATTTCCCGGCATCCGGAACGGTCGTCCACTGGATCAGGCGATTGGCACCGTCGCGGGCAAAGAGGACAGTGCGATATTCCTCGAGCGGGATCCCGGAGGCCAGCCTGTCGATCTGCTTGGCCCATGCCATGTCGTCGCCCACGATGAACTCGGCGCTGCACTTGCCGACGGCTTCCTCTCGCGTCCAGCCCAGCACTTTCGTCCGGGTCGGATTGACGTCGACGATGATGCCTTGCCGATCGGTGACGAGCTTGAGCACGGGCGAGAGTGCCCAGATCCTCTCCCGGTCGCGCACAACCTCCCGTTCGGCGGTCACGTCGCGGCCGACCGCGTGGATACGGTCGGCGGCGGGGACCGCCGTCCAGGCCAGAAGGTGATAGTCACCGCTCCGCGCCCGGTAACGGTTCTCGAACGACAGGGTATCTGTCCCGCGCGCCAGCTTTGCGACCTGGGCGGCGGTCGCCGCGACGTCCTGAGGATGAATGAACTCGGCAAGCGGCCGTCCGACCATCTCATCCTCGCTCCATCCCAGCATGGTGGTGGCGCTCGGGTTGATGGCCGTGATCACACCGTCGAAGGTGCATACCAGCATCAGGTCGCGTGAGAGCGACCATAGCCTGTCGCGATCGGCCGCAAGCTCAATGAGCTTTTGCTGGTTGCAGTCTATCGTGCTCCCGACCCATCGCTCAATGGCGCCGTCCGCATCGCGGATCGGGGTGCCGCGCACCTGGTGCCAAATCCAGGCGCCGTCGTGGCGCTGAATGCGAAACTCGGCATCATAGACCGCGCCGGAGCCGAGCGCCTGCTTCCAGCATTGCGCCGCGCCCGCGCGATCATTGGGATGGACGATCGAGAGCCACTTGTCCCCGAGCAGATCGTCCGATGTGCGTCCGGTATAGGACAAGAGCGGGTCATTGAACCAATCGGCGGCGCCGGCGGGCGTCGCGGTCCAGACATGGCCGGGCAGAGCCTGGGCTGCCGCGCGAAACTGGACCTCGGCGAGCAAAGGCGGAAACGGAGCCTCAGGCACGCTCTACACCCCCGCTTGATGTGAGTCGCACCGTCGTGGCCCCCCGTTTGTGTTTCGTAAACTCCAGATCGCGCTCCGACGAACAGGCGTGCCGGAAGCTCATTATTCGGTTCGGATGCCCCCAGACGGGCTGGTGGGCAGCTATGTTCAAGCTGAAGCGCCAGGGGGATCGGCGGTGAAAAAGTGCTGGATCACCTCCCGCGCCAGGCGGGCGGGACGCAGGGTGGCCGCATCGATGCAGCACCAGCTCGACTTCACTTCGGCGAGCACCTCTTCGCCTCGACGGATCACCGTATCGTAGAAGGCGCGGGCGCCCTGAACCTTTTCCAGCAGGACCGTGGCGATGACGCGGTCGTCGAGAAAGGTCGGACGCCGATAGGTGATCTCATGCTTGAGCGCGACCCAGAGATGGGCCGCGACGGCCTCCCTGGGTGCGAGCGAGCGCCAGTGATCGAGTACGGCATCCTGTACCCATTTGAGGTAGCTGGCATTGTTGACATGACCCATGAAGTCGATGTCGGAGGGATCGATGCCGATCTCGAAAGCGTGGGGAATCGCGGTGGTCATGGTCCTTGTCATAGCACAAGCAGGCTGGAAGGCCGTTCCCTTATCGAGACGTTGGTGATCAAGCGTCGGCGGCGCGAAGTTCGACGCGCGGCCCGGCATTGCGGACAGAGAGATCGACGGCATCCTCGAACTGCACGAAATTCTCGGCGAACAGGCGGGCCAGCTTGGCCGCGGTTGCGTCATAGGCAGCCTTGTCCGCCCATGTTTCGCGCGGATCGAGGATGGTGTCGTCGACATCGGGCGCGGCGACGGGAACCTGAAACCGAAATATCGGGTCGATCCGGCAGGTGACGCCGTCGAGATTGCCGTCGAGCGCGGCATTGAGAAGAGCACGGGTCACCTTGATCGGCATGCGTTTTCCGGTGCCGAAGCTCCCGCCGGTCCAGCCCGTATTGACGAGCCAGCATTTGACGTCACCTCGCGCGATGCGATCCTTGAGCAGATTGCCGTAGACGGACGGATGACGCGGCATGAACGGCGCGCCGAAGCAGGTGGAAAAGGTTGCGGTGGGTTCGGTCACGCCGATCTCGGTGCCTGCCACGCGCGCCGTGTAGCCCGAGAGGAAATGATACATGGCCTGCTCGGGCGTCAGCCGCGCGATTGGAGGCAGGACGCCGTAGGCATCGGCTGTCAGGAAGATGATGTTGCGAGGAACAGGCCCGAGATTGTCGGCCGACGCGTTGGGAATGAATTCGATCGGATAGGAGGCCCGGCTGTTTTCGGCGAGACTGTCATCATCCAGGTCGATGATCCGCGTTTCGGGATCGATCACCACATTTTCGAGGATCGTGCCGAAGCGGCGGGTGGTGGCGTAGATCTCGGGCTCCGCCTCGGCCGACAGACGGATCACCTTGGCATAGCAGCCGCCCTCGAAGTTGAAGATGGCGCTGTCCGACCAGCCATGCTCGTCGTCGCCGATCAGCGTGCGGCTCGCATCGGCCGACAAGGTCGTCTTGCCGGTCCCCGAAAGGCCGAAGAAAACGGCTGTGTCGCCCTCAGGGCCAATGTTGGCCGAGCAATGCATCGGCATCACGCCCTTTTCGGGCAGCAGGTAATTGAGGAGACTGAAGACGGACTTCTTCATCTCGCCGGCATAGGCCGTACCGCCGATCAGAATGAGCTTCTGCGCGAAATTGACCGCGATCACGGTTTCGCTTCGGCAGCCATGGCGTTCAGGATCGGCCCGGAAGCTCGGCAGGTCGATGATCGTATATTCAGGCACGAACGTCGCGAGCTCATCGGTGCTGGGACGAACCAGCAGGGTCCGAACAAAAAGACTGTGCCAGGCGAGCTCGGTGTAGACCCGTACCGCAATGCGATGCTCGCTCTGCGAGCCCCCGAAGAGATCCTGAAGAAAGACGGTGTCCTTGGCGCCCAGCGCGTCCAGGAAGTCTTGCTTGAGCGCCGCGAAATGCTCGGGCGACATGGCGACATTGGTCTTGCCCCACCAGATCGCCGCCTCGGTCTCGGCGTCCTGGACGATGAACTTGTCCTGCGCCGAACGACCCGTATGCTTGCCCGTCGCGACGACGAAGGCCCCGTCGCGCGAAAGCACGCCCTCTTCCCGGCGCAGCGCATGCTCGATCAGGGGCGCAGTGCCCAGATTGCGATGCAGCGTGCTGGCAGCGTCAGGCGCGAAAGCGATGGGAGAGTCTTGGGAGGCCAATGGTCGATCCTTGAGAGTCGGTTTCTCAAGCCTTATCACACATGACCTGTGATTGATAAGATTGCAATTTAATGTTTCATACGTCATGAGGGTGCATGATCACTTCGCAACAGATGCGTGCGGCTCGCGCCCTTCTCGGGATTGACCAGCGCCAACTCGCCCAGCTCGCGCAGCTTTCGCTGCCGACCATCCAGCGCATGGAAGCCTCGGAGGGGCAAGTTCGCGGCGTGGTCGACACCTTGGTAAAAGTGATCGGCGCGCTTGAAAGCGCTGGCATTGAACTGCTCGGCGAGAACGCGCCGAGCAGCGGGGTGGGACGCGGCGTGCGCCTGCGCGAGACGAAGTCCGGTCGCTCCGCCGGCACCGTGCCATCGCTGTTGTACGACCAGGAAGAGGCCGGCGCGACGCCGCCGCAGTGACCCAAGGGATGATGATGAGCAGTTCGGACGATTATGTGTATGACGAAGCATCCGGCGAATGGATCAGCCCGCAGGATGCGAAGGCCCGCGCGGTAGACCCGGGCGATGCGGTCGAAGTGCGCGATGCCGTGGGCAATGTCCTTGCCGATGGCGACAGCGTCACCTTGATCAAGGACCTTACCGTCAAGGGCGCCAACCAGACGCTCAAGCGCGGCACGCTCATCAAGTCCATTCGCTTGACCGGCGACGCCCAGGAAATCGATTGCCGCTACGAGGGCATCAAGGGCCTCGTTCTGCGCGCCGAATTCGTCCGCAAGCGCTGAGCCGGCCTGACGCCAAGATAGAGGAAACCTGTTGGAAGTCATCTCGATCGTCCTGCTTTTGCTGCTCGCGGTGATCCTGAGCGGTATTTTGTCCCGAATGCTGCCCCTGCCCTTGCCCCGGCCGCTGTTTCAGATTGGACTTGGCGCGCTCATCGGGCTGGCCGCGGACTGGCGGGTCACGCTCGATCCCGAGATCTTCTTCCTCCTCTTCCTGCCGCCGCTGCTCTTCCTGGATGGCTGGCGCATCCCGCGCGAGGAACTGTTCAAGGACGGCAAGACGATCGTCGAACTGGCCCTGGGCCTCGTGGTGGCGACGGTCGTGGGGATGGGCTTCTTCATCCACTGGATGATCCCGGCCATGCCGCTTGCCGTCGCCTTCGCGCTCGCGGCGGTCGTCTCGCCCACGGACCCAATCGCCGTTTCGGCGATTGCGCAGCGTGTCCCCATTCCCAAGCGGATGATGCATATCCTGGAAGGGGAATCGCTGCTCAACGACGCCTCGGGCCTCGTCTGCCTGCGCTTTGCCATCGCAGCCACGCTGACCGGCGCCTTTTCGCTCCACCAGGCCGCCATCAACTTCGTGTGGGTCGCGCTGGGCGGGCTGGCCGTCGGTGCGGGCCTCACCTGGCTCGTCTCGCACGCCAAGAACTGGGTATCGCGGCGCTATGGCGAGGAGGGCGGGGCGCAGATCCTCATCAGCCTGCTCCTGCCTTTCGGCTCCTATCTGGTTGCCGAACATCTGCACTGTTCGGGCATCCTGGCCGCGGTGGCCGCAGGCCTTACGATGGGTTTCGTAGAAGGAAGCGGCGAACTTGCCGCCTCGACGCGCATCCGCCGCAACACGGTGTGGGACGTCATCCAGTTCACCGCCAATGGCGTCATCTTCGTCCTGCTCGGTGAACAGCTCCCGGCCATTCTCGCAGGCGCGGCGGAGACGGTGCGCCTTACCGGTCACCATGAACCCTGGTGGCTCGGGGTCTATGTGCTTGCGATCAATCTTGGACTGGCCGCCTTGCGCTTCCTTTGGGTCTGGCTGTCGTTCCGCTTGAGCTTCTTCCGGCAGGGCGACGGACAATCGACCCCGAACTGGCGCATAGTCGCAGCGATGTCCTTTGCCGGCGTGCGCGGCGCTATCACGCTTGCGGGCGTGCTCACGCTCCCGCTCGTGCTCAGCGATGGGTCACCCTTCCCGGGGCGGGACCTCGCCATTTTCCTGGCGATGGGCGTCATCATAGTCTCGCTCCTCGTCGCGAGCCTTGGCCTTCCCGTCCTGCTGCGGGGCCTGCTCATGCCGCCCGAGCATGACCAGCAGAGCGCCGAAGATGCCGCGCGCGTCAAAGCGGCTGAAGCGGCTATTGCCCGGATCGAGGAGGTCCAGCACGAACTGGCCGAGGGCCGCGCGGATGCCGATCTTTTTGTGTCAGCTGCGGCGCGGATCATGGACGGTTACCGCGAGCGGATCGAAAGCCGGGTGGGGACACGCGAGGAAAATGCCGAGATGCGGCGAGGGGAGGCGATCGAGCGGCGCCTGCGCATCGCCGCGCTCAAAGCGGAACGGAGCCAGATCTTTCGCATGGTCCGCAAACGGGAACTCGGCAGCGAGCTTGCGCGCAAGCTCATTCGGGAGCTTGATCTCGCAGAAGCCCGCCATGCGGCCCAGCTCGGCTGACGGCGTGGACACAGGCAAGCACGGAGCCGGAAACAGAAAAGAAGGGAGCGGGCCATGGACGAGGCCGACCGGGAATGCAGGGTCGACGAAGCGCTGCGCCTGCTGGAGCGCGCGCTGGCCCTGGTCGACGGCGTCAACGAGGATGCGGCGATGCACGTCCAGATCGCGATCGACCGCCTCATGCCGCAGCCGGGACAGTCCCAGGTTGCGCCCGATGATTGGGACCTGATCAGCTTGCTCCCGCATCTCACCAGCCGCGTCTACTGCCTGCATCGCCATAATGGACTGGCCATCGGAACGGTGGCGACACGGCTTGGCTTGTCCCTGGACGAGGTCGTCAAACAGATACGTTGCGCCGAGGCTTTCCTGACGGGCCACGCGATCCAGTGATCGCCGCCGCCGAGGACGCTCGTCCATAGGCGCGGGCGCAAGCGTCACAGTTCGTCGAAAATCAGAAAGAATTCTGCGCTTTTGCCGCCTCGTCTGTGAACCATGGCCCCCTGCCGCCGTTCATAGGGAAACGGGGCATATGTGTTGCTGTATTACCGAGGATTGCATGATGGCCGATAGGCAACATGTTTTGGTTGTCGATGACGAGCCGGTGCTCCGGATGATCCTTGTCGATCTCCTGGAGGGCGAGGGATATGCGGTCGAGGAGGCTTCCAACGCCGCCGGAGCTCTTGAAGTCCTGCAGGCGCTGCCCTCGATCCGGATTGTCGTCACCGATATCCAGATGCCCGGATCGATGGATGGCTTGCGCCTGGCGCGCTATATTCGCGATGCCTATCCTCCCATCGCCCTTATCGTTTCCTCAGGCACCGTTCGGCCCGAGCAAGGCGCGTTGCCCGACGATGCTGTCTTTCTCTCGAAGCCGGTCGACCATCGCGAATTGCTCCGCGTGATTGAGGACCGCGTCTCGGCCGCCTGAAAAGGCAGCCGCGGAGCGGCAAGCCTCCATCAGGGGCGCCTTAGAAAAGCATCAGAGCGGCCGCGAGGATGAGGGATCCTGCGACAATGGCGCCCGCGATCCACCGCCCGGCCGCGGCGATCTCCGTGCCCCCACGCTGCGGAGGGATGAATTGATCGCGCTCCAGCCGCTCGATGATCAGCCTCAGCAGCCGCGGGCCATCCTGCCCGATCCTTGTGATCTCAAGCAGCAGACCTTGGAGTACCGGGGTCCAGGCAGCAGGATCGAGGCGCGAGGCAACGATGCGCACTGCAGCCTGCCGCAGGGCAAGGGTCAGGTCGAAGCCGGGGGCGATGTTGGCGAGGACGCCATCGAGCGTCACCAGTGCCTTGAAGATGAGGAGCAGGTCGGGCGGGACGGTCAGCCGCTCCTGCCGCATGAGCGCGAAAAAATCGTTGACCAGGGTGGCGAGCACCAGGCGCGTGCCGCCATGGCGGGCGACAAGCTGTTCGGCCGCCAGAAGGAGCCGCTCGCGAGGCGGGCTCTCACCGGCGGACCACAGGGTGAGCGTCTCCGCCAGGGCCTGCGGATCCCCGATATTGATGGCCTGGACGAAGCGCAAAAGCTCTTCCCGGCGCCGGGGGCTGACATGGCCGATGAGGCCTAGATCCAGCAAGGCGAGGCGGTTTCCGGGCAAGCACAGGAGATTGCCGGGGTGGGGATCGGCATGGAACCGCCCGGTGAGAAGGACCATGTCGAGCACGACCTGGGCGCCGAGCGATGCGATCGCGTGGGGATCGATGTCCGCCTGGACGAGGGCCTCTGCCGAGCGCGGCGCGACCCCTTCGACATAATCCATGGCGAGGAGCGTTTCCGACGTCCATTCCCAGTGGATCCCGGGAATGACGACCTGCGCGTTGCCGACGAGGTCGGCGCGCAAGCGGTCGGCATTGCGGGCCTCGTTGGTGAAGTCGAGTTCTTCCAGGATTGCGGAAGCGAGCTGTTGGACGAGCGCGGTGGGCGCAAAGCGCCGGATTTCCGCACTGGCCCGCTCGAGTACCGCCGCGAACTGGGCGATGAGGCGCAGATCCGCTTCCATGCGGGGACGGATGCCGGGCCGCCGGACCTTGAGGACGATGGCGCGACCATCGTGCAGGTGGGCGCGGTGGACCTGCGCCATCGAAGCGGCGGCCAGCGGCTCGGGATCGAACGCGGCGAACGCCTTGCCGACAGGTTCTCCCAAAGCCTCCTCGATGGCGGGCCGCACCATTTCGAACGGGAGCGTCGCCGCCTGGCTGTGAAGCCGCTCCAATTCGGTGATCCAGTCGGGAGGAAGAAGATCGCTGCGCGTGGCGAGAATTTGTCCGAGCTTGACGAAGGTGGGACCCAATTCCTCCAGCGCCAGGCGCGTGCGTGCGGGCAGCGCCGCTGCCTCGCCCGCAAGAAGATCTTTGGCGCCCAGGCCGAGCCGGTCGATCGCCGTGTCGAGGCCATAGCGCGCCAGGACCCCGGTGACCTCACCAAGACGCTCCCGGTCCCGGGCCGCTACCATCAAGCTTTTCAACATGGCCCCAGAGATAGGCGCTGCGCACCAGAAACGAAGGGGCGACGTTTTCGCGACCGGCGCGGTGCGCCGGCAGGAACGTGGGTCGTGCGGCTGAGCGGAACAGGAAAGTGTCGTAAGGGGCATTATTTCCTTTCAAAAGTCCCATTCGGAATTAGGTTGGCGTAGCGGTCTGAGGCCGCCGTTTGCGACGGCGTCAGGCACGGAGAAGTCGTAGCGGCCGAGGAAATTGATGTGACGCCAAGATATCGGCGAGAGCCGAGCGATATCGGCGGGCAGCGGCGGCGTCCCGGCCTCGCTGAGTTGGCGCACGGTTTCCTGCATGTAGACAGCGTTCCAGTGGACGATGGAGTTGAGGGCCAGACCGAGGACCCCAAGCTGCTCCTCTTGGCCCTGACGCAGAGGGCTTCTGATTTCGCCCCGATCGCCGTGATGGACGCGCCGACCGAGCTTGTGGCGCAATTCCTGCCGGTTGAGCTGAAACAATATTCGTCGCCGGAACGGCCGGTCATCGATGTATCGCAGGATATGCAGCGTCTTGATGATGCGGCCGAGTTCAGACAGGGCCTTGGCCAGCGTTGTTGGGCGGTCTTTGACCTGCAGCATTCGCATGACGCCTGCGGCCTTGAGGTGGCCGAGCTTGAGCGATCCGGCCAAGCGGATAAGGTCGGACCAGTTTTCCCGGATCAGATTGATTTTAACCCTGCCCCAGGCGGTCTGATCGAACGGCCCATAGCTCGCCTGGCGGTCGATACGCCAGAGTTTGGCGTCGCCGATGTCCGCCAGACGGGGGCTGAACCGGTAGCCCAAGAGCCAGAACAGACCGAAAATGGCGTCGGAATAGGCGGCGGTGTCGGTCATGATCTCCAGAGGATCGAGCTCGGTTTCCTGCTCCAGCAGGAGAGCCAGGACGACCAGGCTGTCGCGCAACGTGCCGGGGATGACCGCTCCGGTCAGACCGCTGAACTGATTGGAAATCATGTTGTACCAAGTGACGCCGCGCTCCTGGCCGTAATATTTGGGGTTGGGCCCGGCGTGTATGGCGCTCGACGGAGCGACAAAACGCATGCCGTCGGCGCTGGCCACCTCGCCTGCGCCCCAATGTTGGACGATATCCAGACGACTGTGAGCGGAAACGATCGCGGCGTTGGCCGCGGCGATGGTCTCGGGCCGAATGAAATTCTGACCGACCCAAGAAAGACGGTCGCGACGCAGAGCCGCAAATTCCGGGCGCACGATCGGCTCAAGACCGATGTTGCAGGCGCCGCCGACCAGGGTCGCGCACAGGCTTATCTCGAAGTGCTCGACGGTGGCCTGACGCTCGCTCAGATGCGTAAAGGACTTGGCAAATCCGGTTCGCGCCATGACTTCAAGAAAGATGTCGGGCATTCCGGCCTTCGGCATGCGCGTTTGGACGGCGGCGCGAAGTGCTCGAAGGCTCTCGGGTTCATCAAGCTTGTCGAGGGGCGTGACCACAATCCCCATCTTGTCGGCGACCGTCTCAAAACGCAGGTCCGGATTGTCGCCGGCGCGCGCAACGACATGTCGATATGCCTCGTCGAGAAGGCGGGAGAGACCGTCAATCTCAATGTCGGCTTCCAGAGATCGGCCCAGGGCGCGTGCTACCATCAACCTGGAATTGTGCCAGGACTCGCCCTCGAGCATCCCGCGCCGGGGATCCCCGTATCGGATGCCGGGCTTGGCGAACACATCGCGACGCTTGATCGCCAGACGCCACGCATCGATGATCGCGAAGACATAGGCCTTCGGGTCGCGCATCCTGCCATCGTCATCCAGGACATGTTGCCTCCACGCCTTCGAGACCGCAGCGATCGGTGCGCCGCGCATCTTGACGAGAGAGGACCAGTCGTCCACGCCCTTGAGGTAGCTGATCGCGGCCTTGACGTTTTTGCCACCTGGGGCAGCGTCGGTCTCGATGCGGGTAGCGATTTCAAAGAACAATCGCCGGGCGCTCCGCCATTTTGTTCGCAGTTGATCATAGGGCTTGGTCTCCGCGGGCTTGGCGATCGCCTCCACCTTGGACATGGCGGCCTCGATGTCGGGACGGGGCAACCGCTCGAAGAGCACATCTCGCCATTCATTGAGGGGCAGGGCGTCGTCGGTCAAAACCAACAGACCCATTGCGTGGAGCAGCATCGCGGCGCCATCGAGATCGCGCAGACTGCGCAGGCGGGCCTGTTTGTCGGCGGCTTCAGCCCCTTTCACCAAGTCGGCGAGCAGAGCCTCGGCCAGCTCGGCGGCGTCGTCCTGGGCCGCCGCTTCGAGCGTATGGAAGAGCGCGGCTACGGTCGCGGTTCGACGAGGCTCCTGAAGGGCGGCGATGGCCGAGGGCTTGCCGACGCGCGCTACCCGCGCGAGCCGCTCAAGGGTTGTGGCGGGAACGCCCCGCGGTGGCGCCGGCCGCAGATTGAACGCCCGGACCGCATCGAGCCGATCAAGGTGTCGGAAGAGTTCGGTCGGCATGCGCTTGGAGGGAACGGTCCGGAGCGCGTCCAGGGCGGCGAACGTGGATGTGTCGCCATCGTCAAACAGCGCGGCGATGCGCACGCGCTGGTCATCGCTCAAGCTGGCGACCAGATGGCGCCAAAGCCTGGTCCGCGCACGATCGCGGATCCTGCCAACCAGGCGCTCGACGACCGTGACGCCCGGCAGCAGCACCTTGTTGGCGATCAGCCAGGCCGCAGCTCGATCAATCAGGGGGCCGGGCCGATCGTCGCCGCTCCAGCAAAGGGCGTAGAGCCATCGGGTCAGCCGGAAACGTGCCACCGCGTTGTCGCCAAAGTCCGTGAAGCCGCAGTGCGTCCGGATGAGCGCGAGGTGCCGGATGCGTCGGCTTCCCGCAAAATAGGCGTCCACGTCCGTGCCGGGTTCAAGAGCGAGTTGTTCGATCACGGCCGCCAGGACCGACGCTGGGATCTCGGCGGGCGAGACTGGAAATGCGCCCAGAAACCGGGCGCTCGTCAGCATCACGGCAAAGCCGAGCCGATTGTGGTCGCCGCGCAGAGTTCCAATGAGGTCGCGATCAGTTTGGTCCAGATGGAAATATCGCGCGAGTTGATCGGCCGACGGTTCGCCATCAAAGCGGGCAAAGCCCTGACGCTGGGCGTCAGTGAGGTGACGGGTGGGCATACCGTGCGAAACTTTCAACTTTTGCGAAGGGGACGGCCCATGCCGATAAACAAGGCGAATTTCTTCGCAAAACATATGTGCGAAACAAAATTGTTTTGCAGTAACTTTCGCACAATATCTGGAGCAGTCGCATGAAGCTCGGCTACGCGCGCGTTTCCACCGAGGATCAGAACTTGGAAATCCAGCGCGGTCGGCTCTCGGAGGCGGGCTGTGAAATGATGTTCGAAGAGAAAATATCGGGGGCCGCTCGTGGCCGGCCCGAGCTTGAAAAGCTGATGGGTCACCTGCGCAAAGACGATGTTCTCGTCGTCGCCCGCCTCGATCGTTTGGCGCGATCCACCATCGAACTCCTGCACATCGCGGAACGCATCAAGGAAAAGCAGGCAGGATTACAATCGCTTGATGAACCTTGGGCCGATACCACGTCCCCGTCTGGCGTGATGATCATGACCGTATTCGCTGGGATCGCCCAGTTCGAGCGGACTCTCATATTGAGCCGAACCGAGGAGGGGCGAAAGGCGGCGATGGCGCGCGGTGTGAGCTTCGGACGCCCAAAGAAAATGCGCCCAGATCAGGCGGAGCTCGCTCGCCAACTCGTTCTCGAGGGTAAGTCCATTAGCGCCGTCGCAAGGACCTTCAACGTTCACCCGGCCACCATCTATCGCTGTATCGAGCCAAACAGTGCCTTATGACACTTTCCTGTTCCGCTCAGCCGCACGACCCATAGCCTGCTCGACATCGAGCGCGGTTACGCGCCGCACCGCGTCCGCCCGCGTCCGCTCAGCGGTCGCCTGCGCGATGGCGGCCCGGCCATTGTTGAACACCGGGATCGGGATCGAGATCGCGAACACCGCGGCGGTGTCGTTGGTCGCTTCCAGTCGCCGCAGCGCCGGTCCGACGTTGATGTCGGGCACCCGATTGGCCCGAGCAAGCCGGATGCCGGCGTCGGCGATGGCCAGATCGGCATCGGCCGCCGCCAGCGCCAGCGTGCCTTGCGCACTTGGCGGGGCGACCGGCCCGAAGGTCGCGGCAGGGAGGCGATCGAGCAGTGTTACGTCCAGCGCGCCATCTATCGGACGACCGATCCGGCGCGCGAGATTGGTCCTGGCCGCCTCCGCAAGCCGCGTCAGCCGCTCGACGTTGGCATCCGCGTTGATCCGCGCCACGTCGGCGCGCTGCTGTTCGAGCGGCGATGCCCGGCCCGCCTGAACGCGGACCCCGGCGCCGCGCAGGACTTCCGCCGCGATCCGGGCTTGGTCGCGTGCCGTCGCCAAGCGGCGTTCGGCCGCGACCGCCTCGACATAGAGCTGCGTCACCTGCACGCGGATATCGGCCTCTGCGATCGCGGCTTGGAGCTGCGCCCGAGATAGCTGCGCGCCGGCGACGGCGACACGCGCGCTTCGCTTGCCGCCCAGCTCGATCGGGATCGCAACCCCGACCGTCGTTTCAGCGCTCCGCAGCCCCCGATAAGGCCCGGAACCCACGACATTCTCGACCTGACCCTGAAAGGTCGGATTGGGGCGGAGGCCCGCGACGGAGCGTCCAGCCTGTGCGGCTTCGATGCCCGCTGCTGCCGCCGCGTTGGCCGGTGCCGACCCACCTGCCGCCAACACGGCCTGATCGAGCGTGAAAGCCGGCATGGGCTGTGCCGATGTTGGCGCAGCCGGGACCGGCGCTTGTTGCGCCTGTGCTTGCGCCTGCGCGATCGATGCGCAGGACGCCGCAGCCAATACGGCCGCGATCAACTTTTTCATTATCTGGTGATCCTGACAAA